>CAIVPR010000045.1 GCA_903907865.1 uncultured Acidobacteriia bacterium
ACAACTTCCTCAACCTCCTGACTTGTGCGTCGGTGACCATCGCAAGCGCGCTCCAACGCGCTTCGCCGATGGTCCTGGTTGTTGTCGTCGTCCGGGAATTCTAATTGTCGCTGGCCGGTAGTTCTAATTGTCGCCAATCAATCATGTCTTCACTAGATGGATTCATGAGCAGGGCATTGCACCAGTTCGCTTCCGCGTTGGCATCGATCACGGTCCCGTCACTATTGCCCGCGTCGGCATACGAGGCGAAAAAAGCAGTAGGGTTGCAATTGGCACAACGGCAAACCTTGCATCTTAATTGATGAACAGGATTCCAGATGGTGGCATTTGCATCGGGAACAGCGTCTATCAGCACTTACCACAGGGCTGGGCGCAAACATGCCGACTCTGCGATCAACCTTCCGGCTTTGTTTACGTCGAGACTCAAGCTCCCTATCCAGCATGGGAGTTGACCCACAGGCTTTCAGCCCCCTTTGCGTGAGAGTTCACAAATGAGAAAGAGCCCAGCCAGGGTGTCACGACGCGGCGGCGAAGAAAAGGTCCGACAGGCGTCAGAACATGAAACCGATGAAGCGGCAAAGCAGGGGTTTATCTGGCACTCGCACCAATATCTGTGCGAGTTCTCTAGATTTGCTGACAGTAAGGCTGGCTTTTCGGTTGCCATAGGCTCTGGCCTTTTGGGGGCACTATACAACGCTAAAGCACATGTGCTGTTGCAGGTTCCGTGTCGTCAATGGGAAGCATGGATGTGGTTGGCTGCTGGTGCCAGCATATTGTTGGTCATCTCGGTCGGTTTTGCTGTTTGGGCAGTGTTCCCACGACTTGGAAGCACCCAAAGTAAGGGCTTCGTTTACTGGGGAAGCATAGCTGAACATGGGAGTCCCGAACTTCTGCAGGCTTCGTTTCATTCGCAGTCAGCGCGAACGCTTAACGATCACCTCCTCCATCACGTCTTCGACATTTCGAAACTTCTTATACCGAAGTATCGGCGCATAGCGTGGTCCATACGCGTTTTGTGCATTGGTGCCGTTATGGCTGTAACCTCTATTATTTGGCATGATCTAGCCCAACAAAAGGCCCACGTACCGTCGCCCACAATCGGCGTCCCGGTTGCGCCTGCCTCTTCTGGTCCGAAGAAGTAGGAACGCTCCTCACCAGTTTTCGGCTAGCGGTGGGCGCATTCTTCCGACACGAAGTGTCGCGAAGCGGAGAACGTTTAGCGACACTTATCATTTCATGATCCTGATGATTTCGGAGAGCAGGAGATCGATCTGTTGCGCGCAGCTGACCTGTTGCATGGTGGGAAGAGTTTCACTTTTGCGGATGTGCATGTGCAAATGTCCATCGCCGACCTTCCGGGCGAGGCCGTCCAGATGTTGCATGGCCTCTTTGAAAGACTTTCCACCCCCGCTGTAGTTATTGGCAACGCCAGCAAAGGTCTTATGACTGTCGAACAAGGGCGGGATATGATCGATAATGCCGCGCGTGAGCATGGCGGTAGCGTAATAATTGCCATGCTCGAAGGATGAGTTAAGCTCCTCCCAGAGGCGAACTAGCTTCTGAAAATCGAAATCTGGAGATGATATTTGTCGGAGTTCTTCAATTCTGCTCACAGCAATGAAGGACGAAGCCTCGCCTGAGTGTGTGTGCTTCTTTGGCGGCAATACGGCCTCCTTCGCTTTCATCAAGATCCATTCCATTACTCGCTTACAGTCGCGGGAGCTAAAATATCCAGTCGTCAGCCCTTGCTTTACATAGTCTAAGCCCAGAGCATCAAGCTGTTCATACAGTTCAGGTTGCGGGAGAATAGTGGAGTTCATCCACGAAGTCTTAACCGCTTTTTGATCGGTCCTCGTTAGCGCTGTGATCTGCGCCAAGTAGGGGTCAGTGTCCGGGGTGGGTTGGAGGCGGAAATCACCTTGGTTGAAAAATTCTACTGGCGTCGTCATGCCCGAAACACGAAAACGGACAAAGCCGCGCCCTGGAATCCATTTCAATATGGCCAAGTGCTCGTCCCGGTCCAACCGTATTAGCGCGTCAGTGAGATCCCGATCCGTGAGGTCTTGAACTAACGGTTGGACGAGCGGCTTGAGTATTGGCAGCGATGCGCCGTACCCTTGACCGTCGCTGTCGCCGTGGTCCAACGTCAGCCGTAGGAGCTCCTGTTCTATGATTTGGTGGCGCGGGGTGGCCATGGCTGAATGATAGCGCAGGGCGACACGCTTGGCGTGGACCGGAATTCCACTTCCGGCTTTGGACGTTATGTGAAATTCCGCCACTCCGGCCCATTGTTTTCAATGGCTTGGCTCGCATAGTGATAACGTCACGATTTTGGGCGCGGGGGACGAACCGGCACCTGCGGTCCGGGCGATCGGACAGGTTGTTGCGAGGCAGCGGCCCTAATCGGACATGGGTGCCATCGCCAGCCACCCGTTAGTCGTGTAAATTATTGTCAGCTCGTGGTGTTGACCGGCGGGCGGACCGCGATGGGAAGGGGTGATCGTAGCGCGGGCGGGGGTGGAAAACGAACGTCGGGGGCGTTTTCCTACAGCTGCGGAATAGGCGGTTTGGGGTTTATCTGTTTATTTTCATGGTTCTTGACAGGGGTACTGGCGCTCCCGTGGCAAGAGTGAGATGCTGGACAAATGCCCGGCGATTCCGACATCAGGGACGTCTTCATCTCCTACGCGAGGGCGGACAACGACGCGCGGGCCGGTCGCAGCGAAGGCTGGATCACGGATTTCGTCGCCACCCTCCAGGCCGAGCACAAGGCGGCGACGGGCCGGGAGTTGACCTGCTTCTTCGACCAGGAGGCCATCGAGTCGGGCCACGACTGGGAGCACCGCATCCACCACGGTGTCGCCAGCGCCAGCGCGTTCATCGCTTTCATCTCCCCCAACTACTTCGCCAGCCCGTGGTGCCGCAAGGAATGGCGGTCGTGGATCGACACCGAAATCGCCAAGCACGTCTTTTCCGAGGCCGCCGAGCCGATCTACATCGTCCCGGTTCCGGGACTGACCGATTCCGGGATGGCCCCGGCGGACGTCTCGGCGGAGATCGAAAAGCTCAGCCAGGTGCAGCCCCCGCGCGAGGATTTCCTGCGCGAGACGCCGCCGGTGGTCAGCCAACTGCGCAAGCGCCAGTTACAGCCGGTCCACGACTTCTACCAGAAGGGCCGCGAGGCGCTGCTGGAACTTGACCTGCGCAAGACACTCACGCGCCTTGCCGCCAAGGTGCAGGGCCACAAGGACCGGGTCACGGCGGCCGCGCTCGCCGACCACAACACCTTCCCGCCCTACAACAAGAACTTCACGGGCCGGTACGAGGAACTGCGCAACCTGCGGCTCCGGCTGATGCAGGGGTCGGCCGGGGTGGTCTACGGGATCCAGGGGCTGGGGGGCATCGGCAAAACGGAGTTGGCGCTTACCTACGCCCAGGCCTACGCGGGCGTCTATCCGGGCGGGTATTTCTACCTGCGCTGCGAGGGCATGGCCAGCCTGCGGCAGGCGGTGCTGGCGCTGGGCGAGCACGCGCCGTTCCACGATGCCATCTCCGACGAGGAGCGCAAACTGGAGGAGACGCACTTCCGGGCCATTTGCCGCTGCCTCCAGCGGCGGTTGCGGGAGGGGCGGGGCATCCTGCTGGTGCTGGACAACGTGACCGACGAGCGGTTGGTGTCGCGGCAGCAGACGGAGGAACTGACGGGGCTCGACGGGGAGCGGCTGCACCTGCTCTTTACGACGCGGCTGGAGCCGCCAGCGGGTGCCGACTGGATGCCTTTGGGGGCACTGCCGGAGGGCGAGTGCATGGAATTGCTGGAGAAGTTCCGGGCGTTTGCGGACGAGGCGGAGCGCGGGGCGGCGGCGGAGCTGGTGCGCGGGTCGGGGGGCTGGTGCTGGCGGTGGAGTTGATGGGTGCCTGGCTGGCGGCGCACCCGGGGTCGGATTACCGGGCGTTGGCGGCGCAGCTGGGTTTGCCGACGATGGAGGAGTTGGAGCGGGACGGGAGGACGCAACTGGTCCGGCATGACCACGAGAAGAGTTTGTCGGTGGTGCTGGGCTGGATTCTGGACCGTTTGGACCTGGACCGTTTTGGCGATGCGGGGCGGCGGGTGATGGAGTTCGCGTCTCTGCTGCCGCCGGACAATGTGGCGTTACCCTGGCTGCGGAGTTTGCTGGAGCGGGATGCGCCGGGGGCTTTGGCTGCGTCGGGTTCCGGGGTGATTGTCGATCCTTGGGCCGAGGCGTGCGCGGTGGGAGGTTGCGCCTATATCGGTATTTACCGTCGCCCATGTAAGCTCGGCTTTTTGGATCATAGAACTGATACCGAGATACGGCATTCCGGTCACCGGCGGCAATTTTCCCAGTTCTGTCCCGCGGCGCGCAACACGGTTTTTGGGGGCAAGAGAGAATCTGAAAAAATGTGTCACAATAAATTCAAGATGGCGCGAGAGTGTGGATGCCTGGGTGGCAACGAGAACTGCATGCGTTGTTTCGGCTCAGGCTACGTCCCGGACGCTCCAGCGCAAGAGCCTTTGCCTCAACCACGCCGTAGAAAGCAGCGGAAACCAGCCGCGCCGGTTACAACGCCTGCAGCGCAATCGTTGTTCAAGGTCAAGAGTAAGATCGAAAGCGACTACCGGGAGCACATCGCCGCCTCGGTCATTCACGGGAGGCGACCGCTCGTTTCATGTCCAATCTGCCGACAAAGTGTTCGGGCCAGCCGACTCCCGAAACATCTCAGGTGGCACACACAAGTGGGTGATCCGAAACTAACTCGAACTCGTGGTCCTGTCGTCTCGGCTGGCCGAAATCTCGCCAAACCGGAGGCTCGGATTGTCCGCGCGGGGGCTGTCGGTACAGGCAACGCAACAGTCACTGGACAGGACGCGGAGGAAAGACGGCTGGACGGATCTCGCGACAATTGGCGAATAAGAGAGAGCGGCCGATTCGGCTCGCACCCTACATTCGATTCTCTGGACGATGAATCCAAGCCCTGAGCAGGTCATCAGAAGGATCACGGGCCGCCGATGCGGCCCGTGTAAAGCTGACAGGTTACAAATGAGAGCGGAGCTTTGAAAGTGCGCTCTGCTTGATCTGAGAGACGCGGCTCTCGTTGACGCGCAGTTCCGCCGCGACTTCGCGGTTTTGCCAGCCGAGGTCGAACAACAGCGCGATTACGCGATCTTCCCTCGGCGAGAGGCACCTGCGGGCGGTTTGAACTTCGCGGCATGTTGTGAATGCGGGCTGTGTCGGCGCTGCCAGGCGACGCAGGGCAGTAACAAGCAACCTGCGCCTTGGGGCGCATGAGGCGGCTGAAAGCCCTGACCAGTGGCGAAGCGGCAAGGCCGAACTTATCCTGGATGAGTCGGGGCACCGCTCTGCGCCCGTGGTCACGCCAGGAATGGCCGCCCCACACAGACGCGAGCACTTTCTGGAACCCGAGGCATGCCCGGTTAGGGCGGGGACGGCACGCTTTGCGGCAAAGAGTTAGCGGCATTTGCGCATGATTGCGTGTAGCGGGGGTGCAAAAAGTCGTTTGGTGCCGGGCCGTTCGGTCACGGCTGCCTGAAAGGCTGCCGCGGGCAATATTGCCCGTCCCACGCAGTGCAGCGCACGCAGGTGGGATCGGTGATAGAATCCGTTCGGAGATCGCATGGTGATACATCGGAGGGAACGGCTTCGGATGCGGCTTGCGCCGCAGGTGGCGGCGGCTGCGGCACCGTCGGCGCTGGATGTTCGGGAGATTCGGCATCTTCCCGTTCGGGAGCCGGTTTCGGGCAACCGGTATTCGCTGCTGCGGGTTGCGACCCGGTCGGGAATCGTGGGCTGGGGCGAGTGCGGCTATGAACCCGGTGCGGACCTGAAGGCTTTGCAGGCCGAGTGGCTCGGCAAGCCTGCGAACGCATGGGCCACGATTGCGCCCTCGACGCCTTTCCGGGCGGCTCTCGACATCGCGCTGCTCGACATCATGGGGAAAGCGACCAAGGCTCCGGTTTACCGGGTGCTGGGCGGTCCGACTCGCGGGAAAGTGCGGGCATATGGGTCGCCGCAATCGCAGGAGTTCCCGGTTGCCGTGGTCGACGTGCCCGCGCCGGTGTCCCGGAACCAGGGGAAGGCCTACCAGAACCGGATTCTGGAACTGGTGAACGCGGTGCCGGGGGACGGGGATTTCGTGCTCGTCGGCAACGGGTTGCTCACGCCGGGAGATGCGGCGTCGGTGGCGCGGACGGTCGAGACCAAGCACCCGCTGTGGTTTGACGAGCCCTGCTCCCACGCCAACCTGGAGGCGTTGCGGAAGGTCTCGGGCGAGACGGTCGTGCCGCTCGGATTCGGGGACGGGATCAGCGACCACGGCGTCTTCCAGGCGCTGCTGCGGGAGGGCCTGGTGGATATTGTGCGGCCCGACATTGCGATTTTCGGGATCGGCGGCGCGAGGCGTATCGCGGCCCTGGCGGAACCTTACTACGTGGCCGTTGCGCCGAGACATGGCGGCGGCCGGGTGGGCACTGCGGCTGCGATCCAACTCGCGGCCAGCATTCCGAATTTCTTCATCCAGCATGTGCCGGTGCCGGTCGCCGAGGCCGACCGGGCGATGCGGCGGGAGATGGTATCGCAGGCGCTGGAAAAGAACAATGCCGGATTCCTGGAGCTGACGACCGCGCCGGGTCTGGGAATCACCGTGAACGAGGCCGCCGTGGAGAAATATCATGCAGCGTAGAAACTTCCTCGCTTTGGGAACCGCGCTCGGATCCGCCGGTGCGGTGGCGGTTGCGGCAAAACGGCGTCCGTCGATGGCTGTGGATGCGGCTTGCGGCTGCGAGTTCCAGCAGGCCGGGCCGGGTCGGCAGACGGGGCCGGCGCGAATGGACGCGTTTCCGCACCTGCAATCGGGCATCAAGATCACGGGGATGAAGGTGTTCGGGGTGTCGCTGACTCCGAATTCGGACCGGCCCTACGTGTTCGTAAAGATCGAGACCAACCAGGGGCTGGTCGGGTGGGGCGAAGGCACGCTGGAGGGCAAGGCCGGGGCGGTGATGGCTTGCGTGAACGATTTCCGGGACTTCCTGATCGGGGCGGACCCGATGCAGGTGGAGCACATCTGGCAATCGATGTATGTGCATTCGTTCTACCGGGCGGGGCCGGTGATGGGGTCGGCAATCTCGGGCATCGACCAGGCGCTGTGGGACATCCGGGGCAAGGCGCTCGGCATGCCGGTCTACAAGCTGCTGGGCGGGCCGTTCGACGCGCGGGGGGTGCGGGGGTACTACCACGTGGACGGGGCGAACCGCGAGCAGTTGATCCAGATCCGTCAAACGGCGAAGGAACAGGGGATCACGTGCGTGAAGTCGGGGATTCCGGGGTATTACGAGTGGATCGAGCGGCGGCCGAAGATTGACCGGGCGATCCAGGCGATCCATCTGTACCGGGAGGCACTGGGGCCGGATATTGATATCGCGGTGGATTTCCATGCGAAGACGAGTCCGAGCGTGGCGTCGATCATTGTGAAGGAGGTGGAGCCGCTGAACCTGCTGTTCATCGAGGAGCCGTGCCCGCCGGAGAATGTACAGGCGATGGCGAAGATCGCGAGGCGGTCGACAACGCCGATTGCGACGGGCGAGCGGCTGATCACGTCGTACGGGTGCCGGGAGTTGATCGAGATGGGGGTGATCGACATCCTGCAGACGGACATCAACCATACGGGCGGGATTACGGGGTTGTGGAAAGTGGCGGCGACGGCGAATGTGTCGGGGGTGTCGATGGCTCCGCACGCGTGCGAAGGGCCGATCGGGGGGCTGGCGACGCTGCACGTGGACGCGGCGATGCCGAACTTCGTGGTGCAGGAGATCTGCGGGCAGGTGAAGCCGGGGCCGACGGACAAGGTTTGGGAGGAGTGGCTGGGGTTTCCGGCGATGCGGATGGTGGACGGGCGGTTCCCGCTGTCGGAGAAGCCTGGGCTGGGGTTCGAGTTGTCGGAGGCGAGTTTGGCGAAGTATCCGTTCGGGGGCACGCGGCCTATGGCGCGGGTGTTCCATGAGGACGGGTCGGTGGCGGAGTGGTAGGGGGGATCGTCACAGCGCGGCGGAAGTCTAGGGATGAACCAGTTCGGTCGTATCAACCGGGAGTGGCAAGCTGCGTTCCCGATACTCCTCGGCGATCATCTCGAAGACGTCGCGGAGTTCCCGGACAGCTTCGTCGCGGATTGGCATTAGGGCGTAGCAGCCCTCAATGGCCGGAATCTCGGCTACCCAGCCGGTGGGTTGGTTGCGGTAGGAGACTACGTTGTAGTCGGACCAGCGCATGTTTTGCCCTCCAAGTGCCAATTGTTGCATAGGCGGTGGGAATCTCCGAGGTCCGTACACCTGGCGGCCGCTCGGTTCAGTGGGATAGAATCACGGCATCATGAACAAAGCGATTTCCATCCTCTGTTTGATGGCCGGCTTGGCCCAGGCCCAAGTCCAAACCATCGTTCCCCCCGTCGTGCAAGGTGCCAAGCCGGTCACGGTCGAGCACATCAAAGTCCACGGCACCGCCCTCGAAGGCAATCTGGAAGGCGACGCGGTTGACCGGGACGTGATCGTGTTCCTGCCGCCCGGCTATGCGGCTGACAGGACCCGTCGTTACCCGGTGGTCTACGCGCTGCACGGCTATTCCATCGGGGCCGAGCAGTGGACCAAGGAGATCGTCGTCCCGCAGACCATCGAGGGCGCGTTCGCGCAGGGGGCGCAGAACATGATCGTCGTGCTGCCGGATTCGAAGACGGTCCACAACGGGTCGATGTACTCCAGTTCGCCCACCACCGGGGATTTCGAGCGGTTCGTCGCGCATGACGTGGTCGCCTATGTCGATGCGCACTACCGCACGATTGCCAAGCGGTCGAGCCGGGGGCTGGCGGGACATTCCATGGGCGGGTACGGGGCCAGCCGGATCGGGATGAAGCATTCGGACGTGTTCGGGAGCTTGTACATCATGAGTCCGTGCTGCATGGCGGCGCGGGGTGCGGGGCCGGTGAATCCGGAAACGGAAAAAGCGCTGGAGGCGGTGAAGTCGCCGGCAGATTCGGCGAAGTTGCCGTTCGGGTTGCGGGCGCAGTTGGCGTCGGCCGCGGCTTGGTCGCCGAACCCGAAGAATCCTCCGCTGTATCTGGATCTGCCGACGAAGAACGGCGTGGTGGACGCCGAGGTGATCGCGAAGTGGGCTGCGAATGCGCCGCTGGCGTTTGTGGACCAGTATGTGGGGAATTTGCGGCAGTACCGGGCCATCGCGATCGACGTGGGGGATCAGGACGGACTGAAGGCTGGGGCGGCCAAGTTGCATGAAATTCTGGACAGGTACGGGATCGCGAATTCGTTCGAGATCTACAGCGGCACGCACACGAGCGCGTTGGCGGACCGGTTCCAGAATCATGTTATGCCGTTCTTCGGGAAGAATTTGTGTGCCGGGGCGGGGTGCGAGTAAGGGGGCTGAGGTAGCGTGGTCTTATGGTGCAAGAACGTAGGAACCTGCGCCTGGCGGCGCATGAGGCGGCTGAAAGCCCTGACCAGTGGCGAAGCTGCATGGCCGGACTGGTCTGTGACAGATTTCCGGGAACCATGCAAGTTATTGATAACACTAGGCAGCGTTAACGTAGTTAACGTGTGGCCATTTTCGGCGGGTCTCCGGTCGAAGTTTCCTCAGGCTGCGGCGGTTCGGGGCGTGAGGTCGAATCCGAGCTGGTCGGCGTTGCTCCTGACACTTCCGATCCGTTGTTGCAGGTACTGTTTCTCCATGGCCTCGGCCCCCATGTCGACATAGGGCTGGCCATACCGCAGGAGCCGGTAGACCACCGTGCCAATTTTTCTGGCGGTGGCGAAGACGGCCACGTCGCCCCCGACCCTTGCCGCGGTGTGCCTGTAGTACGCACCCAGGG
>CAIVPR010000046.1 GCA_903907865.1 uncultured Acidobacteriia bacterium
ACTTCTCACCGCCACCCAGACCTGCCGCATCCAAGGCCGCAATCCTCTCGACTACCTCAAACAGGCTGTCCACTCACACCGCGCGGGCCTTCCCGCACCTTCGCTCCTACCCGCCAAACCACGGGCCTGAACTGTTACCTGCATCTTCTGTAGGATCAGGGCGCAGTAGCCGTTGATGACAGTCAGCAGGTTGTTGAAGTCGTGGGCTATGCCTCCCGCCAGCCGCCCGATCCCCTCCATCTTTTGCGACTGCGAGTACTGCTCCTGCAGGATGCGGTACTCGGTGATGTCGCGGGCGCTGCCGATAGTCGCCACCACCCTTTTGTTCTCGTCGTAGACAATGGCGGTGGTGAGGTCCACCAGGATGTCGCGTCCCGACTTGGTGCGGGTCCAGAGTTCGCCGCGCCAGCCTCCCGCCAGCGTCCCGGGCAGGATTCCTCCTGTGGTCTCGGCGGAATTGCGCGGGGAGACCACCGTCAGGACGCTCTGTCCAAGGAGTTCCGCCTCGGAGTACCCGTATGTTGTGACAAAAGCCTCGTTCACGTACACAATCCGGCCCTCGGCACTGCCAATGGTGATACATTCCTTCGCGCTGTGGAGCGCCCGCGCGAGCAATTGAACTCGGCGTTCCAGCGCACGCGACGCGGTCACATCCTGCAGGGTGAATTGAACCAACAGCTTGCCATTGCTGCGGAAGCCGATCACGTGGATTTCGCCGTCCCAAACGGTACCGTCGGGGCGTTGGTGGCGCCAATCGAAGATCATTTCCTTTGCGGTGCCAGCCCGCGCCATCTGCGTTGCGGCAAGAACCGTCGACGGCGTCCCGTCAGCTTGCGCCGGGGTTGAGACTACGGCGATGCTCTTCCCCTTGAGTTCGTCCCGGGATGACCAGCCGTACAATTGCACGGCTGCCGGATTGCAGTCGACAAAGGTCCAGCCTTCGGGGTCCACCACTCCTTGTGCAATGTGGGAGCGTTCAAAGACGCGGTGACGCACGGACTCCGATGTCTTCAAATCGCGGTAAAGCCGGTGGGCCCGCAGCCACGCCGCGAACAGGATGAGCGCGAAGGTCGCCAGGACTCCCGAGATCTCCCGTACGCGCAGTGCCATCTCCTGGGTCAGTGTTAGAGACCCGTAGGATTCGAACGGAGGAACCCGTAAATCCTCCATCAATTGCTGGACGGGAGCATAGCTTTGGGGAATCGAAAACCCTGCCGAGTTGACAGCCCGTGCAATCTCGCTGTCAGGCGCAATGGTCAGCAGGGCCACCACCAAGCGCGATGCCAGATCCGGGTCCACGTTGGCCATCGCAGCCAACGCGGTTTCGGGGTAGGGGCGGGTACTGACTGGGTAGCCACCGACCGTCGCCACTCCGCTTGGTCCGGGCAGAACCCGGAAACCGTCGGGACACGAGTCATGCACCCTGCCCAGTGCGGGTCCCGACAGCACTCCGACATCCACCTTGCCTGCGCAGACCTGCTCGGCGATGCCTTGGTATGAGAAGAGGAATTGGAGGCTGGCGAAGTCCTTCTTTTCATCCAGGCCGACGTGCCTCATTTCATGCAGAGGTGCCAGCCAGCCGCCCACAGCCAGCGGCGACAGCGCCAGGACGCGCTTTCCCTTCACATCTCGGAGTGCACGGATATCCGTACGGGACTTGCGCACGAAAACGGCACCGCCAGCCAAGGGAGAGCCGCGCCCTGCTCCGTTGCCATCCGGCGAGGGCTGCAGTTGCGTCGCAACCGGCCTTGCGCCCAGCCGTACGTTCAACTCAACCATCGCCGACGCGCTGCAGAAGGCGAACTCGATACGCCCCTGTTCCGCGGCCCGGATCAACTCTTCGATGGAGGCCATCCGGACGATCTCGAACCGGTTGCCCGGAATGCCAGTTTCCAGATAACGCGTGAACGGTAGGAAAAGGGCCGAGACTTCTCTCTGGGACTCCCCGCTGACCAAGCCGATCCGAACTGCCGACGACTGCGCCGCCAGTTGCCCGCTGGAGAGCAACGCCGCGAGGATCGAGAGCGCGTACTTGGATTTCAGGCTCAGAAAGCCACCAAGATTGAATTATATCGGGCCGGACAACTAAGAAGCCGGGGTAAACGGCATGGTCAGTGTGCCCCGCATGTAACCCGTCAGCAGGTCGCCGTCCCAGGCACCGCACCAATAGGAGATGTTCCATGGTTCGTCCCCGATGGTCCCGTTGAGTTGCCGGGCAAGGTCCTCCCCCACATGCCGGATGCCGTTGATGTTGTGCTGCCAGGAGCATTGGAAGGCCAGTTTGCCGATCACGCGCAAGCCCCATTCTTCGATCTGGAAAATCCGCGAACGCGCTGACTGGATTTTCATCTCCCGCTGCGGATCGTTGCCAGTTTCGAGCCTCCGGATGGAATCCTCGAGGAAGCGGCGGCGGTCACGGAACCATCGGTACATGTCGTAGGCCCCGACCGCCTCCTGGGCCTCCGTCGAGGTTGCGCTGAAGGCAAACGGCAAACGGCGCAGGTAGATCTGCGGGTTGGCGATCTTCCAGATTTCGGTGGTGGGGAAGCAGCCGTCCCCCGGACCGATTTCCGCAGTCCCGTCGGGATATCGTTGGTGGTAGAGGACGGCGTCCGCAGGATCGAGGAAGTCCAACGCCCGGACCGAATCGCCGATCCGGAAGTCGAACGGGTCGACGGCGAAGGCCATGGTGTCGTCGGAGCCGACGATGTTGTTGCGGCTCTGGAAAGTCGGACCGGCAAACGAGGAACTACGCCCGGTCAGATTGACCGGCTGGCCGCGCAGCGCCTCGCCGGGAGCATAAGGTTTGCCGTCGAAACTGACGCCCGAGACCTTGACTCCCGGATCGATCCCGTTCGCCAAGGCGGGCTCGCGCAGCCACTTAGCCTTTTGCTCCTTGGTTACTTGCAGGCGCAGGATCTGGTCCAGATCGTCTTCCCCCGCCACGGCCATGGTGTAGCCGCTGGTGCCGCGGCGTTCGTTGGTGGGGTCGGGGTCGGTCGCGAGGCGACACATGAAGTAGCCTTCGAAGTTGATGGCGAGAAGTTTGGTGGCGCTCATGGTGGTTCTCCTTCCGTGTCCGGTCCCTAGAATTGGCTGAACTTGCCCTGTTGGTAGACGAGCTTTAGGTTGTTCGTCATGCGGTAGGCATTTTGGTGCAGGAACTCGAGCTCTTGGCGGACGCGTTCGCGGCAGACCTCGTCCTCGATCTCATTGACGCGCCCAACCAATGCCAGCACGTCCTCAGTGAGGTGCTCGAACCGGTCGACGAAGGTGTCGATGTTCGTCAACTCCGGTCCGTTTCCCGCCTGGTGGCTCTCGAGGAGAGCCTTCACGTCGGCGGGGATGTCGAACGCCGGGCCTGTGCGCTCGTTAGCCCGGCCTGTCGGGAGCATGGTCAGGATCTCGCCCTGCTTGCGGATCACCATGGTCATCATGGGGGCGAAGACGCATTCGAACAGCGCCTCGCTAAAGTGCGGATAGACGTCTTGCGCGGACCCGGTGGTCACGTAGTGGTCGTACACCGCGGTCAGCACCATCAGCATGGTGCCGTAGCTGTAGGCGCTTACTTTCAGCATGTCGCGGGTGAACTCGTTGGGGATAGCCTCCGGCCGCGGATTGGCGACGAGGTTCAACGCCGGGTCGAACTTGGGATCCTCGTGCTGCATCCGGTTCAGGTCGCCGCGGATTCGCACGAAGGTGTCGAAGTGGCTGGTGACCGCGGGATCGCTGAGGTTGCCCTCGCCTTGGTGGAGAATCAGCCGGATTGCCTCCAAGGCCGAACTCCGGTCGGTCACGGGGATCACATAAATGTCGTACTGGGCGATGACATAGACTTGGTTTCCCGGTTTGGCGAAGAGGATGTCCTCGGGAATCGTGTTGATAGCGTGCTCGGCCGCTGTATAGAGTTCAACAACGGTGCCGGCGCCCGCTTCTTCGACAGCCTGGAGGGTGTTGGCCTGGGGCACTGCGGCGGGCGGCGAAAAATGCCGGAATGCGCGACGAGCCGACAACGCCGGGGCCGCGTTCTCGCCCGGCTTCAGGAAGCACCAGCAGGGCTCGTCGGGCTTGTCCCTGACCTTGTCCCAAGGCGGACTCTCGACGCAACTGAAGGTGTCCATGGTGGACGGGGAAAACCGGTCCAGCGAGAACGCGAACTGCTTCGGCTCCAAGCCCGAGCCCCCATCCGCGTGGACATTGAGCTGGAACGACTGTAGCGGACGGTTCTGGAAATCGTCCGAATGGATGAAGTATGCCGGGGCGCCGATGGCCGAAAAGATGCCGTTAACCAGCGCCAAATGCTCCATCTCCTGACGGGCGACCATGAAGATCTGGCTGGCCCAGCGGCGCACGACCTCAACTTGGGCGGCGGTACAGGCCTCGTCCGGATACCTCTTCAGCGACAGTGCCGCGTAGAGGTACATGCACATAAGGTAGTGCTCCAGTTCGGCACCGTCCTTCAGGGCTTCTACCAGGTGCTTGCGGCAAATGATACTCTTCGCGGTGCAGCGCTCCTGGTCTGTGCGGTGTTCGCAATTCAGCCAGCCGGCACGGGTGGTGGGCGGGGTGGTGGACATGGTCGGGACTCCGTGGAGATTGTTTCGGACGCCCAACCAGCATACCCGAAATTGTGAAATTTGTGAATAGCGGATTCTCCGGATTTCCGCTCGTTTACCGCCCGGTCTCCTTCACGGTAAGGGACCGGAAATCCAGCTCGCGGCGCAGCTCGCCGTACTTCATGGTCAACTTTTCGGAATCGACAGCCGCTTCCAGGAACGGCCCTCCGAAGAGCGGCCAGTTTGCATAGTCGACGTGCTTGCCGTCCACCGAGGGCACTTCGCCGTACTCAAACTCAAGCACGCGCCCCCGCAGCGACCGGAAGCGCACACGGGGCGTCGGCTCGACCTTGGTTTCCAAGGGCAGCGCCAGAATCGCCCGCCCGAAAGCCGCCAGGTCCGGGTATTCCGACTGCGCCGCCACCTGCACTACCACGCCGTTGGTCGGATAGGGGCTGAAGAGCCGCCGCCCGCCGCCCGCGATCGGCTTCCATTCGTAGGGGCGGAGAGGCTTGCAGGCGATGTACGTGCTGTCGCCGGCCTTCATGAAGATCCAGCCGGAGGGGTCCTCGCGTGTTTCGCCAAGGTCCTTCGAGAAGAAGCCGTTGATGCCCGGAAACCGCGTGCCCGCCGGGATGTTGTAGAGCGCAATCACGGTGTCGCGGTCTTGAAAGATCGATTCGTACGGGGATCCGCCGAGGAGCTTGTCGGGCGAATCATAGGTCTTCTTCGACTTGACGACGCCCTCGATTGCCGGATCCGGATTGAACACGAAGTAGGTCTGCAACTCGTGGATCGACGAAAACGGCTGGACGGTGAAGAAGGTGTTCTGCACCCCGCGCGGGTCGGGCACGGACCAAGTCACGTCCCAGGAATGCTCTTGGATCGGCTGCAGGATGCCGCCTTGGTCGGAGCCGACCGCGTATTCCTTCCGCACGTAGGTGGTCTTATATACGGGCCCGTGCAGGTCGTCGTTGAAGCGCCAGCGGTTGCGGGTGCGCTTGCGTTCGAGGTGGGTGTAGGCGTTGGTGCGGTCGGTGCCGATCTTCTTCAGGATCTCGGGCGGCTCGAATCCACTGGCAAGGGCGTAGTACAGGACGTAGTTGTCCGGCATCGGCAAGCGGCGGCCGACGCCGAACCACAGCCAGCCGAAGTCGCTAGAAACGCCCTTCCAACGCTCCACCAATTGGTCCTCGTAGACGCGGGCATGCGCGCCGACGTAGAGGCCCTCCAGGTTTTCCGGCGCGTAGTCGGCGATCAGATACTCGAGCATCATTTGCGCCCGCTTCTTCATGGCGGGATTCTTGGCCCATGCCGCAAGGTAGGACATTGGGATCAAATAGACGCCCATGTAGTGGGGCGAATCGTACTCGCCTTGGCCCCGGGCGGTGGTCAATTTGACCCAGTTTTCGATCCACTGGCGGGCTTCCTCGAGGTTGGCTGCGGAACTCTTGCCGGTGTACCAGGTTTCCGGGCCGTCATTCGGCCAGTATTGCGACATCAGGTAGAGCGTCGAGTAGTAAAGCAGGAAGTGGTTTTCCGTATCGCCCCGGTAGGGCATGTAGGTTTTCCACGCCCGTTTCAGCGCCTGGCGTGCCGACGGCGTCAGCTGGCCTTGGTCCAGATGGGCGATCGCGGTGACCGGGAACATCCAGAACATGTCGCCCGTGGGACCTGCCGCCAAGAGTTCCTCCAGCCGTCGGGAGCACCATTCCGGGTTCTCGTGCTTCCAAAGTCGAGCCGCGATCTGACCATATCCGGCGTCACCGGGGCCGGGGTAGTGGGCGTAGGCGTCGATGATCTCCAGCTTCCGTTGGGCGAATTCCGGGGTCTCGGCGACCAGCGGCACCGACATATATAGGGTTGCAAACGCCAGTCCGAACAGCGTTTTCATTGCTTGGACCCTCCTTCGGGCACGAATTTGAGGCGTGCGACGGAACTGCCGTCGAGGCCGCTGTGGGACCAGGTCTTGCCGAGGTCCTCGGAGACGAAGAGCGCTTCCTGATGCACGGCGGCGTAGATACGTCCGGGATGGGCGGGGTCAAACGCGACCGCCGTGACCTCGGGTGCGGGGAGGCCGCTATTGCGGGATTGCCAGGTTTTCCCGCCGTCCTCGGACAGCGCAACTCCGGGGCCCCATCCGGCGACCGCGATGCGGGCCGGGTTGGTTGGGTCGAAGGCGACGTCGTAGAGGTTGCGCCCGAGTCCGACGCGGCCGGTGGCCTCGAAGCTCTTGCCGCAATCGGTGGAGCCGTAGAGGCCGCCCTCGTAGGTGGTCGCGAGCCACTGGCACCCGTCGCGGGGGGATTGCTCAATGCGGGTGATCTGAATCCCGGCGGCCCCCGCGAGCTTCCACTTCGCGCCACTGTCGGTGCTGCGGAAGATGCCCTCCTCGCCGCCGACGAGGAGCACGCCGGAGTTGACGCGGTCTGCGCGGATGGCCTCGGTGTATTTGCGGTGGAGTCCGGCGGAAAGTTCGCGCCAAGTGCTGCCGCGGTCGGTGGAAACGCGGATGCCGTGGCTGTGGCCGAAATAGATGGCGCCTGTGCGTGGGTCGACCGAGACGTCGCGGAGTTCGGTGACGTCGGAGCCGGTCAGCTGAGTCCACTCGGGTGCCTTCCTGGCAACCCGGAACAATCCGTTGCCTGCGGCTAGGTAGAGGGTGGCGGGGTCGGAGCGGTCATAGTCGAGACCAAAGAGGAAGGGGTGGTTGTAGTTGAGATGCTGCCAGCCGGTGGGCTCGTGGCGGAAAAGGCCGCTGGGCGGCAGTTTCGCACCAACAACGTATTCCTTGGTGACCGCCATAAGGGCGTAGAGGGTGGGGTCGGCGGCGATGGCGGTTTGAGCCAGCAGCGCTACGCCGAGGGTGGCGAACTTCACGCTCTGATTATATTGGGGTCGGGAGTGTGTCGGCGGACGAGGGTTCCCGCAAAGGCGACGCTCGGGCGTTCCCCCGGGGAACCAAAGTGCTCGTGGCAAGGCGGGTTTGCGGTTTGTTGAAAAAATGTGAATCCCGTGTCCGGTATTGCGGCGCGCTTCCGCTTACCAGTACATGAGACACTTCCGGTCCTTGCCCTCATCGCTCCCTTTCCTTCTCGCCGCAGCAGCGCTGCCGTCGGTCGGAGCCACCTTTGACTACCAAAGCATCTCCGACCCCCTTTACAGCAGCACCCGCCCGTTCGGCATCAACGACAATGGTGTCGTCAGCGGCGACCATGGCGGCGGCTCGATCTTCACCTACTCGAGCGGCACCTTCACCCAGTATTCGCAGACCGACGGGGCCGCGCTGACCTACGACACGAGGATCAACAACGCGGGCGACCTGGTGGGCACGGATGGCGGCCTCTACGCCTTCACCCTGATCAACGGCACGGCAACCCGACTCTCGGTACCATCCTTCGGCGGGAACACCATATACGACTCCTTCGGCTCGGGCATCAACAACACCGGCACCATCCTCGGCGGCTACATTGGCAGCGACGGCCAATTTGGCTTTGAATTGCAGAACGGGACGTACACGCAGATTCGTTTCCCCGGATCGACGTCCACGGAACCGCTCGGGATCAACGACAGCAACGATGTTGTCGGAGCCTACTCGCTGGGCAGCGGCGCCGTCCACGGCTTTCTGCTTCACAACGGCGTATACACGACCATCGACGGCCCCGGTTCGGGCGACACCTATGTTTGGGGCATCAACAACGCGGGCCACTATGCAGTCAACCAAAACGGCGGCGGATTCTTCTACGACGGTGCCGCATTTACCACCTTGGAGGTGCCCGGCTTTTCCGGCGTCACGGTTCTGGGTATGAACAATCTTGACCAGATCGTAGGAACCTACAACAACAACGGTGCCACCGTTGGTTTCATCGCCACATCCGAAACATCCGGGACGCCGGAGCCCGGCACGCTGCTGCTTTCGGTCGGGTGCATGGGGATTTGCCTGCTGGCGCGGCGCTACAGGCGTTCCGTCTAGGGGCTCGAGGGGGGTGCCGGGTCGACTCCCCCGGCATCCCCTCTATTTCAAACGCCCCAGACTCACCGTCATGCCAACCACCACTTGGTTGTCAGGCGTCGCTCCCCGCAAGCCGAAATGCTGGCCCGAAAGATCGAACGCCACGCGGTCCGTCATCTGGTACTCCACTCCTTCGAATAACGCGACGGCACCGGGCACGCCGGTCGACCGCTCCCAAATCATGTTGGTGTGCGGCGTGAATTTCTCCAGAAGCGGCGACCCCGACAAGTTCCGCCCGTAGCCGAAGCCCGCGTCGAGTGTTCCGGCGGGATTGGTGGCGGAACTGTGGGTCGCCCCCGACCAACCCAGCGTGAAGCCCGTGCTATTACGCCCACTGTCGTATCGAACAATCGCCGTGGCACCGAGCCGCGCACCGCTTTCGTCGCGCAGGAAGAAAGAGGCCTGCGGTGCGATGGCGATATCCAGCTTCTCGCCGTCGATCAAGACCGCCGTCCCGGTGATCGAAACTGCCTGGCTGAACCGCACCAGCTTGCCGCCCCCGGCGTCTGTGGCGGCAAGTGTATCGAACGCGATGCTGTACTCTGTTCGCCCCCACGGGATGGTGGATCCTTCCGGCGTGTACTTGATCGCCGAGGGCATGGCATAGTCGCCACTGGTAACCGAGAAGAGATTGGCCCAATCGACTTCCACAGTGCCCGGTTCCGTGATGAGGGTATTGACGTGCAGCCGCTTGCGGAGACTGATGGCGGAGCCGCCGCCCTGTTTGGCCTTCAAGCGGTGGAATAGTTGCGCCTCCATCGGCAAACAGCTGAGCGTGGAGGCCAAGATCACGCCGAGGGTGGGCAGGGTCGCGAAACGCATCTCCTCTTGGATACCATGCCACTCCGTTCCTGCGATCGGCCTCGACCGTTTTCCCCGAACCATCCGCATGGTAACCTCGTAATAATTCACAGCATGGCATCTCCAACGAAAACCGGCACGCCGCAAGAGCCGGAATCTCCGCCCATCATGGCCTCGGTCTGGCCCGTGGTCGCCACATGGCTTCTTCCCGGAGCAGGGTATTTCATGCTCAAGAAGTCCGGCCGCGGCGCACTGACATTCGCCGCCGTGATCACCATGTTCCTGTTCGGCATGTTCATGCGGGGCGTAATGTTTACGCCGGAAAAGGGCACCGACTACCTGACCACGTTCATCAACTACGGCGGGTTCTTGTGCAATCTGGCGTCCGGCGGCATCTACATCTTCACCAGCATGTTCGTCACCGCCCAGGTCGACATGGCCGGCGCGGTACACGACTATGGGACCAAATTCCTGGTCTCGGCCGGGTTGCTGAACATCCTCGCAATGGTCGACGTTTGGGAAATCTCGCGCGGAGAGAAGGAATAGCCGATGCCCAAGATCAACCTCTCGCATTTTGAAGCCGCGGTACTGTTCGCCCTGCTGACGTCCGTCGTGATGGGCATCACCTCGAAGAAGACGCAGAAGGAGCAGTTGAACTACGGTCTGTACTGCTTCGCGATGTTCGTGGTGGCGTTGTTCGGCATCGGCTGGGCGATGCGTTTGGGCCACGGGTAGGCTTCCCCCCGCTAGTTCACCAGCACCCGCTCGTGCGGGCTATCCAGCGAGAACGTGGGAATCTCGATGTCGAATACCTCGCCCAGGTCCGTGTTCATCCGGTAAGTACCGCCCATGAATCCCGAGGGAGTCTTGAGCGTGCTGCCACTCGTGTACTCGAACAACTCGCCCGGTTCGATCCTCGGTTGCTTGCCCACCACGCCGGGTCCCCGCACGTGCTCAACATTGCCTTTGCCGTCGGTGATGATCCAGTGTCGCGAACGCAACTGGACCGGTTCCCCGCCGAGGTTCTTGATTTCCACCTGGTAGGCCCACACGTAGCGGTTCTCCCCCGGATTGGAGTGGTCTTCGAGCCAGATTGGCTCAACCGAGACTCGGATCTGGCGGGTAGTGGACATGTAGGGCATGGCGCGAATCGGCTATCGCTCACGGTACCATCCTCGCCTGTTTGGCTCGGATGCGTGCCCGCAGGACGGCTGGCTCTCAAGAAATTCAAGGGAAATGAACCTTTTTGAGCAGTCCTTGCGCCGATGGGATCATGAGACCCGTCCAGCTTGTCCTCCGACATGCTCTCCCGCTCGTCCTGCCGTTCGCGGCACTCGCCGCGCCGACGTTCCACCGGGATATCGAGCCCATCCTCCAAGCGCACTGCCAGAGCTGCCACCGCCCCGGCGAGATCGGCCCCATGGCCCTGCTCAGCTATCAGGACACACGCAAGTGGGCTACGGCCATCAAGGAAGCTGTTGCGCTGAAACGGATGCCGCCGTGGTTTGAATCAGGAACGCAGGAGGCTGGAACGCAGGAAGTCGGAACGCAGGAATCAGGAACGCAGGAAGCAGGAGCGCCGCAAGGAAGGCGCGGACACTTCCGAAACGACTCCTCACTCTCGCCCGCCGACATCCAGACTATCAAGGCTTGGGTCGATTCCGGCGCCCCCGAAGGCGACTCCAAGCTCGCCCCGCCGCCCCGCCGCTTCACCGAAGGGTGGGGAATCGGCCAGCCCGACCGTGTTATCACCATGCCCGAGTACGAGGTGCCGCCGACAGGCACTGTCGAGTACACCTACGTGATCCTACCTTCGGGCCTCACGGAAGACACCTGGGTCCGAGCCTCCGAAATCCGGCCCGGCAACCGTGCCGTGGTCCACCATGCCTTCCTCTTTGTCCGCACGCCCGGCTCCAAATGGTTCGCGGGCTATCCAGAGGGCAAGGCGTTTGTCCCGACTCCCCGACCCGGTAGCACCCAGAAACGCAATTCGGACGGGGACCGCACCAAAGAGGGTTCCATTGCCGACGAGCAACTCGCCAGCTATGTCCCCGGGGAAGAACCCGTTGTCCTTCCCGACGACACGGCTTTCCTCGTCAAGGCCGGTTCCGACTTCGTGCTTCAGATCCACTACACGTCCAACGGCAAACCTGCCACGGATACCACGCGCATCGGCCTCCTGTATGCCCCGAAGCCTCCGGCCCGGCGTGGCTGGTTTGACGGGATCTCCGCCTCGCGCTTCGTCATCCCGCCGAACGACCCCAACTACGTCTTTGAGACGTTTGCGACACTCGCCACCGATGTCCGGTTGATCTCGGCAGGTCCCCACATGCACTTGCGCGGCAAATCCATGGAAATGCGCGCCGTATACCCGACGGGCGAGTCGGAGACGATCTTCAACGTGCCCCGCTACGATTTCAACTGGCAGCAACTCTACGAGTTCCCGGCGCCGAAACTGCTGCCAAAAGGCACCCGCTTGGAGCTGCGTGCCACGTTTGACAATTCCGCGAACAACCCGCACAACCCCGATCCGTCGGCCACCGTCCGGTTCGGGGAACAGAGCCAGGAGGAAATGATGATCGGGTTCCTGACGCTCCAGATCGACCGCGAGACCGACATTTCGCGCCTGATGGAGCCGAAGCCGAAACCGGTGAAGGTTCCATGAGCTTGAACGGGGCGGAATAATCTTCGCCCCGCTAAATCCGTTTCGGTGACCCCTCCGTAAACAGTGCTGAAGGCGGAAAACGTTTCACACGCCGCCCGCCCATCACAAAGGAGAAGAGATTTATGTTCTTAAACATCCGGCTCACCGCCGCGCTCGCCGTTCTGGCTTGCACGCCGGTGTTTGCCGCCAGTCACAGGAACGGCCCGCTTCTGCTCGAAGACCAGACCGCGAATCTGAACGACCTGTACGTGTTCCGCAGCTACGAAGCGGGCAAGTCAGACCGCGTGGTCATGAGCATGAGCGTGCAAGGGTTCCAAAACCCCGACAACGGCCCGAGCTACTACAAGTTCTCGGACAGCGTCCTCTACCGCTTCAACGTCAACAATGCCCGCGGCCTCGATGGCAATCCAGACATCCAGGTCGACCTCGTGTTCCAGACCCAGCTTCGTCCCAACCCCACTTTCGTTTCGTACTTCGGCGCGCTGAAGGGGATCGACGATCCGGGCATTTTCCTCTACCAGACCTACGTAGTGGTCATCCGCAACCTGAAGACGAACACGGCCACGTACATCACGACCGACGTCAACGGCCATCCGCTGTCGGTCGCGCCGCCCAACCTTGGCCCGAAGTCGACCCCGAACTACGAGGCGACCTTCGGCCAGCCCTCGGTGTTCACCCTTGCCAATGGCATGCGCGTGTTCGCCGGTCCACGCGATGACGCGTTCTACTTTGATAGCGGTGCCACGTTCGACACGCTGAACTTCCGCGCCCCGGCCCCGGTACTCGCGGGTGCTGCCGACACCGGCAACGGCGCGGCTGCTCCGGCGGCTGTCGACGGCTTCGCAGGCTACAACATCAGCCTGATCGCCCTCGAAGTGCCGATTTCGTTCCTGACCGCCGACGGCACCGTTCCAACGGACCCCAAGGCTGTCAACGCCAAGGTCGGCGTCTGGGCCTCCACCCACCGCCAGATCGTCACCGTCCGGCCCAGCCCGTCCGACCCAATCAACTACGGCAACTACGTGCAGGTCGACCGCGTCGGCAACCCCCTGACTGTGGAAGCCCTCATCCCGCTGCCAATGAAGGACTACTGGAACCGTAGCGAGCCCGCCAACGACAAGCAGTTCGCCCAGTTCATCGGCGACCCGTTCTTCGCCAGCGGCATTCTCAACGGTGTCTTTGGCCTGAAGGTTCCGCCCGCCCCCCGCGCCGACATCATGGGTGTCTTCATTCCCGACATCAACCGCATCGACCTGACGATTGCCCCGACCCCGATGGCGAATCAAAACCGCCTCGGGCCGCTCGCCGGTGACAATGCCGGCTGGCCCTTCGGTGGACGCCGTCCGATCGACGATGTGGTCGACATCGGCTTCCGTGCCCTCGCGGGTGTTCTCGTTCCAGGTTACGGCGGCGCTCCCAACAACCAGTTGGGCGACGGCGTGAACTCGAACGACGTTCCCCTGCAGGCGAAGTTCCCGTTCCATGCGGCTCCGCACGCTGGCTACAAGCACAGTCAGATCGAGGGGACCAACGGCCGGGGTTTGGCGACAGGCCAGTAGCCTGGCAGTCAGAGCCAAACAATGACCGGGGCCGTGTTCGTCGGAGGACGCGGCCCCAGCTTTTCAGACCCGATCCATAACCTTAGGAATACCCATGAAACTCGCAATCGCCTTGATGCTCGTAGTTACTCTGCAAGCGCAGACCCGGTCCGGTGCCGACCGCCTCGCGCAATCCTTCCAAGACAGAATTCTTACCGAATCCACAGCCGCGCTGAAGACGGACGACCACATTTCGATGTACGAAACGCTGGTGAAGGCGCAGCCGGAGGTGCTCCACTATCGGAATCTACTGGCTGGCGCATACATCCAGAAGGTGCGGGAGTCCATGGACTACAGCTACTTGGACCGGGCCTCGCAGATCCTTGGCGAAGTGCTCGCCGTGGACGCCAAGAACTACGAGGCCGCGCGTTTGCGGACCGAGATCGCATTGGAGCGCCACGACTTCAAGCTGGCCGCGCAATACTCCAAGGCTTTGGCCGATTCCGCGCCCAATGACTCGTGGAACTGGGGCACGCTCGGCGACGCGTTGACCGAAATGGGCGATTACGACGGAGCCGCCGACGCCTACCAGAAGATGGTGAACATCCGGCCCGACCTTTCCAGCTACAACCGCGCCGCCTACTTCCGCTTCCTCTACAACGACACCGACAGCGCCGTCAAAATCATGAAGATGGCGATTTCCGCTGGTAGCCCGATGGCCGAGAACACGGCTTGGTGCGAGGTCGAACTGGGCAAGATCCTGCTCAAGACGGGCAAGACCAAGGACGCTGGCGACGCGTTCCAGTCCGCGCTGCGGCGTTTCCCGAACTACCATCCGGCGCTCGCGGGAGCCGCGCAGGTCGCCGCCACCCAGCAGGAATGGAAGACGGCCGTCTCCTGGATGCTGCGCGCCAAGCAAGCCGCCCCGCTGCCGGACTACTCGGCGGCCCTTTACGACTATTACACCGCGCTTGGGGACAACAAGGAAGCGGCCAAGCAAAAGGACTTTATCCTTGTAATCGACCAAGTCGGCCAAGCGGCAAAGGAGAAGGCCAACCGCAACATCGCCATCATCTATGCCGACCATGATTGGAACCTCGACCGCGCACTGGAACTGGCGCGGAACGAATTGGAGGTTCGGGGCGACATCTACACCTATGACGCGCTCGCCTGGGCTCTGCACAAGAACGGCAAAAACGAGGAAGCCGCCGTTGCGATCAAGAAGGCGATGCGTCTGGAGACACCGGAAGCGTCGTTCTACATGCACGCCGGAATGATCGAGTCCGCGTTGGGCCACAAGGCGGAGGCCGCCGGGCTGCTGAAGAAGGCGCACCAGATCAATCCTTCGTTGAACGTCAAGGAGCTCTCATGAAGACCGCGATTCTTTTCATAGCCGCCGTTTCGGCGGTTCAAGCCGGAAACTTGGAGCGCTTCACCGACTCCAGCCTGAACACCACCCAGCGCAACGGGGCCTGCTTGGATCTGAGGGGAGACAAGTCGGCCGAGGTGGTCGCGGCGATGCGTTCGGCCTTGTCCGACATCCGGTTGCAGTCCTGCGCCGGGGAGAACCTGCGGCTGGCCGGCGCCTCGGCGGAACTGGTCGATGCCTTGGGAGAGCGCGACGCCTCGGCCCGCGCCGTGGCCGCCCGCGAGCTGGGCTCGATGCAGAAGCGGGAATTCATCCCCGCGCTGCGGAAAGCCGCCGACGACCAGGATTTGCTCGTTTCCAGCAACGCGCTCGAAGGGCTGGTGCGGTATGAGGACCATTCGACGGCACCGCAGCTGAGGGAAATTGCGCTGTCGGGCGGCATGCTGACCTCGCTGGCGGTGAACGCACTGAGTGATTGGAACGACCCGGAAATTCTCGGGATCGCCCGCAAACTGGTCGACCACAAGGATCCGGGCGAACAATTGATCGCGATCCGGGTGATGGGGATGTTCGGATCCACCGCCGACCTGCCGAAACTGCGGGAGCTGGCCAAGAACGACGTGCAGCTCGGCGCGGGCAACCGCGGTTTCGGGTTGATGCCGGCGATTAGTATTTCGCGGGCGGCGAACACGGCGATCCAGTCGATTGAGAGCCGGGCGGGGGTGCGGTGACCGTGCTGGTGGTGTAACCTTCATCGGCCCCAAAATCCCCACTGGGGCCCATGCAAAGAATCTATGGCCCCCAGGCCACCAAAAGTTTGACCTGGCCGCCCCAAAATGCGAATAATATAAGAAGTGCTCGTCAGTTGACGAGACAGGTACTCCACGCGGAGTCCACTTCCCTCGAAGCAAGCTCTCTGCCTCCACGTTCGGCGGCCCCGGGTCCCAGTGTTTTCGCCCGCCAGAACACCGCTGTCCATTCCTGGAGGGAATCTTGAGAGTTTTCACAACCGCCATATCGCTGTTCGTTCTTAGTGCCAGCCTGTGGGCACAGGGAGCCTCGTCGTTGCGGGGCACCGTAACCGATCCAACCAAGGCCGTCATCGCGACGGCGAAGATCACACTCACCGAAAAGGAAACCGGCGTCGCCCGTGCCTCCGTCACGACCGCGTCGGGAGAATACCAGTTCCTGCAGGTCCGCCCCGGCACCTACTCGCTGACCGCCGAGGCATCCGGCTTCGGCGTGCGGACCGTCGACAACATCCGGCTGCTGGTTGACACGCCGTCGACCGTCGATGTGTCGCTCGAAGTCGCGAGCAGCGCATCCACCGTCAGCGTCATGGCGGAAGCCGCTGTCCTGAACACCGTGGACGCGTCCGTCGGCACAGCCTTCCAAGAGAAACAGATCTCCAGTCTGCCGTTGCAGACCCGGAATGTTGTGCAGCTGCTCAGCCTCGAACCCGGCGTCACCCAAAACGGCGAGGTGATGGGCGCGCGTCGCGACCAAAACAGCATCACCCTCGACGGCGTGGACAACAACGACAACCAGAATCCCCTATCCGGCTTGAACGGAACGGGCACGCTGAACAGCAGCGGCAATTCCGGCTTTACATCGGCGCTGCCGGTACCGTTGGACTCCGTGCAGGAGTTCCGCGTCACCGTCGCCGGGCAAAGCGCGTCGGCCGGACGCTCGTCGGGCGGCCAAGTGTCGCTTGTCACCCGCAGCGGCACCAATGAGCTTCACGGTTCCGCCTACGAATACAACCGCAATACCCAGTACACGGCCAACAACTGGTTCAACAACCGGTCGGGCGTGGCGCGTCCGGCGTTGGTGCGGAACCAGTTCGGCGCGTCCCTCGGCGGTCCGGCGAAGAAGAGCCGCGTGTTCTACTTCCTGAACTATGAACGCCGCATCGACGCCAGCCAGTCGTCGCAGAGCCGCACGGTTCCCAGCGAATCGCTGAAGGCCGGCCAGATCAAGTTCGCCACCACGAACGGCGGTGTGTACACGCTGAATCCGAGCGACGTCGCCAATGTCGACCCCTTGCACCAAGGCGTGTCGCCCACCATCCTGAGCTATTTGAAACAGTTCCCCGTGGGCAATTCGCCCCAAACCGGTTCCGACCAGGGCCTGAACTTCTCCGGCTTCCTCTTCAATGCGCCGGTCAAGTTGGACTACCGGACGTACGTTGGCCGGTTCGACTGGGTTGTGGACCCGGCAGGAAAGCATACGGTCTCCTTCCGCGGCACGCTATCCAACAATGATCAGACGCAGACCCCGGCCCAGTTCCCCGGCCAGTCGGCCGCCTCGCAGTTGCAGCAGGACAACAAGGGTTTCAGCCTTCGCCACACAGCTTTGCTGGCCCCCACCATGACCAACACAGCCAGCGTGGGCGTCACCCGGATCGGCTACGGCTCGACCGGCGCAACCAGCCCGTCCCTCACCCTCGGTGCCGTCAGCACGTTGCAAAGCTTCGTGCGCGGCAGTTCCCGGATCAACCCGACTTGGAATTTCGCCGACGACTTCAACTGGGTCAAGGGTCGCCACACAGTGACCGCCGGCGTCAACCTGCGCTGGATTGACAACCGCCTCGAAGGCTACGGCAACTCCTTCCCGTCGTATTCGTTCGGCCGCGGAGTCCTTCTCGGACTCGGCAACGACATCTACACCCCGGCGCTCAACTACGTGGCGGGCGGTGATGCGTCGCTCAAGCTGTCGAATTCGACCGCCGTCACGAACGCCTTCGGCACGCTCCTCGGGCTGTTGAACTCCTACAGCGCGACCTACCAATACCAGAAGGACGGCTCTGTCCTGCCCTTCGGCGCCTCCCGGCTCAACGACTTCATCACCAAGAACTCCGAGTTCTACGTGCAAGACTCGTGGCGCGTCTCCTCGAAGTTGACGGTGAACTACGGAGTCCACTACGAGTACGACACGGTCCCGTATGAGGTCAACGGACTGCAAGTTTCCACCACTCCCGGCCTGAACACCTACTTCGCCAACCGGGCCGGTGCGGCCGCCAAAGGCATCCCCGGCAACCTGCTCCCCGGCAACAACAAGATCACCTATGCCCTGAACGGCCCGGTGAACGGTCTGCCGAGCTGGTATTCTCCGGACAAGAACAACTTCGCGCCCCGCATCGGCCTCGCCTACTCGGTGGATCCGAAGACGGTCATCCGCATGGGTGCCGGCATGACCTATGACCAGTACGGCAACGACTTGGTCAACAGCGTCTCCTCGCTCGGCTCGGTCGGCTTGACGACAACGCTGGGCACGCCGAGTTCCTACAACTTCACCACTTCGCCGCGCTACGGATCGGGCGTTCTGCCCGGCTTGCAGCCAGCGCCGAAGGGCGGTTTCCCGTTCACCCCGCCGAACATCGCGGCCATCAGCGGCACCTACTTCGGTATCAGCCCGGACCTGAAGGCTCCGTACACGTTCCTGATGAACGCGTCGGTCAGCCGTTCGATCAAGGACAAATACACGATTGAAGTCGGTTATGCGGGACGCTTGTCGCGTTCCGGCCTGATCCAGTCCGACTCCTTTGCTCCGGCGATCAACTTCAAGGACCCGACCAGCGGGCAGACTTGGACGCAGTCGGGCACCGTTCTGGCAAACCTGTACAACAGCGGCGTGACCGATTCGATGGTCCAGAAGAACCCGTCGCTCGTCCCGGCGAATCCGTTCGTCGAGAACATGTTCCCGGGTCTCACAAACTACTACTTCCCCGGCAGCGCGTCGGCGAACTACTTCCACGGGATCTACGGCGTGAACGCGGGCAGCATGCTGGACAACCTCCACCAGCTCGACCGCATCACTTCCGCCGCCTTCCCGAATTGCATCGTGAAGACGGGCTGCTACACCTTCTTCGCCCCGCAGGGTTCGGCCGATCCGACTTGGACCAACGCGGGCAACTCCAACTACAACGCGATGCTGGTGACGCTGCGCCACTCGCTTTCGAGCGGAATGGCGTTCGACGTCAACTATACTTGGGCCCACTCGATCGACAACGGCTCGGGCACGGCGAGCGGTGCCGGCCAGTTCGGCGGCATCCTGCAGAACGTGTTCAATCCGTCGCTGAACCGGGGCGACTCCTCGTTCGACTTCCGGCATCTGGTCAATGCGAACTTCCTCTACGCGCTGCCCTTGGGCAAAGGTGGCAAGTTCCTGGTCACGAACTCGAAGATCTTGAACTACGCGGTCGGTGGCTGGCAGGTGTCCGGCTTGGTGCGGTTGCAGTCCGGTGCCAACGCGAACGTGGGAGGCAGCGGCGTCTTCAACACCAACTACTGGAACGGCTCCGGCTCCTATCCGATCAACGGCGTCAAACCCGCGTTCGGCTTCGGCTATGACCAGAAGGGCAACCCGAGCATCTTCAAATCCACCACCGTATAGTCGCAGTTCCAGGATGCCCTGCCGGGCGCTCCCGGGGCTCGCAACACGTTCCGGCTGCCGTGGCAGAAGAACGTTGACCTGTCCATCACCAAGGACTTCAAGCTGCCGTTCGAGCATCATTTCCTGCAGTTCCGGGCCGATGCTTACAATGCCTTCAACCAAGTGAACTTCACGGGGATCAGCCTCTCGACCTCCAGCCCGAGCAGCTTCGGGGAGTTCTCTTCGGCGCAGGAAGCGCGGGTCCTGCAGTTGGCCCTTCGCTACACGTTCTAAGCCGCAGTGGGGAGTCGACGGCGGAACTCCCGCCGTCGACTCCCTTTTTGTTGCCGTGCCGCGACCGCAAGGAAGCGTTGTTCTGACGACGAAAACCGTCTGCCGTCGTTGGGTTGATGGGGGGAAGAGCGCATGCGGATCGGAACCGCCGGTTTTGTCGCGGCCAGGCTCATCTCTGCCCGCGAAGCTCGAGGGGTAACGCAATCGGAGTTGGCGGAATCGACCGGGATCAAGCCGCAAAGCATCAGCCACTACGAACAGGGACGGCAATCTCCCAGTCCCGAAACATTGGCCACCTTGGCCGAAAGACTATCCCTCCCGGAACGCCATTTCCTTCGCCCGATGCCGCAGGCACGGATCCTGCATGGTTCCGTGGGCGAACAGTCCAGGTTGCGTTGGCTGCAGGAGCTAGCCGCCTACATTCGTGAATTTGTTGAGTTGCCTCCGCTGCGGCTGCCAAGGTTCCAGCCGGAGGAGCCCGTTTCCATGGAAGCCCTTGCAAGCGCCGCCCGGACCTACTTCCACGCGGGTTCGGGCCCAATTGCCAGCGTCACGGCCTTGCTGGAAAACCACGGCTGCGTCGTGACGCGGCTTCCATCCGGCGGTGACCACGCCGGTTTCGCCTTGCTGTCTTTCGACGACATACCGTATGCCGGGATATCGTGCGGCCGCCAGCCCAGCGAATGCCGCGTGGTGATGGCGCAGGCACTCGGGTATTGGATGCTCTTCGACCAGGTAGAACCAGCGGAACTCACCAAGCGCGCCGAGGACTTTGCCCGCGCCTTCCTGCTTCCCGCGAAGAGCTTCGGCAAGGAAGTCTGGTCGCCGACAATCGACGCGCTGCTGTCGCTGAAGCGCCATTGGAACTGTCCGCTGGCTGTGTTGTTACGCCGATGCGCGGACTTGGACCTGCTGGATTCGGAGCAGGCCCGGCGGGCACTCGGAAACATCGGGCGGCGTGGATGGAAGACTGAGGAACCCGGCGAGCTTGCGGGTGAAGCCGAGCAGCCCCGGTTGCTGGCCCAGAGCGTCCGTCTCCTACTGGATTCCGGGGTGAAGGACGTCCACAGTCTGCTGGCAGACGTGGCTTTGGGTGCTGGCGACGTGGAGGAACTTGCCGGGCTGCCGAAGGACTACTTGCGCGGGGTGGATTCGGTCGTGGAGTGGGCTCCGCGTCTGCGGCGGGCATCGGCGGGGTAGCCCGACCTGCTTGATACGCGACACGGGGCCGTGTTTTGCGCCACGCCCTTTGCGACAGTACGGCCCGGCATGGAGAGCAGGCGAGGGCCAAGATCAGGGCCGGGTCGTTCTTGGGTAGCCAAGGTGCGCCATCAGACGCTCCATTCTCCCGGAGAACGCTTACACAGTTTCGCGGACACTACCGGCGGAAGAGCAGCAGCGCTCCGGCAAGCCCGACGACGGCTCCCAGAACCCAAGACAACGGCACGACGCGCGGGATTCTGGTCCCGGCGTCACCACTCAAGACAAACGCGGCCCAATGGAAAGGGTGCCGCCCGGAAACCTCCAATTTCGCCTCTCGCAGGGCCTCCCCCGCGGTTGCACCGGAAGCGAGCTTCTGGTAGAACCGACCCATGAGAGCTGCCGACGACGCGTCGTCCACGGGCCATAGGGTAGCCACCACGCTGCGGGTGCCGGCACTCAACAGCGCCCGGCCAAACGATTCCACACCTTCGCCCTCCACGATTGCGCCGCCTTCGGTTTCGCACGCGGAAAGAGTGACGAGGTCCACGCCATGAAAGTCCAACCGTTGCATCTCGCCCAGATACATTGGATCACCGGATAGCGCGATCCGGGAACGGGCGGGGTCTTCCACATCGTTTACGGCGTGTGCCGCAACGTGGACAACGACGGGCGCGGGATTCGCGAGTGCCTTTTGGAACGCGGTCTTGGTCGCGTCGACCCCAAACAGAACGGTCGCAGCCCCACCTACGGAATCAGCAACATTCCGGGCCTCGGAGCGCGCGCTTGGCAGAGGCGCCAGGTTTCCGGCCGGATCCGCCACGGCCACCAGCGACTTTGCCCAAAATGGCAGCCAGCGCCGCGCGGGCTGGGCGGGGGACAGCTGGGCCTCTGAAAGCAGGGCGGCGGACGGCAAATATGAGATCGGGACCCCGGGCATCATCAATTCCATTGGCAGCAGAGCCAGTTCACGATCCGGGACGACGACCACCGCGACACCGGACGAATCGAACAGGAGCTCCGCGCGGAGGGCGTCGGCAGCCGGTTTCCAATCAACCGACCGGGGATCCCGGAGGAGCCGGGCCAATCCAGCGATTCTTCGGCGCAGACCCGGCGGCGTCCTTCGGAAGTTCACTCCCGCACCCCCGGACGAAACGCTGACCATGGCGATCGCACTGTCACCCAGCCAGTATTCCTGCACGACTCTCCGGTCCCCCAGCCGATGTCGGGTGGTGGCGAGGTTCGCCGGTGCAAGGCGGTCTTGCACGGTCCGAGCGCGCGACATCTCGATCCAATGAAAGACCGCGGCCGCATCGGGCTTGGCCGCGCCGGCGGCCTCCTCGATCAACAAATCGTAAACTTGGCGCTTATCGGCCAGGAATCCGCCACGCAAGCCGGATGGGCCGGCTGTCCGGAGCGATTCTATGATTCCCACCGACTGTTCGAGTCGGGAAGCGGCCATGGCGTGGTCGCCGACGGCCAAGTCGGTCCGTGCCAATCCATGAAGAACCTTCCATTTGTCCTCCGGCGATTTCACCGCATCGGCAAGGGCCAATGCATCTAGAAATCCGTCGCGTGCCTGGGGAACTTTGCCGACTCGAAGCAATGCCTCGGCCCGGTAGAGCGAGGCTTGGAGTTGGGCTGGACGGGCACCGGCAGCTTTGGCCATGGCAAGGGCCTGCTCGAATGCCAGCAACGCTTTTGTGCTCTCACCGAAATCGAGAGCCTCGGTAATGCCGATGTTGATCTGCACCCCGATCTCGCCGCTGCGCAAGCCATGGCTGCCGTAAATCGCCTTGGCGGATTGATATGTCTCCAGCGCTTTGCCGGGATCCCCAAGGCGCCGGTACAGGGATCCCATGTTGGTGAGCAACTGCGCGGACTCCGTGGCGGACAGGCCCCCGTGTTTGGCCCGAAGATCGGCGTAGGCGTCCAGAGCACGCTGGTAGAGGCCCAGTCTTTGGTAGACCACGGCCATGTTGGCGGTGGTAAGTTGGCGCCGGGAATCGGTCCATGGCGCGCGCGGGGAGGTATTCAACAAGCGCATGGCTTCGTCCAACCGGCGCATTCCCCCGGCGTAGTTGCCTTGGAAGTACAGGATGTTGCCTATATTGTTCAATCTGGTCACGGTGGCCGCCGGGTCGTTGCGCTCCTTGGCAATGGCTAGGGCGGATTCGGTGTCCGTGAGAGCGGCGGCATAGTCCCCGGCGTAGGTCTCGGACATTCCAACGAGGGTGATTGAATCACCAGCGCCGCCCTTGTCGCCGATCCGCGTGAATTGGCTGGCCGCATCCCTGGCCCGCGCAGTGGCTGCCGAATACTGGCCGTCGGACAAATCGAGACGGGCCAGCTCCATGGTTGCGCGTGCCTTCTCGGGAGCGGTGGCCGTCTTGGAAGCGGCAATCTTTTCGAAAGCGGCACGGGCACCCCGGTTGTTTCCGGCGCGGGCAAGTGCCAAGGCCGAAGCGATTCCATCCGGCGCTAGCTCCGCCGCAGCCGACAAGGATGGCAGCGACGGTGCGAACACGAACAGGACAAACAGGCCCGCACCTGCGGCCCACGGTCGATTGGCGGACGGTTTCGCGGACATCCTTCTACCAGAGTCTCAGATTGGGCATGCGTGGTGGCGCAATCCGAAGACTTCCCGATACCGTTTGTGCGGAAAATTCTCTGGCCCGCAGGATTTTCCTGTTCCAGCCGATCCACTCACCTGTCCCAGCGGACGGCGACCATCCGAAGGCATCGAGGATGCCATGGGAGCGCACCCGCCCAACGCGGGAATTCAATCGGAGGAAGAGCAAAGACATGTTACAGAAACAATCATTGACAGGGGTGTGGCGGCTGATCGCGCTGGCTGCTGTGCCGGCCGCGATGTGGGGCCAAACGGCGCTGGTTTCGGGCACACTCGGAGCGTTCGACGTGCTCAACGACTCTGGCCAGGAAGCCCACGGTTTCGAAATCCAGATCGACGGCGTGCTGCCCGGCGACCTTTATTACTCGGTTTGGGGTGGGCGTTATGGCCAACCCAACATCGTGGCCTACGCAACCGGCGTCTACGTGCGGTATGCCAGCGCCTATGACGCAACCACCGGCACGTGGGTCGCAACCACGCCGATCGCCACCGGCACGAACTTCTCCTGGCAGGATTGCTATCTGGGCGGGTTTCGCTATGCGCAGTCGGGATGCGAGCATCTCGGACAATCGATGCGCGCCCTGAAACCCGGCACGGTGGTCACCGTAACCGGTCGCTGGCTGGTGGAGGACCCTGCCGCACCCGGCACGTTGGTTGCGGTTGATCCACCAGCCGCGGTGCCTTTTGCCGGCTGGTTCCTCAGCCCTCCAGTTTCCACCGTCCCTGCACCGCCTGTGGTCGTCGCGAAGGTTGTGGCACCCATCCCGCCCAAACCGGCACGGTTTGGGGATGCCCAGTGGGTCAAGATCTTCAAGACCGAACTGACCCGTCCGGTGACCGGAGATGAATTGACCAGTGACAACACTGCGGTTGTGCCGGAAGCCGCCGCGCAGGTGGAAACCGCATGGGACATCCTCCAAAACCCGTTTCCGGGAGCCAAGACCCGAAAGAACCGTAGTACTCGGAACAACCAGGCCGCCTTGTCGATAAACGGGGCATCTGTGGTGCGCCGCTACGAACTCTACAAATACACGGGAGCCTATGATCCAATTACGCACGAAGCACTGTGTGCCGATACCACTTGCACGGCTCCGGGTCCCGGAGAACTGGGTGCGCCGCTCAGCGCCAATAATACGGCCACCAATGTTACCGCCGATTCGCTCGCTGTGGCCGTTACTGGCAGCGGTGCGAAATCCGCATCAGTAACCGGCACGGGCATCTCCTGCGGCAACCTGTGCTCATCATTTGAAACCAATGGTGCGGTTGTCACCCTGACCGCGAATCCCGGGGCCAACGTTTTCGGCGGATGGACGGGCGCTTGCGGCGGAACACAGACCACCTGCTCGGCGACCATCAACGGCAAGACAACGGTGGGGGCGAGCTTCCTGCTACCGTACACATTGTCGGTGGGCCGATCCAACAGCGGCACAGTCTCGGCCAGCCCCAACGGGATTGATCGCGCGCTGAGCTGCGGTTCCAACTGTTCGGCAAAGTTTGCCGATGGAACACAGGTCACGCTCACGGCGACCCCGTCCGCGGGCAAGGCATTCGTCAACTGGTCCGGGGCTTGCTCCGGTACCAGCCCTGTTTGCACCTTGACGATCACCGCCAATACTTCCGTCCAAGCTGTGTTCAGCAAGTAAGGAAAGCGGCGGAGGAACCCCGGTTCCTCCGCCGTTTCGTCTCCCATGACCTCCCAAATCGCACTGGCGCATGCACAGACCGTCCGCTCAGGATGCGTCGCCGGCGTGCGCTTCGCCATTCCCGAATTCGTTGGCGTTACTGTGGCGGTATACTCGACAGCAATGCGGGATTGCAGCGACGAGGACCTCGTTGCGAAGTACTGCGACGAATCCAGGCCACGCGAATTCCGTGACCAAGCGGTGGATGAGCTCTTTGACCGCTACCGCGGGAGGGTTGCCGCGTGGTGCCTCCGCTGTGTGGGCGACCGGGACTGGGCCGCCGACTTGGCCCAGGAGGTGTTTCTCAGAACCCTGAGGGGCCTTCATACTTTCCGTGGAGGGTCAAAGTTCTCCACATGGTTGTACAGCATTGCCCGCAACCACTGCTTCAACGCACGGGAATCGAGAGCATTCCGGGGGGAGCAGCCACTTGCCGACATCGACGTGGCGGACCAATCAATTCTGCCGACACCAGACAATTTGGTGGCAAAGGAAGATCTGCGCCGTATGCGCGATTTGGTCAACAAAACCTTGGACGAAACCGAACTCCGAGTGATGACACTCCACTACGGCGAGGAGCTAAGTATCGACTCGGTCACACGTCTCCTGGGTTTGCGCAACGCCAGCGGGGCCAAGGCCTACATCGTCAGCGCGAAGAGAAAACTCCAAACAGCGGTCCGCCGCTTCCGAAACGGTTGAAGTATGGACGAGCCGAACAACATCGACCAAACAATCCGAAAGGCCCTTTCGCACGGGCCCGACTGCCCCCCGCTTGAGCAACTACTGGAGGCCGTCGAGAACCGGCAGGCGAATTCCAAGATCGTTCAGCATGCCGACTCCTGCGCTGCGTGCAAGACGGAGATTGCCTTGTACGAAAGGTTTTCAGACGATTCCGTGTTGACATCGGAACGGTCGGACGTCGCATATGTGGTTCGACGCCTTCGCGGGGTCCAAACCCCGCCCCCATCGAAAGGTCTCGGGGCTTGGCTTCGCGCGCTCTGGACGAGCATTTCGGTTCGCCCCGCACTGGCGGGCGGATTCGCAATGGTAGCTGCAGCCGCCTTGTTCTTCATCGGGCTTCCCGCGCCAAAGCAAATCAAAGTGCCCGTCGCGGAGTCGGATGCGATCGTACTGCGCAGTTCATCCATTCGCGTATCGACCCAGCTGGATGACCTGAAAGAGTTTCCGGAAGAGATCCGCTGGGAGCCGGTTCGCACGGCCAATTCGTACGATGTGACTCTGGCCGAGGTAGACCGCACTGCGCGTTTTCACAAGAATGTTACAACTCCATCAATTCATGTGCCTGAAGAAACAAGGACAATGGTGGTACCAGGCAGACCAGTTGTACTGCACATTGTCGCACTCGACGCGAATGGACGGGAAGTTGCAGACTCAGGTCCGCTGCTGATACACGTCCAACGCGGTGGTGCGAACTAACTCGGAGGATGATAGATGAAAGCACTTGCGACGACCCTTCTGGGATTGCCGTTCATGACTTCCGTTCTTTGGTCGGCTGCGACCCGGACGCCCCTACCGCCCAATGTGGTGGAGGTCGGGATTTCGAGCGCCGTCGCGCCATCACCGGGAACGGTCCAGTTGCAATTCAAACTCACCGAACCTCGTCCGATCATGAGCAGCGGCACGGACATGCCCTTGAACGGATTTACAGGCAACGGAATCGCCGTTTGGAGCCCAGACGGCATGGCCTGCGGAGCCGGCAGCATTTCGAACGGAATCCTTCATTTCACTACGGTTGACCCGACCGGGAGCTTGGGAACGGGCTTGGACTATCCCTATCTCACCGTCACGCTCGGAATCCCGAAGGGCGTTCCAGTTGGCACGGCAATGCCATTCAACTGGGCTCCCACCGCATCCATTTCAGGCCCCGGCGGCACGTACAGCGCGGTAGTCAAGCCTGGAAGTGTGACGGTGGGCGGCAGTTTGTCGATCGCGGATGTGATTCCGGGAGGCGGCACGTATCCGGCTGGAACGGTCGTGCGGACCATCGGTACAGGCTTCCTAAGGGGATTGCGCCTTTCCACGCCTGTCCGCACGTCCTCCATGACGGTGCTGCCGGACGAGATCGTATTGCTGTTGAAGGAGCAGACTACCCTGGACTCGCAGATGTTCCAGGTTACCAATCCAAACGGAGCCACAGCCACCTATTTTTCCTATCTTCGCGGAATCGGCTTGCGGGTCCCGTCAAAGGGTTTGCTGCAGGCAGGTGAATATGCGTTTCCGTCCGCCCTCCATGCGTTGGCCACTATCGGGCCGATGGCACCGCTGACTGGCAGCCAGTACGTTGCACTGGCGCTGCAAAATCCGAATCCGGGGCCGGCCGCAGTTTCCATCGCGCTCAACAACGGGGCCCCCACGCTTCTGGTGCTACCCTCCGGCACCCGAATCGTGGATACGGTTTCCCAGCTCTTGAACGGTGCCAAGGTGTCGGCTGGCGACGTGGTTCATGTCACGTCTACGGCAATGATCCAGATCATGGGCCTGAATGCCGACGACTCAACTCAGAGGATCACCCCGTTCGTGCCGACGTTTTAACCGGATGCTGGATTCGGCCCACGGGCTTCCACGCGGCCGGGGAGCAGGCCTCTTTCGGAGGCGAGCGTATCCACCAATGCCAGACCGGCTTCCGGGCCGTAGAGACCGCGGGGAAGCGCCGTCGACAGGATTGTCCGAATGTACCGGCAGTTCAGCCTGAAGGCAACAACTCAGAACTTCGAGGGGTCGATCCGCCACACGTTGTGCGCCCTGAGATTCGAGAGCCACACCGACCCGTGTCCGGCCCGGATGGAATCGCCACCGTCGCCGACCCATTGCCGAATCACGGTGTTGGTGCCTGGATCGATCTCCGTGATCGGCATCTGGAAGACCGTCGCCCAGACATGTCCGAACCCGTAGGCGATCTCTCCGCCGCCGCCCGGAATGCCCGCCTCAATGCTCGTCACCAGCTTCCGCGATTTCGCGTCCACGCGGGAAATGGTGCCGTCGCCCTGGTTCAGCGTCCAGACCGCGCCGCCGCCGAAGGTGACGAAGCGCGGGCCTGGACCGGTCTCGATGGAGTCGGTCACCTTGTTCGTCTTGGCGTCCACGCGGGTCAGCATGTTGGCCTTCGGGGTGGTGACCCAGACCGCTCCGTCGCCATAGACGACGGCGGCGGAACCGGCGGGGATATCCACCGTCGCCGATACGGTATTGGTCTTGGGGTCGATGCGCGAGAGCTTTCCAGCAGCGTCGGTCACCAGCCAAACGGCGTCGTCACTGGCCGCGATTCCGCCTTCGCTCTCGGCCGGGGGGGCCTGGATGGTGGCGACCACCTTGTTGGTCTTGATGTCGATGCGCGAAACCGTCTTATCGCCGCAGTTGGGTACCCAGATGCTGCCGAAGCCCGCCGTCAGACCCGAACAGGGCCGCTTGCCGACCTCAATATTCGCTGCGACCTCGTTCGTTTTGACATCGAGCCGGTGCACCGTGTTGGTGGGGCCGTTTGAAACCCACACGGCGTCGTCGGTCAGCACCTGCCAGTCCGGCGTGCCACCGGTGGTGAACACGGCAATGGGCGTGATCGTGGTCATCTCACGCTTGACGCCGGGCGTGCTCACTCCGGGGGGCGGAGGACGCTTGCCGCCCTTCTTCTTCTGCATGGGAGGCTGGCCGTCGGCGGGCGGGGGGGCCTGTTCCTGTTGCGCTTGCAGTAGCAGGAACGGCGCGCAGACCCCGGCGAGGAAGCCTGCCGAAATTGGGAGGAAACGATGTGCCTTCATTGGGTTGGGCTCCTGGTGTTATTCGGCGAGTGTTGCGAGGACCAGTTTCGGATCGATCCGAGAAACCGTCCCGTTGTTCAAGTTCGAGAGCCAGATCGCGCCCGAGGAGGTCAGAATCCCGCCGCCGCCTTCACCCCAGAATTGCTGCGCCACCGTTTCCTTGCCGTCGGTAAGGTCCACCCGGGTCAGGGGGAATCCGCTCATGGTGACCCAGAGGTAGCCTTCGCCGAAGGCCATGGCCCCCGCAGAATCCGGTACGGCGAGGTCGATGGTCTTCGAGACTTTGTCGGTCTTGGGGTCGATGCGGTCGATCTTGCCTTCTTTGCCGCAGAGGACCCAGATGGCCGACTGCCCGGAGACGAGCGCGACCGGCTTGGCACCCACGTCGATCCGCTTGTCCACAAGGTTGGTCGCCGGATTGATGCGCAGGACCTTGTTCTGTTCGGGACAGGCCAGCCAGAGCGAGTTTTCGGCGAACACCATCTGACCGCAACCAGTCGGCACGCGGAGCTCGCCGACGATGGCGTCCTGGTCGGGATCGATGCGGACGATGGTCTGCTTGCTGTCGGTGATCAACCAGATGCTGTCCGCGCTGGCTGCGATGGAGCCCCGAACATCCAGAACACCGGTCTCGATGGAAGATTTCACCTTGAGGGAGCGGGGATCGAGGCGCAGCAGCTTGCCGTCGCCACAGGACGGAACCCACAGGCTGGCGAACGCGTTCACCATACCGCCGCAAGGGTGCTTCACGGACGGGATCGGATCAACCGCCGTGTTTCCCTTCGCTTCAAACTTGAGGACTTTCTCGGCGTCTGGCGCATAGAGCGCACCGGGCCCCTGGGCGGCGAAGTATAGGAAGGCGGGCTTGGCCGGGGTCGTCAAGGTTGCTTCCGCCTTGATTTGGGAAAAGGGAATCTGCACCCCTGGCGTCTTGACGCCCTGCTTCGGCGCTGCCAGCTTGCTGGCAACCACTGCCGCGGTTTTCCCCTTCGATGAAGCCTTTCCTTCGGCGGCGGCGGACTGGCTGAACGCAGCCTGCCCCAACAGCGCGAGCAATCCAATGAAGACACGCATGGCGGACTTTACCTCGGAACTTGAGTTTTATGGGATTGCCGGACGGGGGTAGACCAGACTGGGGGAGGAACTTGGGCTCCGACGGGGAGCGGCACTGCGGGGTAGCTTTCATTATACATCCGCCAGCCGTCAGCACGTCCGCAGGGACATTGACTTGGACGGGCTGGCTGTGGTAAGGTTCGAACAGTTCCCCGTGCGTCTGGAGTACGTTCGTCCTCCCCGCAGCGAACTCCTCGGCATCGTTTGCCCGGGGTCCCCGTACTCCCCCCTCAACAGCCTCGACCGCCCCGTTGGCATTTTCGTGTCTTCTACCGCCGAACGAATGTTTCGCTTGAAGGGTCTATGTCTCGATTGAAATTTGCCGCCGCCTGTCTCTCCACAGCACTGCTTCCGGTCCTGCACGCCCAGTCAGTGGACGCGTCCAGTCCAGACTTCTTCGAAAACAAGATCCGGCCCATTCTGGCCAACAACTGTTTCGGGTGCCATACGAGTTCCGCGCTTGGCGGGCTGCGGCTCGACAGCCTCGCCGCGATGAAGACCGGGGGCAAGCGTGGCACCGCGCTCAATCCCGGCGACCCCGACAACAGCCTCATGATCAAGGCCGTCAAGCAGGTCAATCCCGACCTCAAGATGCCTCCGAACGGCAAGCTAAAAGCCGCCGATATCGAAACCTTGGAAACGTGGGTGAAGGCTGGAGCCGTTTGGCCCGCCACGACCGTTTCCGCAGCCCCTGCGAGTACATCCGGCAAGTATGTCATCGCGCCCGAGCGGCGCGAGTTCTGGTCCTTCAAGCCTCTGACCAATCCGGCAGTGCCTACGCCGAAAGACGCAAAGTGGGCCAAGACCGAAATCGACCGTTTCGTGCTGGCGCGCCTCGAAAAGGAAGGACTGCATCCCACCGGGGCGGCGTCGAAGCACGATCTGCTCCGCCGCGCCACGCTGGACCTTACCGGCCTGCTCCCGTCCAACGACGAATACGCCGCCTTCGAAAAAGACACCTCGACCGACGCCTTCGCCAAAGTTGTGGACCGGCTTCTCGCCTCGCCCCACTACGGCGAGCGCTGGGGTCGCGTCTGGCTCGACGTCGCCCGCTACGGCGAAGACGACTACCGCAGTCTCAACCCCAACCCGCGCGGCTACCGCCCCTATCCCAACGCGTGGGCGTACCGCGACTGGGTTGTCCAAGCATTTAACGACGACATGCCTTACGACCAATTCGTGAAGGCGCAGCTCGCCGGCGACCTGATGGACAAGAAGGTACGCACCCAGATGCTGCCCGCGACAGGCTTCCTCGGCCTGGGACCTTGGTACTACGACAACGGCTCCTACGAAGTGACCCGCGCCGACGAGCGCCACGACCGCGTCGACGTTGTTACCCGCGGCTTCCTCGGCTTGACCGTCCAGTGCGCCCGCTGCCACGACCACAAGTACGACCCGATTCCCCAAACCGACTACTACGCACTCGCCGGTGTCTTCTACAACACCATCTACGAGGAATACCCGCGCGCACCCAAGAAGGTGGTCGAGGACTTCATCCGGATCCAGGACGCGGTCGATATCAAGCAGAAGATGCTTGGCGAGGTCAACACCAACCTGGCGGCCGAGCTGTCCCGGACCTTGGTCTACCAGACCTCCAACTACCTGCAAGGTGTGTTCGACGTGTCCGGCAAGACCAAGAAGGAAGCTTCGCAAGTGGTGGAATCGCGCCGCCTCGACTTCGAACTGCTCGACCGCTGGGTCAAGTACATGGCCAAGCCGACCGACAAGTACAAGTTCAAGAACGACTGGCTGGCCATGATGAAGCGCGGCGGCACCGCCGACGAGGCCAAGAAGCTGGCCGAGAAGTTCCAGGAAGAGATCGTGTCCGTGATGCTCGAGAAGAATGAACTCGACATCGAGAATAAGATCATCGCCGACAAGGACGTCGACGGCACCAAGCCCAAGAAGCGCACCGACAAGCCGAGCAACTTCACCTCCAACAAGGACTTCAATCCGGGTGCGCTGCTCCAGTTCAAGTCGATGACGGACGACCGGAACTCGTTCTGGATCGAGATTTTCCAACGCGAACTGAAGGATTCCGAGGACCCCAACGCCATGCCGATGAACGGTCGGATGGGCAATCCGGGCGTGCTGCTGTTCCGGGGATGGGGTCTCGAATCGCGCGTTGGTCCCGAATCGCAGGCAAGGATCAAGGTGCTGCAGGCGGATCTGGACGCCGAGCGCAAGAAACTGGATCCGTCCTATCCGTTCATCCACGGCGTGAAGGATGCGGAGAAGCCGGTTGAAATCCAATTGGCCCTGCGCGGCAATCCCGAGACGCTGGGTGCGGAAGTCCCCCGGCACTTCCTGAGCGTGTTCTGCGACGGCGAGCCCGTGCCGCTCAACCAGGGCAGCGGCCGCCTGCAGTTGGCCAATCTGATCCTGGCGCAGCCGATCGCGATGCGCGTGATCGCCAACCGAATTTGGAAGGGTCACTTCGGCACCGGAGTCGTGGACACGCCGAGTAATTTCGGCTTCGGCGGCGAGCGTCCGACCAACCCGGAACTTCTGGAATACTTGGCAGCCCGCTTCCGCGCCAATGGCATGTCGGTGAAAAAGATGCACCGCGAAATCATGCTGAGCTCGGTGTACCAGCTTGCTACCAGCGACGCCAAATCGCCCGCGGACAAGCTGGCGTCGGAGAAGGATTCCGGCAACCGCCTCTACTGGAGCGCCAACCGCAAGCGCATGGACGCCGAGCAGGTTCGCGACACGATCCTGCAGGTTTCCGGCAACCTCGACGACGGGATTGGCGGGCCTTCGCAGGATTTGAATCCCGACTACAAGCGCCGCACGCTCTATGGCAAGGTGAGCCGCTACAAGCTGGATGCGTACCTCCAGTTGTTCGACTTCCCGTCGCCCAACATCAGCGCCGAGAAGCGGTTCACGACCACCGTGCCGCTGCAACGGCTGTTCCTGATGAACAGCGACTTCGTCCAGTTGGAGGCGGAAGAGCTGGCCAAGCGCGTTGCGACCGAGGCGAACAACCGGGCGCGCGTCAAGAAGCTCTACAACTTGGTCTATGGGCGCGATCCGGTGGAGCAGGAAACCGTGGCCGCACTCGACTACCTCCATACCGAGCCGATGAAGGCCTACCAAGAAAACAAGAACAAGCCGAAGGAAGATGCCGGCCCGGGCCGCGGAGGACGTGGTCGCGGAGGTGCCGGTGGGCCGGGTGGTGTTGGTCCGGGAGCCAATGTGTCGGATGCCTCCAATCCCGATATGCCGAAGACTGAAGTTGCCGACGCCGGGGCTGGTGGCGGTGGTGGTGGTTTTGGCGGCGGAGCGGGAGCTGGTGGCGGGGGTGGTATGGGCGGAGGGGGCGGTATGGGAATGATGGGCGGCATGGGCGGTTTCGGCGGCGGCGGTGGTCGCGGTCGCGGCGGTGCCCGTCCGGTCGAGGTCAAGTATGAAGCCTCCGTGTGGGGGCGCTACGCCAAGGTCCTGCTCAGCTCGACCGAATTCACATTCATCAACTAGGAGAGACCCACATGCACAAATCCAGAAATCCTTTGACAAGACGCGAGGCTCTCCGGAAGGTCGGTAACGGCTTCGGCATGGCGGCGTTCGCGGGCATGCTGGGCCGGTCGATGGCGCGCGCCGAGGGAGTCGGCGGTGTGGCGCAGCTCGACCATCCCGCCAAGATCAAGCGGGTCATCTTCCTGTTCATGAACGGCGGGCTCTCGACGATCGACGCGTTCGATCCCAAGCCCGCGCTGGACAAGTACGACGGCCAGCCGATGCCGGGCGGCTCCATCGCGACCGAGCGGAAGACGGGCGCGCTGATGAAGTCGCCGTTCACGTTCAAGAAATACGGCCAGTCGGGCATGGACATCAGCGAGCTCTGGCCGAACATTGCCACGCACGCCGACGACATTTGCTGGGTGCGTTCGGTCTTCACCGAGATCCCCAACCACGAGCCGTCCTGCCTCATGATGAACACCGGGGCCAACCAAGCGGGGCGTCCTTCGATGGGCGCGTGGCTGACTTACGGCCTAGGCACGGAAAACCAGAACCTGCCGGGCTACGTGGTGTTGTGCCCGGACCTTCCCACCACCGTCGGCTCCCCGCTGTGGAGCAACGGCTTCCTGCCCGCCATCAACCAAGGCACCTTCATCGCCAACAAGGTGGCGACACCCGGCGCTGGCGGCATGGGCATGGGCGGCGAAGACGGGATGGACGGCGAGATGGAAGCAATGCCGGATATGCCGGAGGAAAAGGACAAGGACGGCAAGGTCAAGTCGAAGAAGGTCGTGGTCGAAAAGAACTTCGACCCCAAGAAGATCCTCAACTACGTCAACAATCCGAAGTTCTCGCTGACGGAGCAGCGCCGGGAGTTGGATCTCCTCGGCAAACTTGAGAAGCTGCACGCCGACGCGGCGGGTACCGACCCGCAGGTGGAAGCGGTCATCAAGTCGATGGAAGTCGGCTACCGGATGCAGACGGAAGCGCCCGAGGTGTTCGACATCCGCAAGGAATCGCAGGCGACGCTCGACATGTACGGGCCGGGCGACGTGGCTCGGGGTGCCCTGATGGCGGTGCGGCTGGCAGAAAAGGGCGTCCGCATGACCCAGCTCTACTACGCCAAGGGCGATCCGTGGGATGCGCACGCCGACATTTTCGCCCACAAGATCAATGCCAAGAACTCGGACCAAGCCTTCGCGGCCGTGATCACGGACCTGAAGCAGCGCGGTTTGTGGAAGGACACGTTGGTGGTGTGCGGGTCGGAATTCGGACGCACGCCGGTGCGGGAGGTTGGCGGCATGGGCGCTGGGGTCAAACGCGGTCGCGACCACAATCCGCACGGCTTCACGATGTGGCTGGCAGGGGGCGCGGTCAAGGGCGGGACGATTCATGGCTCCACCGATGACTTCGGGTTCCGGGCAGTGGAGAAGCCGACTCACGTGCATGACATCCATGCGACGATCCTGTACTTGTTGGGGATTGACCACACGAAGCTGACGTACCGGTACAGCGGCCGCGATTTCCGGCTGACGGATGTCGCGGGCAACGTGCTGCATGATTTGATCGCGTAGTAGTCCGTTGTGGGGCAGGTTGGCAACCTGCGGCGGGGTCGCCGACACCGCCACGCGCCCTCAGGGCGCGTACCTTCGAAGGAGAAACTATTGCCCACGCCAACGAAACTGTACACACGGTGTGTTTTCGCCATTCTGGCGGGAGCGGCCCTCGTTTCGGGGCAAGCCGTGGAACCCGGCACGATGCCCGCCCGCTGGGCCACCGGCGGGCCGAACTGCATGGAACTCCCGGCGTGGGAGATCCACGAATACAATCCGACCGTCTACATCCTGCGGGAATCCGGCTGCACGCACTACGAAAAGCCGTTCCTCTACCTCTTCTTCGGCAAGACCCGTGCTCTCTTGGTGGACACTGGTGCCGGGAAGAGCGATGCCGCGGTGGTAGTCGGCGGCTTGGTCGAGAAGTTCCTCACCCGGGAGAAGCGTGATTCCATCGAACTGGTGGTGAGCCATTCGCACGCGCACGGCGACCACATTGCCGGGGACGCAGGCTTCGAGGGCCGACCGAACACCATCTTGGTGAAAGCGACCGTGGACGCGGAGTCAAAGTTCTACGGCATCAAGACTTGGCCTCAGGACCAAGGCTCCGTCGATCTGGGAGACCGGGTGATCGACGTCCTAGCGATTCCCGGCCACGACGCGGCCCACCTCGCCTACTACGACCGTCGCACGGGTATCTTCCTGACTGGCGACCACCTGTACCCGGGTCGGCTGTATGTGCGGGATGTTCCGGCCTACCTCGAGAGCACCCGCCGCATGGTCAAGTTCACAGCCGACAAGCCCGTCTCGCACATCCTCGGCTGCCACATCGAACAGACCTCGACACCGGGCGTGGATTATCCGGTCGGGACCAAATACCAGCCGGAGGAGCACGGGTTGGCGCTGGGTCGGGCGAATTTATTGGAACTGCTGGAGGCGCTGGAGCGGAATCCGGGGAAGAAGACGGTGCTGCGGGATATCACCATTGCGCCGAGGTAGTTATTTCCAATCGCAATTCCATTGCCAGCGCGCTGTATTCGAGACAAAGACAATGTCGGATGCAGCATGAATTCTTCGTTAATTGCCCCACTCGCTCTTTGCCCCCCCCGTTGCGGGAGACTATTTGCTTAGCATGGTCTCAGGACGCACTCCGGTCACAGCCCAAAGAAGGAACTCAGGAGAGAATTACTTGAAAAGCATCTATTTGGCACCTGCCATAATCGTCGGCCTGTGTGTCACCTCGACAGGAGGCCGGCGCGGCCAATGTGACTTGGAAGGTGGCATCGGCACCCGCCATCACCTCCGGCGGTCCCCCCGGCCCCCCTCAGCTTCAGCGGTACCTTCGAGCAATCAGGCAACAGCAGTTGCGAGGGGAAAATTGTCGTCGCTACGCGCTTCACAAAAGGCGACAATGCCCTCAAACAGCGACCGCGCAGCCGTTGCATAGGCCGACAGATCATCCTCTGTCACGAATAGATCCTCGCCGGCAAGCGGCATCGCGAGCGGTTCCTGACTATCCAACCAGTGGCCTCCCATTTCTGCCCGAATATCCGCGAAGGCCGGATTCTGAAAGAGGTCGGGCCGCACCTCCCTGAGTTGCTGGGAAGATCGCCCTTCAGCGTGTTTGACGGAGTTTGCGACCCATCGGAGTTCGCGTATCTTCTCCCATGAATGTAGGGACGCCAGATCGATTCCAAGGTTCTTGGTGTACCAATCCTTGACAACGTCAAGATTCGTGTCACGCACGCGATCATACCCGCAATCGAGGCTCAACGCACTGAGTTGCTGTTCGACCAGATGATAGAGTCCTGCGGCCATCAGGTTGGCCATGGACTGACGGAGCGAATTCATCGTGTCCCACCACGAATAGCTGTGATCCCGCGCCCAGTCTGCAACGTCTGCCGGATCGGTATATTCGTCGCCAGGGTAGCTGTTATAGAATTCGTTGGCCTTCTCGTTTGCCCGTTCGTCGAGGTTGTCGAATACCTTCAGCACGTCGCGTAAAAGATCCTCATTGTAAGCCTCCACCGGCGGCATGATGCGCATTCGTATATCCCGCGCCACCCAGGGCACCCGTCATTGTTCCCGCCTCATGTCCTTCGCCATCTTGTCGCCCCGCAGATCGATGAACTTGGAGTACATCTTCACCGGCGGAAGCAAGTTCCACCGCTCCGAAAGTGTCGCCTTGCTCTCCCCCAGACTCATCACCGTGAGACTATTGTAGTCTCTTTGGGATTCCGTGGCCTATGCCGCCATCTCCTCAGCTTCCCGTATCCCCGAACAAGCCGCCTCCAGCCGCGCGTGGAATTCCATCGCCGCCGAATCCGTCAACCGCGCGGGCGGAGCCACATCCAGCGCCACCTGCGAACCACTCTCCGGATCCTCCTTCGCCAAGACCACAACCCGCGACGCCAAGAATGCAGCCTCCTGCATGTTGTGCGTCACGAACAGCACCGTAATCCCCGTATCGGCCCAAAGCTGGCGGATCAACTGCTGCATCTCCCGCCGGGTGCCGGGGTCGAGCGCGCTGAACGCCTCGTCCATCAGCAGGATGCGCGGCTGCATGATCAGCGCCTGCGCGATCGCCACGCGCTGCTGCATGCCGCCCGAGAGCTGGTCCGGGTATTTCCCGGCGTCGGACTCGCGCAGCCCGATGCGCCGGATGTAATCCATCGCCTGGTCCCGCACTTCGCGCCGACGGCGGAAATAGCCCGGCGTCCAGCGGGTCGCCAGGTTGAATTCGCTCACCACCGGGCCGAAGGCGATATTGTCGAGCACCGTCCGGTCGGGAAACAGCGAGTATTTCTGCGGTACGTAGCCGCGCGTACGGTCCGGGCGGTTGTGCTCCACGCCATCGATCAGCACCCGGCCGGTTGCGGGCCGCTCCGACCCCAGCACCAGCCGCAACATCGTGGATTTCCCGCAGCCCGTCTGGCCCAGCAGGCAGACGAAATCGCCTTCGCGGATATCGAGGTTGATGCCGGCACCGACGGCTCCCAGCACTGGACGCAGAGGCTTCCCGTAGGCGACGGTCACATTCTGGATGGCAATCAGCGGCATCGTTACGCCTCCCGGAACCACGGATGCAGTTGTCTATTGACCACGCGCATCGCCAGATCCACCACAAACAACAACAGCGCCACCCAGAGGACATAGGGAATGATCACGTCCATCCCCATGTGGCGGCGCAGAAGCGCGATCCGGTATGCGAGCCCGTCCGTCGACGCGATCATCTCCCCCGCGAACAGGAACAGCATCACGGCCTTCAGGTTCAGCCGGATGCTGTTCAGCACCCGTGGCAGGATCTGCTTCAGCACCACCGTGTAGGCGATGTCGAAATCGCCGGCGCCCAGTGTGAACGCCTTCACAACCTGCTCCTGGGGGATGCCCTTCGTGAGGTTGTATACATCCAGGACCACAGTGGGAGCGACGCCGATCACGATCAGCATGATCTTCGATAGCTCGTCGATGCCGAACGCGATGAAAAGAATCGGGAGCAGCGAAAGGGCCACAATCTTGTCGAAGAACAGCAGAAACCGGAGAAAGAACGCTCCGCAGTACGGGAATAGGCCCATGTGGAGCCCCAGCAGCACCGCCGGAACCAGCAGCGCCATGCTGATGGCGAAACGCCGCGAGGTGGCCACGGTGTCCTTCCACAGCATGCTGCCCTTCAGTTTCTGGGAAAGCGTGGCGGCTTCCGGCAGAGCCTCGTCCTCCTCGGCCGGCTTCAAGACCGCGTCGGACATGCCTTGAACCATCTGCGCCACGGTCGGCATGACGCGGTCCTCGGGGTTGTCCTTGTGCCTGTCCCGCGAGACTTGGAAGTAGGCGACGATTCCCCCCGCGAACAGCAGCCACGACAGCACAAGGCTGGCGGTCGCATTCGGTTTGGCGTTTACCGCGAACAAATGCATAGGGCCCCCTAAAGCTTGCCCGACGCGGCCATTTCCATGTAGGACGAGTCGAATTTCAAACGCACACGGTCGGCCTTGCCTTGGACGGTGCCGTCCGGGAACTTGATCGCAACGTCGTCGACGGACTTGGAATTATTCCCCAGCAGGCCGTGGTCGAAGCAGAATTGCCGGACCAGCGCCATGGTCTTCTTAAGGTCGGCCGAGTTGCCGAAGTCGGCGGCGGACTTCGGGGTGTAGAACATTTTGGTGGTGCTGAGCTGCTCCTTGTAGGAGACGAGGGTGTCGGAGGAGCCTTCCGCAATCCCGGCCAGCACTTTGTCGGCGTTGGGGGCGGACATGAGCGACATCATCTCGTACCACGCGCCGGCGAGGGCCTTGGCGAATTTCTTGCCGGAGCCGTCGGGGCGGTCGAGAACATCAGTTCGGACGACAGTGAGGTCGAGGATTTCGCCGGGTATCTGGGAAGAATTGAACAGCGACGCGACGCCCTTACCTTTGGCGACCTGAGAAACCATTGGCTTCCAAGTCACTACTGCCTGCGCGCTGGCATCGTTGAGGAAGGCCGCCGCTATGTCGGCATCCGACGTATTGACAAGCTTGACGCGCTTGATCTGATCCCGGAGTCCGCCGATGGTCATGGCGCGGTCGAAAAGATATTCCGACACGGTCTTCTGGACTAACAGGAGTTTCTTGCCACCGAGGTCCTCTAGCTGCGCGCCATTCCGGGCCAGCAGCGCGTCGTTGCCGTTCGAGTAGTCTCCGATGACAATCGAGGTGGTCGGCACGCCAGAGGCCGCAGGCATGTCGAGGGCCTCCATGTTGGTCATGGTGCAGGCGTCTATGTTGCGGGCCACAAAGGCGTCGAGTGATGGCGCGTAGTCGAAGCGCTGAACCTTGATGGTGATACCGTACTTGTCGGCCCACTTCTTCAGGATGCCCGACTTGTTGAGGTAGTGGTAAGGGGTCCATCCGGCATAGATGGACCAGCCGACGGTGAAAGTAGGTTTCTGGGCCGGGAGTAATCCGGCGGTGAGGAGTACGGCTGCTAGTAGTCGGCGCATGGTTTCCACGTAGTTTGAGTGCTGGACTCGGCTACGGGGCCGGGTGCGGGGTACTAATTCAATTCTATCGCGTGGTCCCGGAGGGGACATATATCAAGTTTTCTATCGGCGGCATTCGCCGTTTCAATTACGCGGCTACGAACCGCGCTGGACGATGACGAGTTCCTGCCCGGCGAGCACCATGCCCCCCGGGGCGCAACGGATTTGCCGGACAACCCCGGTAACCGGCGACGTGACGGCAATTTCCATCTTCATCGCTTCCAGGATCACCACCTGCTGGCCCGCCTCGACGGTCTGGCCGTCCTCGACCAGTACCTTCCAGACGGACGCGGTGACCGGGGCACGGGCGGCATCGCAGCCTTCCGGCAAGGCGGTAGCCGCGCTGGCGGAAGCGTTGCCGGTGTCTGCTGGTTCGGCGAATTCCGCCTGTCCGGCGGAAGCCCAGCGCTCCCGCTCTGCGTCGAATGCGGCCTGCTGGGTGCGCTTGAAATCACGGGACTCGGTCGAGATCCCGTCCAAGAACGAGTGGTATTCCCGCAGTCCGAAACTGGCCTCCTCGATCTTCAGCGGGTACCGACCCCGAGGGAACGCTTCCCGGATGTCCAACAGTTCCTCCGCGCCGACGGGGTAGAAGCGGATCTGGTCGAAGAACCGCAGCAGCCACGGCGTACCGGGTTGGAATTCCGGCGTGCTGCGGAAGGTATTCCACATCTGGAGCGTCCGACCGACGAATTGGTATCCGCCCGGCCCCTCCATCCCGTACACGCACATGTAGGCCCCGCCGATGCCGACGGCGTTTTCCGGCGTCCAGGTGCGCGCCGGGTTGTATTTGGTGGTGACGAGGCGGTGGCGCGGATCGACCGGGGTGGCGACCGGCGCGCCGAGGTACACGTCGCCCAGCCCCAGTACCAGATAGCTGGCGTCGAAGACGATGCGGTGGACGTCGTCGATGGTGCCCAAGCCGTTCGCCCGGCGAATGAATTCGATATTGCTGGGGCACCATGGGGCGTCGGGGCGCACTCCCGACATGTAGCGCTGGATGGCGAGGCGGGTCGCCGGGTCGTCCCACGAGAGTGGCAGATGGACGATGCGCGACCGGACGCTGATCTGTTCGAGATCCGGGATGTTCTGCTCGCAGTCGCGAACCGCCGCCAGCAGTTCCTCGCGCGGCAGACGCGAATCGTAGTGGATTTGCAGCGACCGAATGCCCGGCGTGATGTCGACGACGCCCTTTAGGTTCGCGGCGCGGATTCCCTGCTCCAGCGCGTGGGCGCGCAGGCGCAGGTTCATGTCGAGGACATTGGGGCCGAATTCGACCAGCAAGTTGCGATCGCCGTCCGCCCGGCAGACCATGGCGGGGGCCTTCCCGGTGGCCACGTGCGATTGCAGGATCGGGCCCTCGCTGGACACGCGGCGGAAGCGGATGGTATCCCCCGGCTTCAACTGGCCGATCTTCCAGAGTTCGTCGTCCACGATGGTCGCCGGACAGACAAAGCCACCAAGGCTGGGGCCGTCGGGACCCAGGATCACGGGCATGTCGCCGGTAAAGTCCACCGCGCCGATGGCGTAGGCGTTGTCGTGGATGTTGGAGGGGTGGAGCCCGGCCTCGCCTCCATCCTTGCGGGCCCATTTGGGCTTGGGGCCGATGAGGCGGACGCCCGTGCGGTCGGAATTGTAGTGGACCTTCCAGGCGGTTTCGAAGAAGACGGTGATGTCCTCCTCGAGGAAGAAATCGGGTGCGCCGTGGGGACCGTACAGGACGCCGATTTCCCAGGCGTGCGTGAGTTCGGGGAGTGCGGGCCGCGAATCGGGCGAGTCGGCAACGGCGGGGCCGAGATGCAGGACATCGCCCGCACGCAGCACGCGCCCGAACGGGCCACCGAAACCGCCGAGAATGAATGTACTCTTGCTGCCGAGGTACTCCGGCGATTCGATGCCGCCCGCCACCGCCAAGTAGGCACGGGCACCCGGTCCGGCAGAACTGCCAACCTTCAGAATGCCGCCCGCAGGCACCGAAACCGGAGTCCACGGGGTGACCGCCAGTCCGTCCAGTGTGCTGGCGAAATCCGCGCCACCGAGCACAATCGTGGTCGCGGCGGAAAACTGCAGCGTCGGCCCCATTACCGTGATTTCGAGAGCGGGTGCACCTTCGGGATTGCCACAAATCCGGTTGGCCAAACGGAAGGAGCGGCTGTCCATCGGGCCCGAAGGCGGCACTCCAACGTGCCAGTAGCCAAGGCGACCGGGGTGGTCCTGGACCGTAGTCTGCGTGCCGGGTTCGAGGACATCGATGGCGCGCCGAACGAACGGGAAATCCTTCAGAAACGCGGTGGTGACGCCGCCCGCACGGAAGGCATCGGACCGCACGATCTGGCCCAGGTAGCCGATGATCGTCTCGGTGCCCGAGATTTCGCACTGGTCCAGCGCCGTGGCGAGCCGCGCCAAGGCTTCGGGGCGGTCTGCCCCCTTGACGATGACTTTGGCCAGCATCGGGTCGTAGAACGGCGTGACTTCGCTGCCGGATTCCACCCAAGTCTCGACGCGCGCGCCAGTCTTGGGCCAAGCCACGTGCACCAGTTTTCCAGCGCAGGGGCGAAAGTTCTTCCCCGGATCCTCGGCATAAACGCGCACTTGGATCGACGAGCCCGAAGGCCGGATCTCGTCTTGGCGGAGCGGAATCGGCTCGCCCGCGGCCACCCGGACCATCCATTCGACGAGATCGACGCCCGTTACTTCCTCCGTAACGCCGTGCTCCACCTGCAGCCGGGTATTGACCTCAAGGAAGTAGTACCGGGCGGTTGACTGGTCGTAGAGAAACTCGACAGTGCCCGCTGACCTGTAATTCACCGCCTTGCAGAGCCGGACGGCCGTTTCCAGCAGTGAAGCGCGGACTTCCGGCGTCAATCCCGGCGCGGGGGTTTCCTCCACCACTTTCTGGTTCCGGCGCTGCACCGAGCAATCGCGTTCACCGAGGGCAACAACTTCGCCCTTGCCGTCGCCAAAAACCTGGACCTCGATGTGTCGAGCCTGCTGGACAAACTTCTCCACGTACAACCCGGCGTGGCCGAAGTTGGCGACACTGAGCCTGTGGACGGCGTCGAAGGCGTCTCGCAGTTCGTCGGCGGTCGCGGCTAGGCGCATGCCGATTCCGCCGCCGCCCGCCGTGCTCTTCAACATGACGGGGTAGCCGATCTCCGCCGCTGCCGCCAAGGCTTCATCGGCGTTGGCGAGGAGTTCCGTGCCAGGCAGAATCGGCGCATGGTTGGCCTGCGCGATCTCGCGCGCTGTGTGCTTCAGGCCGAACGCGCGCATCTGTGCGGGATTCGGACCGATGAAGACTATCCCCGCAGCCTCGCAGGCTTCCGCGAAGGCCGCGTTTTCGCTGAGAAAACCGTAACCCGGATGGATCGCCTCTGCCCCCGTCACGCGGGCGGCGCCGAGGATCGCATCCATATTCAGATAGCTCTGGCTGGCGGGTGAGGGTCCGATGTGGACAGCCTCGTCCGCTTGGGACACGTGCAGCGAATGCTGGTCGGCGTCGGAATAGACGGCCACGCTGCGGATTCCCAGGCGCCGCAAGGTGCGGATGATCCGACAGGCGATGACGCCCCGGTTGGCGATCAGGACTTTCGAGAACATCAGGCGACCGGATCCCAGATCAAGACCTCGACTGGAGTCGGGTTGTAGGCGTTACATGGGTTGTTCAATTGCGGGCAGTTGCTGATGAGCGCGATGACGTCGGTATCGGCCCGCATCTCCACGTACTTGCCAGCGTCGGAGATGCCGTCCTCGAAGGTGAGGCGGCCGTCCGGCGTTACGGGGACATTCATGAAGAAATTGATGTTGTTGGGGATGTCGCGCTTGTCCATACCGCTGTCGGCTTGTATGACCGCCTTCAGGAAACTGCTGCGGCAGGCATGCATGTGGCGCTTGGAGATGTCGTAACGCACCATGTTGCTCTCGTTGGCGCACGCCCCTCCGAGAGTGTCGTGGCGACCGCAGGTGTCCGCGGTAATCGTCAAGAGGACGGTGCCGCGGGTGGAAACGAGCTTCGTCCCGGTGGCGAGATAGATATTCCGTTGGAGTTGGATGGTGTCCTGGGCGCTGTACCGGTCAGCCGTGTCCGCCGCATTGTAGAACAAGGTGTCGGCGGCTTGGTTGCCTTCCAAATCCACGATGCGGAAATGCTGACCGGCTGCGATCTGGTGCATCCACGGCTCGCCGGCCGGAACGATGGCGCGGTACACCGCGTCCTTGGGGTCGAGGCTGCTTTCAACTAATGGCATGTTCGGCTCCTAGAGGAAATACCGTTCGGTCAGGATGAAGCCGCGACCGTTTTCGGGACGCGACAGGCGGCAGGGATCGTCAGGCCCGGGGGGCGGCACCCGCAGGATCTCGGCATGGACCGGCTTGGGGGCGTAGGCCGGGTTGGGGTCCAACGGATGCTGACAGGTGTTCACGATGGCGAGCGTATTCATCTCCGAACGCAGCGTCACCTGCGAGTCGGCTTGGGAATGCCCCTCAACAAAGGTGAGTCCACCATCGTCCGCCACGGCCAACTTGCTGAAGAAATTGACGTTGGCGGTCAAGTCGCGGGGCGTGAGCCCCCACTTGCCCAACTCCACCAGTACGCTGTCGAAGGCGTTCTTGTGATACCCGTTGCGAGCCGTTTGGTAATTCAGATCGCCGTACTTGGCCCGGACCAGCGCCGGACCGGCCAGGCCGCCGATCGGGTCGTGCCAGCCCACAGTGTCCTCGATGATGGAGCACAGGATCCGCCCCATGTCGGAATAGAGTACATTCCCGGTGGTCAGGCGCGAGATATGTTGGGTCTTGAGCGTGTCCGGCATATTGTAGCGCTCTGTCGGAAACTCGGAGTTATAGAGCAGGACGGCGGCATTCGCGCCACCCTCGATATCTGTCAGCCGCAGCGCCGTGCCACGTTTGAGCACATGGGACCATGTCGCGCCCGGCTGGATCGTTTCTTCCCACAAGAGGACACACGTATCCGTCAATTGACACCTCAACTATCTTGATTTTCTGTCTGTAGTGCTCGGGTTGAAACAGAGGGAAGCGGGGAGTTATCGGGGAGGGCCGCAGCAGACATCCATCTTGGTCAGCCGCAGGAACACGTCGAGAGCGATAAGCATCCGTGTGTTGCGGGCTGGGAGGGTCCGGGTCACTAAACCCAGTATTGCACCGGGCGGTACCGGGGCAAAGAAGAAATATTGGATCGGCGCGATCAGGAATCCACCCTGCTCCCATCGCACAACGGTTTCACAACATTTGATTTGACAAGCAGCCCAAGGGTCGGTGATACTCGTATCATCTCCACGCTCCACCCCGTCTGATCTCCGGCCACTACGTCCGTCCGGAACATGCGTTGGAACTTCAACAACAACAGAAGGGGATCTCCATGCGAATTCTTGCGGGCACTCTCTTAATGTGCCTACTCACCGGCGGACTCTACGCCCAAAACGCCACCAGTCTGAACGGGGTCGTTTCCGACCCGTCCGGTGGTGTTCTCACCGATGTTTCAATCAGCCTGAAAAACAAGGCTACGGACGCCACCCGTACTGCAAAGTCGGACGCCCAAGGAAGATATCTCTTCCCGCAACTCCCGCCCGGAACATACAAGCTGGAAGCCAAGGCCACAGGGTTCAAGGCGGGCGAGGTGGAAAATCTCACCCTGCAGGTCAACACGCCCGCCACGGTCAACCTGGTGCTGCAAGTTGGCGCGGTCAACGAAACCATCTCCGTGGTCGCCGATGCGACCCTCGTCAACACCGTGGATGCCTCCCTCGGGAACGCCATTACGGAAAAACCAATCGTCGAACTGCCCTTCGAGGCCCGCAACCCGGTCGGACTGCTCGCGCTTCAGCCCGGCGTCACCTACATCAACAACGGCAAGGACGACTTCCGAAGCGGTGCCGTCAACGGCGGCAAGAGCGACCAAGGCAACGTCACCCTCGACGGCGTCGACGTCAACGATCAGCAGAATCGCACGGCGTTCACCTCCGTGCTCCGCGTGACCCTCGATTCCGTGCAGGAGTTTCGCGTGACGACCTCGAACTTCGGGGCGGACCAGGGGCGTTCCTCCGGTGCCCAGGTGTCCCTGGTGACCAAGTCCGGTACGAATGAAATCCACGGCTCGGCGTTCGAGTTCAACCGCAACACGCTCACCAGCGCCAACACATTCTTCAACAACGCGTCCAAGGTTCCCCGCACCGCGCTGATCCGGAACGTTTTCGGAGGCACGCTGGGCGGGCCCATCAAGAAGGACAAACTGTTCATGTTCGGCAGCTACGAGGGTCGGCGCGACGCCTCGCAGGCCAGCGCGGTGCGGATCGTTCCCACCGCCGACTTCAGGGTCGGGACCTTTACCTATGTCAAGAAGGACGGCAGCACGGGAAAACTTTCGCCCGCCGAAATTGCCGCCAATGCCGATCCGCTCCACATCGGGCCAAACGCCGCCATTCTGAAGTACCTGCAGCAGTTCCCCCAGCCGAACGACACCTCGGTGGGCGATGGACTCAACACATCCGGGTACCGCTTCAACAGCGGGTCCCCCTTGCGCTACGGAACCTACATCACCAAGATCGACTACGCGCTGAGCAGCAAGCACCAACTGTTCGTCCGGGGCAACCTGCAGAACGACCACCTCACCAGCTCGATTCCCCAGTTCCCGGGGCAGCCCGACGCCTCGGCCCGTTTGGAGAACGCCAAGGGAATCGCCGTCGGCGACACGTGGGTAATCTCATCGAACCTGATCAGCAACATGCGCTACGGCTTGACCCGTCAGTCTTATGACCAGACCGGCATCCAGAGCACAGCCTACGTGACGCTCCGGTCGATCGACAACCTCTACCCCACCACCCGGCCCCTCTCCGCCACCGTGCCGACGCACAATTTGGCCGATGACTTCACGTGGAGCAAGGGCGCACACAGCATCGCGTTCGGCGCGAATTACCGCTACACCACCGCCAGCCGACTGAACTTCGCCAACTCCTTCAGCGACGGCTACATCAACTCGTCTTGGCTGCAAGGCACGGGTACCAACCTGCTGGTCGCCGACGCCAAGAACAGCACCCTCTACACGCGCCTGATGACGGATCTGCTGGGCATCGTGGCCGAGGGTGACGCCTACTACAACTTCGACAAGAGCGGCACCGCGCTGCCGCAGGGCGCGGGCATCGCGCGCAAGTTCGTCGACCAGTCCTTCGAGATGTACCTGCAGGACACTTGGAAGGTCAGCCGCGGCCTGACGGTGAGCGGCGGAGTCCGCGTGTCCTTGAATCCGGCGCTGAGCGAGGCCAACGGCATTCAGACCACGACCAATGTTCCGCTTTCGGACTGGTTCAACCAGCGCGGCGCCTTGGCGGACCAAGGCCAACCGCAGTCGAAGATCACTCCGATCAAGTTCGACCTTTCCGGCAATCCGGGCGGACGGCCGCTCTATCCGTTCCAGCACGACTTCTCGCCACGCCTTGGCGTAGCGTTTTCGCCCCAGAACAGCGACGGCCTGCTGAGTAAGATCTTCGGCGGCGCTGGCAAGACGTCCATCCGCGCCGGTGCGGGGCTCTACTACGACGTGTTCGGGCAAAGTCTGATCCGTCTGGTGGACGCGACCGCCTTGGGCTTCTCCACCCAGTTGACCAACCCGGCCAATGCGAGCGCGTTGACAGCCCCCCGGTTCCTGGGGCCCACCGTCCTTCCCGCCGGCCTCTTGATCCCGGCTCCCAAGGGTGGCTTCCCCCAGACCGCGCCCAACATCTGGGCGATCGCCCGGAGCTTGGACGACAAGCTGAAGGCACCGTACTCCATCAACCTGAACCTATCCATCGAGCGCGAACTGAAGGGCGGGTTCATGGTACAGGGTGCCTATGTGGGCCATTTGGCGCGCCGCTCGATCATCGGCGACGACGTCGCGATTCCGACCAATCTGAAGGACCCGGCGTCTGGCCAGACCTACTTCCAGGCCGCGACGTTGATGATGCAGCAGGTAAACGCCGGCGTTCCCACGTCGAAGATCGCCAAGCAGCCCTTCTTCGAGACCTTCTACCCGGGTTACGCCACCAAGACGCTTAGCGCCACCCAGTCCATCTACGACCAGTTCTACACCTCGGAACCGGATGCGACGTCGGTCCTACTCGACATCGACGGGCCGGGCTGCAGCCCTTGCGGCAAGTACGGCGCGTACCAGCAGTGGAATTCGCAATATTCGTCGCTGGCCGTTTACCGGTCGCGGGGCTCGGGCTCGTACCATGCGTTGCAGTTGACGGCCCGCAAGCGCTTCTCGAAGGGCCTGCAGTTCGACTTCAACTACACCTACTCGAAGTCGATCGACCTCGCGTCCACCAGGGAAAGCGACGGCGTCACTTCCAGCCAGATCATCAATCCGTGGAACACCCGCCAGATGCGGGCGGTTTCGGACTACGATCTGCGCCACAACTTCACAGCGTTCGGGATTTACGAGCTGCCTGTCGGCAAGGGCAAGCCGTTCCTTGGCCATGTCGGCAAGGTGGCGGACGCGGTGGTCGGAGGCTGGCAGCTGACGGGGATCTACCGGCAGACTTCGGGCTTCCCGATCGGAGTCGGCAACGGCGGGTTCTGGCCGACAAACTGGAACCTGTCGGGGTATGCGACCCAGCTAACCCCGTTGACTGCGCAGACGGTCGAGAATGCCAAGGTCAAGGGCGGCGGAGCCTACATGTTCGCCGATCCGACTGCGGCTTTCAACGCCTTCGCGCTCACCATGCCGGGCCAGACGGGATCGCGCAACACGCTTCGCGGCGACGGGATCTTCAACATCGATTCCAGCATCAGCAAGTGGTTTGTGCTCCCCTACAGCGAGAAACACCGCATCCAGTTCCGCGCCGAGGTGTTCAACCTGACCAACTCGGTCCGGTTCGACGCCAACACCGCGAGCTTGAGCCTGGGTGCTCCGAACACGTTCGGCAAGTACAGCAGCACCTTGGGCAGCGCCCGTGTGATGCAGTTCGGTGCCAAGTACGTGTTCTAGGATCGCTTAAACTGCATGGCACGAAGGGGGTGTGTTCATGGGGGCCGGAAGGCCCTTGTGGATGCACCCCCAAACTACGTCAAAACGCAAATGGTATAAAGCACGCAGTGCGGTTCTTGTTACCAGTGCTCCTCTTGGCCGCCGTTGCCTTGGCGTTACAGCCCGATCCGGCGGCTTTGCGCAAGGTCTATGAGGACCATGTCGCACGTTGCGAGAGAGACTTCGGCCCCCGCGACGCCCGGACCGCCCAAGCTGCCCGTGATCTCGGCTTCTACATGCGGGAGTCCGGCGACAAGAAGGCTGCGACGACCGCTTTCGCGATGGCGCTTGCCATCGACCAAGCCAACCTCGGACCGGATGCCCGACAAACACTGGCTGGAGAACTGGCCTTGGCCTCCGTTTCCCCGCCGCCCGAGGCCGAAGCCCTATTTCGCAAGGCCCTCACCTCCCGAGGCATGGATTCCACCCTCGCCGCACCCGCGCTTTCCGCTCTCGGCGACCTGCGCTTTGCCGCCAAGGACCCCGTCGGCGCGGCGGCGGCTTGGCGGCTGGCGTTGCAACATTCCGAGATCGTGAACGGGAAGGATTCCGACCCCGTCGCCAAGATCCTCTACAACCTTTCCCAAGTCGTCGATACGAAGGAGGCAGTTGCGCTGCTGGAACGCGCCCGCGCCATCGCGGTCGGCAATTTCGGCCCGAACCACCCCGAAACCGCCACGTGCGAGGTCAATCTCGCCAACGCGCTGCTGCATGCCGGACGCCTGTCGGATGCGGTCGAACATGCACGGACGGGCCTGGCGGCCTTCGAAGCCTCGCTGGGACCGCGGCATCCTCGCGTTTCCGTGGCCTTGACTACTCTGGCCCGAGCCCTTGGCGGCCAGAAAGGTGCCGACCGGAAGAGCATCGCGGACCTCTACCGCCGCGCCGTTGAAATCGACCGACTCTCGCTTGGCGACAAGGATCCGCAGACGCTGGCCGACATCCGCGCGCTCAATGCTTTGCCAAAGTGACCGGCGACAAGGCGTCGCCGTCCGAATAGACAGCAATCCGATGGTTCACGAACGCAAGGTTGGCGTTGGTGCGCACCGAAGGCATGTGGCACGCCGCGCACGGGCGACCGGTCACCGAAGCGCTGTGTTTCGGCGCGGCGTGACATCCCAGGCACGCTTTGTTGTAGGTTTCCTGGCGGACTTCCAACGCCTGGTGAGGCGAATGGCAGGTGGTGCACATCAGTTTCCCGGCGGACTTCTGGAAGCAGACACTCGCCGCAAGCAGCAGCGGCTGGTGTCGCGAGTTCCACGGATCGAGCAGGTTGCTGCCGTCCTCCGCCGAGGACTGCACCCGGTGGCAGGCTCCGCAGGCCGTGTTCATCGCCGCGCCGCCCTGCTCGCCCGGCTTCTTGAGGCTCACCTTGGTTGGATTCGCAGCATGCTCGGCACCCGGCCCGTGGCAGTCTTCGCAGCGGACACCCAGCTCGTGAGGCTGGATCGTGCCACTGCCATCCACCTGCAGCGGTCCAGTCGAGTGGCACGAAAAGCAGCGCAGGATTCCGGCAGAGGGGTCAAAGAGGCGGTACCGAAGTCCCCTAGTGTCGGCGTGTCCGGGCGTGGTGTCGAACCGCTTGGTCGCGGTGTACCAAGTTTCGCCGTGCTCCAGATAGTCGGTCGCGTTCAACTGGCTGACGAACGTGACGGCCTGATTCCCCGCCCCGAACGCCCACTGCTCCGGTTCGGTCGCCGCCGGCGGGCGCAGCGCGCGGGCATGTCCGCTCGCGGATTGTGCCGCATATTCCACCGGATGGCACTGTTTGCAGACCTCGGCTGTGGCATACGGCCCGGCCCGGAGCGAGACGGCGAACATCAATGGTACCAGCAGCTTCATCCACTGTCATTGTCCGCCATTCGGCCCTGCGGGGTTTGACAAAGGAGCACCCCATGTGAAAAACTGAACCCACAGACCCTGAGGTCAGTCGCTATTTTTTCGGGAGTTTCGATGTACAAAATTTTCCTCGCATTTCTTCTGCCCGCGCTCATGGTGCCCGCGATCATGCTGGCACAGAACACGTCCTGCTCGATTTCCGGCACCGTCCTCGATCCAGGCGGCGCCACAGTCCCCAACGCCAAAGTCAGCATTACCGGCGACCAAAACGGCTTCGTCCGCGTCGTTAGCACCACCCGGGAGGGCTTTTTCTCCATCCCAGACCTCACTCCGGCCACCTTCACCGTGGCCGTGGAAGCGCCCGGCTTCAAGGTCTACAAAGAAACCGGCATCACCATCAACGCCTCCGAGCAGCGCGCGCTCGGCCAGATCCGGCTGCAGGTGGGCCGCGCTTCCGAATCCGTGACCGTTGAAGCCGAAGCCGTCAGCGTGAATCTCGCCAACGGCGAACGCGCGGGCACGTTGAGCGGCGAGCAACTGGACCAGATCGCCCTCCGCGGCCGCGACCTTTTCGATGCCGTCAGCCTGATGGCCGGCGTTGTCGACACCAGCGACGGTCGCGACGCGCCATCGCCGAACAGCATCGCCAACATCTACATCCTCGGCGGCCGCAACGATTCGAAGAACATGACCATCGACGGCGTCACCAACCTCGACACCGGCTCCAACGGCACCGTGCACAGCATGCCGTCCATGGACTCCGTCGCCGAGGTCAAGGTGCTCATGTCGGCCTACTCGGCTGAAAACGGCCGCAACCCGTCCTCGATCAACGTGATCACCAAGGGCGGCGGCTCCCAGTACCATGGCCAGTCCTCCTACTACTTCCGCAACGAGGATCTCAACGCCAACAACTATTTCTCGAACCTCGCCGGACGCCCGATCCAGAAGTACCGCTACAACATCGGCAGCTACTACATCGGCGGGCCGGTCCAGATTCCGCACATCCTGAAGAACACCCACAAGCTGTTCTTCTTCTTCAACCAGGAGTACCAGCTCCAGGTCGTGTCCTACTCGGTGAACACCAAGACGGTTCCGACAGCGCTCGAACGCGCGGGGGACTTCTCGAAGTCGGTCAACACGAACGGCTCCAAGATCACGGTCAACGATCCGCTGAACAACAAGACCGCGTTCGCCGGTAACATCATTCCCTCTTCCCGGCTCAATCCGGTGGGCCAGGCGATCCTCAAGATGTTCGGTTCTTCGCTGTTTTATGTGGGTAGGACCTTCAGGTCGAGCTTGCCGGCGATGAGGTAGATCATGGTGATGAGGTTCTTGTCGGAGCGGTAGCCGCGCGCTTTGGCCTTGGCGGCTTGAATGAGGCTGTTGATGC
>CAIVPR010000047.1 GCA_903907865.1 uncultured Acidobacteriia bacterium
ACTTCTCACCGCCACCCAGACCTGCCGCATCCAAGGCCGCAATCCTCTCGACTACCTCAAACAGGCTGTCCACTCACACCGCGCGGGCCTTCCCGCACCTTCGCTCCTACCCGCCAAACCACGGGCCTGAACTGTTACCTGAACTGTTATACCCGCTTCTCTCGCGTCGCACCGGGGAGCGGCCTGCTGTCCCGTCTGTTTCTGGTTTCCGTGTCGGCGGCCATTGTTGCGCCGGGCGTGTTTGCGCAGAGCTGTCCTGTCGGCAATACGTCCATCGTCGCCAACAATTCAATCGCGGTAGCGAGTACGAGCTGGAACAAGAGCGTGGCGATCAACCAGTTCGACACAACGCTGGGAACCCTCAACAGTGTCATCCTGCAAATTTCGGGGACAGCGGCTGGAAGGGCCCGCGGTTGGTACCGGGGGGCGACGGGCGTGGACACGATCACGCTGACGCTTTCGGCTTCGGTCGATTTCACACTTCCCGATGGTGTCAGCCACTTGGTTGCGATACCTGCATCGACGAACGTGTTTAATAATGTCACCCCCGTGCCGACGGGGTTTGGCACGACACTAGCGGATACGAACAACCTTGCCACGCCTCCGTCGGGCACCGATGTCCAAACGACGACTTTGACCGGTTCGGCCGTCAATCCTTTTAAAGGAATCAGCACAATCAGCTTCGCGGCGACCGCCACGGGAACATCGGCTGTGAGCGATACACAGGGGGCGGTCGCCGGGTTGTTCACGACCACGGCGGCGGCAGCAGTGCAGGCCACGTATTGCTATTCGCCGCCGGTTTTGTCGATCGCTAAGACGGACAGCGGGAACTTTGCTCAGGGCTTGACGGGCGGGACGTACACGATCACAGTTCGGAACACGGGCACCAGCCCGACTTCCGGCACCGTGACGGTGGTGGACGACCCTTCGCTGGCACCGGGGTTCACCGTGACAGCGCTTGCCGGACCGGTGGGCGGAGGCTGGACCTGCGTTCTGGGGACGCTGACCTGCACGAGGTCGGACGTATTGGCGGCGGGTTCGAGCTATCCGGCAATCACGGTGACGGGCAACATTTCCGCGAGCGCCACGGGAGCGCAGACGAACAAGGCGACCGTGTCTGGTGGCGGAACCGCCGCGCCCGTCTCGATCACCGATTCCCCGACAGTGACGGCGGTGCCTCCGGTGCTGTCGATTACTAAGACCGACAGCGGGAACTTTGCTCAGGGTTTGACCGGCGGGACATATACGATCACGGTGCGGAACACGGGTACCAACCCGACCTCCGGCACGGTGACGGTCGTCGACGACCCGACGCTCGCGCCTGGGTTCACGGTGACGGCGCTTGCCGGACCGGTGGGCGGGGGCTGGACCTGCGTTCTTGGGACATTGACCTGCACGCGGTCCGACGTATTGGCTGCTGGCTCGAGCTATCCAGCAATCACGGTCACGGGCAACATTTCCGCCGGCGCCACGGGGGCGCAGACGAACAAGGCGACGGTGTCTGGTGGCGGAACCGCAGGGCCGGTCTCGATCACCGATTCCCCGACAGTGACGGCGGTGCCTCCGGTACTGTCGATTGCGAAGACCCACTCGGGGAACTTCTCGCAGGGGCAGAACGGTGCTACATTCACCATCACGGTGAGGAACACCGGCACCAATCCGACTTCCGGTACCGTGACAGTGGTGGACGACCCGGCGCTCGCGCCGGGGTTCACCGTGACATCGATTGCCGGACCGGTGGGCGGGGGCTGGACCTGCGTGCTGGGGACATTGACCTGCACCAGGTCGGACGTGTTGACGGCAGGTTCGGCCTACCCGGTCATCACAGTTACGGGCAATGTGTCAGCCAGTGCCGCGGCCAGCGAAAGCAACAAAGCCACGGTCTCGGGCGGTGGAACGGTCGGGCCTGTGTCGTCGACGGACAACTTCACGGTGAACGCGATTATCCCCCCCCTCCGCCGACGTACCCTGACCTGACGATCAGCAAGTCCCACACCGGTGATTTCCGCGTCGGTCAGACCGGTGCCACCTACACGCTGAATGTCTCCAACATCGGAGCCGCCCCCACCCTGGGTACGGTGGCGGTGACCGAGACCGTTCCCGCCGGACTCACCCTAACCGGAATGAGCGGCACGGGCTGGGCCTGTAGCGGGTCGACTTGCACCCGGACCGACGTCTTGGCGGTCGGATCCAGCTACCAGCCAATTACCGTCACCGTTGATGTCACCAGCAAAGTCTCCACGACCGTGACCAACACCGCGACGGTATCGGGAGGCAGCGAAACCAATGGCTCGAACAACACCGCTTCCGACCCCACGAACATCCTGGGTCCCCCGGACCTGACGATTTCCAAGTCGCACACCGGTACCTTCCGTCAGGGACAAAGCGGTGCCTTCTATACCCTGACTGTCCGCAACGTCGGTGACACACCCACTGTTGGCCTCGTCACAGTCTCTGACTCCGCACCGACCGGTTTGACGATCACCGGCATGGCCGGCACCGGCTGGGCCTGCTCGGCCTCATCCTGTTCGCGATCCGATGTCTTGGCTGCGGGCGCAGGCTATCCCCCGATCACGGTTACGGTGGACGTCGCGGTCGACGCCCCCGCCTCCCTCACCAACACTGCGACGGTCGGCGGTGGTGGCGAAACCAACACATCGAATAACACAGCCTCCGATCCGACAAGCATCGTGCCACTCCCGGACTTGACAATCTCCAAGACCCACAGCGGCACTTTCGCGCTCGGCCAACCAGGCGGATCCTTCACAATTACGGTTTCGAACATCGGCGTCGGACCCACGTTCGGCTTGGTCACGGTGTCGGACAGCCTGCCCGCCGGACTAACCGCAACGTCGGTCTCCGGAGCGGGCTGGGGTTGCAGCGGGCTAACCTGCACGCGCGGCGATGTGTTGGCCGCCGGGGCCAGCTATCCGCCGATCACGGTCGCGGTTACGGTTGCGCCGGACGCGCCGATCTCGGTAACGAACACGGCGTCGGTCTCCGGCGGCGGTGAGAAGAACACGGGCAACGACACGGCCTCCGACACCGTGGCCATCAACTCCCCGGACCTGACCATTGCCAAGTCGCACAGTGGCTCGTTCACAGTCGGCCAGATCGGTGCAACCTATACGATTTCGGTTTCCAATGTGGGCAGCGGCCCGACCGTAGGCGCGGTCACGGTGTCGGACTCAATACCGACCGGCCTGACGGTAACCGGGATGTCCGGCGCGGGCTGGAGCTGCTCCGGCACCACCTGCTCCCGGAGTGACGTCCTTGGCGCCGGCTCGGCCTATCCGTCCATCACCGTGACGGTGAACGTGGCGCCGGATGCCTCCGCGAATGTGGTGAATTCCGCCACGGTCTCGGGAGGCGGCGACCATACTCCGGGCAACAACACGGCTACGGATCCGACCACGATCCTCGCTCCCGACCTGACTATTTCCAAGACCCACACGGGCAACTTCGATCGCGGCCAAAAGGGCGCAACCTATACGATCACGGTGTCCAATGTCGGCTCCGCCTCGTCCATCGGTACCGTTACCGTCACTGACACCGTGCCAACCGGCCTGACCGCAACCGCGGTCGCAGGCGCGGGTTGGGCCTGTACGGTTTCGCCCCTGTCCTGCACCCGTTCCGATGCCGTGGCTCCCGGCGCGGCCTATCCGCCGATTACCCTTACTGTCGACGTTGCCAGCGACGCCCCGGCCAACTTGGTGAACACCGCCACCGTTTCCGGCGGCGGCGACCGGGTTCCGGGGAACAACACGGCAAACGACCCGACGACCGTCTTGGCCACTCCCGATCTCACAGTTACCAAGAGCCACACCGGCAGCTTTATCGCAGGCCAGTCGGGCACATACTCGGTAGTGGTTTCCAATGTCGGCAACGGGCCGACCACCGGCGTCGTGACCATGGCCGACACCCTGCCTGCCGGTCTGACTGCCACGGCGGCGACTGGTACTGGCTGGACGTGCGCACTGACACCAGTGACCTGCACCCGGACCGATGCCCTCGCGGCTGGGGCGGCCTATCCCCCGATCACCTTGACCGTCAGCATCGCTCTGACGGCTTCCGCAAACGTGGTGAACACGGCCGTTGTCTCCGGCGGCGGCGAAAAGAATACGGGCAATGACACGGCGACCGATCCGACCACGATCACGCTGCTGCCCGATTTGACCATCGCCAAGACCCACTCCGGGACCTTCACCCGTGGCGGGACCGGTACTTATAACATCGTCGTTTCGAACGTCGGTGGCAGTGCTTCTTCCGGTACCGTAACAGTTGCCGATACCTTGCCAGCAGGCCTCACCGCGACCGCGATTGCGGGCACTGGCTGGACGTGCACTGTCGCCACGGCTACCTGCACCCGCAGCGACGCGCTAGCCGCCGGGTCCGCCTACCCTGCCATTACCCTGACCGTCTCGATTGGGGGCAATACAGCGAACTCCGTTGTCAACACGGCGACGGTTTCCGGCGGAGGCGAGACCAATACCACCAACAACACGGCCTCCGATCCGACCACGGTGACGGGGTCCCTCCCGCAGCTCAGTTTGGCAAAGACGCACACAGGCGACTTCGCCCGCGGCGGGACAGGCACGTATCTTCTGACCGTTTCCAACACGGGCAACAGCCAGGCGCAGGGGATTGTGACAGCTATCGACCAGTTGCCTTCCAGCTTGACCGCGACCGCGATCAGTGGAACCGGCTGGTCCTGCGTCCTCGGCACGCTTACCTGTAGCCGCAGCGATCCACTGGATCCAGGCAATAGCTACCCGCCGATCTACTTGAACGTGAACGTTGCAACCAACGCCCCGGATCAGATTGTGAATACCGCCACTGTATCCGGCGGCGGTACGGGCGGTGTGGGCGGCGGTGGTGGTGGCGCTCAAACCGGTGCCTCCGATACAGCCACAGTTCCCCGTTTCCTACCCGACATCAAGGTCGTCAAGTTGGCGGATCGCATCTCCGCTGATGTCGGCGATGTCGTAACCTACCGGATCGACGTTGCCAATGGGAACCCGGGGACCATCAGCAATACCGTGATCCACGACCAACTCCCGCTCGGCTTCCAATACGTTGTTGGCAGTGCCAAGATCGTGACCGGTCTGGGCACGGCGAGCGGCATTTCGATTGGCTCCACGCCCGGAATGCTCACGTTTACCATCGGGAGTCTGCCCACGCAGTCGTCGGTTACCATCACCTACCGGCTCCGCATCACACCGGCCGCACGGGCTGGCAATGCGGTCAATTCGGCCCGCGTGACCGCGATTCTGCCCGGCGGCAACCCGGTCGTGTCCGACGCCGGCACCGCTGGCGTCCGAGTCGGCTCGGGACTCTTCTCGATGCAGCAATTCATCATCGGACGCGTCTTTGAGGACGCCAACCGCGACGGCATCTTCGAAAAGGGCGAGCGGCCCGTTGCGGGTGCCCGCGTTTACCTCGCGAACGGGCAATCGGCCACCACCGATTCCCAGGGGCTCTACAACATCCCCGTTGTCGCAGCGGGTTCGGCGGTCATCTCCATCGATCCGGCAACCATACCGGGCGGCTTCACGCTTGTGGAAGACTACCACGAGGCAAAAAACAAACTGTTCCCCGACGCCAAGCCCCGGAAGGGCTGGAACCGGAAGGATGCGCGTTCCTGGACCCGCCTTCTCCGTACTCCCTTGGGTGGCGGCACCATGCTTCGCCAGAACTTCCCGCTCGTGTTGGATTCGGGCTATTCCGATGCTTCCGAAATCCAACCCTCGGTTCCGGTCGTCAAGGTTCCAGGGGTGCCCTTGGAGCCATCCCAGCGCCTGATTGTTACGCCAGCTACAACTACAGCCATGGCCGACGGACGCAGCAGCACTGCGATTCGGATTCTGGTGGTCGACGCCAACGGCAAGCCGGTCCCGTCGGGTGAAATCCGCATAAAGACCTCGGCCGGGCAGTTTGTCGGCGACGAGGGGATTCAGCCGGTGACCGGCAAGGCTCCGGTAATACCAGCAGCGGGTGCCGCTTCCGCAGCGCTAGCGCAAAAGGAATTGTCGGGCTCGTCAGTGGCACTCAACGGTACCGAGACGTTCTTCGGAACCAACACGAGGGCCCAACAAGGAGCCACGATCGAAGAGGTCCCGGTCCGCATGCAAACGGCAGCCGTCCGGGTAACCAACGGCGTTGCCGAAGTGCGGTTGATCTCGCCCTCGATCCCCGGAGTTGCCGAAATCTCCGCCGAGACCGGCGATCCCGACCACAGGCTCACCGCCGACTCGGAAGTCTGGTTCTCCCAGGAGCGTCGGCAGCCCATCCTCGTTGCCATGGGTGAGTTGGCCGTGGGACGCGCCGCTCCCGATTTCACCATCCTTGGACAGAGCGGAAACGTGTCGCGCCGCGGACAAGGCTTCCTGCGTGCTCCCTTGGGCGACAATCTGCTAACCATCGCCTATGAGAGCCACCTCTCGTTGAACGATACAAACGGTGTCAGGCAGATGTTTGAGCTGGATCCCCACGACCGCGTGTATCCGATTTACGGAGACTCTTCGGCCCAGGACTAGATCACGCACTCCAATTCCCACCTCTTCGCTCGCATCGACCGGGGCCACTCCTACGTCATGTATGGAGACCTCCGGGGCGACCGCGCCAAGCAGACTCAACTGGGCGTCAACGACTACTCCCGCATCCTCACAGGAATCCAGATCCACTTGGAAGACTCAAAACACGCGGAGGTGACTCTGGAAGGGGCCAAGCCGGACACCGGTTTTGCTCGCGATGTTTTCCCCGGCACCACTTTCGGCCTGATCCAACTCTCGCATCCGACGCTCATTGCGGGCTCGGAAATCGTGACAGTGGAAGTCCGCGACCGCTACAACCCGGAAATCGTGATTACCCGCGAGCCTCTGGTGCGTTCCGCCGACTACACCTTGGATTGGAATAGCGGAACCCTGTTCCTGCTCCGAACCTTCAGCGCCACCGACCAGGCTCTGAATCTGAACCAACTGGTGGTCACCTACGACTACCGGACAACGGGTATGAGCACCACCCTATACTCGGTGCGGGCCGCCAAGGAGTTCCGCTCCGTCGGCCTGAAGCTCGGCCTTTCGTTCCTCGACCAGCGGACCTCGCAGTTCGGGTCCTACTATCTGAGCTCGATTTCGGCTCAGCAGAAGACCCCGAATCACGGACTGTTCAAGTTCGAGATGCCGATCAGCCACGGCTCCGTTCTCGCGGCTGGTTCTTCCGCGATGCTCGGCTCCGCGCTGCCGGCTTCGGGCAACGGCACGGCGGTGCGCGCCGAGTACGACCAGCCGATCAAGTTCCGCCAAAGTGTACTGGGTGCGTCGTTGGCCCGGACGGACCAGAATTTCTACAATCCGTTCGGAGCTACTACAATGCCCGGCGCTCAGACCATCCAAGGCAAGTACGAGTTCAAGCCCGTCAAAGGGGCAAGGCTCAAGTTCGCCCTCATGGACGAAAGGAACAAGACCCAACTGGTCAATAACAGCCGCCACACAGTTTCCGTGGAATGGAAGCAGCAGGTGGCTGAACGCGTCGTCTTGATGGCGGGGTACAACTTCCGCGACTTCATGGACACCATGAACAACAGGTCGATGGAGTCTCACCAGCTTGCCGCCGAGATCGATGTCAACGTGACTACCAAGCTGAAGGCGTCGGCGCGGCGCGAGCAGAATGTAGTGGGCGGGGATCCAACTTACCCCAACCAGACGATCTTGGCTGCGAAGTACCAATTGAGCCCCTCGGTACGGTTGTTCTTTACCCAGCGGCTTTCTTCTCAGCCGATCACTCCCATCGGCGACCTGAGCCGGTCCGGCTTCACTTCCCTCGGTTCCAAGAACGACACCAGCCTCGGCATCGAAGACCGTTGGAACAAGTACACCAGCCTTCAAGGCCGGTACTTGGTGGAAAACGGCATCAATGGGACGGACAGCTTCGCAGTGATCGGACTGGTCAACCGCATTCCGCTTTCCGAGCACTTCAAGCTGGACCTCGGCTTCGAGCGCGGGACCTTGATTACGGGCAAGGATGGCAGCTTCAACAGCGGCTCGGTCGGGATGTCATGGCTGCCGAACAACAAGTTCAAGGCCGCCACGCGCTATGAGCTTCGAGACCATAGTGGCAACGGGCAGATCTTTACCGGTGGCCTTGCGGGGCGGATTCGCGAGGGCGTTACTGCCTTGGCGCAGTTCCAGCATTCCAACGCCAACTTCACGCCCACTTCCAGCGTTGCCAGCCTTTACAACGCGCAACAGAGTCAAGTCAACACGGGTACCGCGGCCATCGCGTTGCGGCCTGTCAAGTCTGACCGCGGGGCGGCGTTGTTCTCCTACACCCTGCGCGATTCCAATCTCCTGGGTCTTACGAACTCGCGCCAGAAGGACACGGTATCGATTGTCTCAACCGACGGTTTCTTCCAAGCCACCCGCTTTGTGGAACTGTTCGGGAAGGCGGCATTGAGCCACCGTACCTTTGGTGGCGACGGTGCTGACTCGGTTACCACGAACACCTTCCTGTTGCAGGGACGGATACAGGCCAAGGTTTGGCGCAATTTCGACGCGGCGGCCGAGGCCCGGACCCTCAACCAGCCAGCCAGTTCCACAAACCGCTGGACGGTGGGCGTCGAGGGCGGTTACTGGCTCTTGCGGGATCTAAGGGTAGGGTTGGGTTACAACTTCAAGTCGATCGACGAGATCAGCCAGAACTTCCTAACCATGCCGGTCCACAGCGGCGTGTATTTCGTGATCTCGAGCAAGCTGTCCAACCTGTTCAACCTGTTCACGACGCCGACGGAGATGCATGTGGAGGCACCTGCGCCGGTACAGGCAGGCGGGAAATGATGGCCTCGGGGGTCTTTTCCCCGGTACTAGGCCTGCTGTAGTTGCAGTGGGCCGAAAGGTGATTTACTCTAGTAAGGTGACTGTGGAGGCGTGCCAGGCAAACTGGCACGTCGTCCCAAATTGATCGGAGGCATTGACAAAGTGAAGATTTTCAAATCGATTCTCGGAGCAGCCGCCTTTTTGGCTGTTTCGGTACCCAGCGGGTTCGCAGGGACCGTGTCTTATAACTCGGGCACCTTTGGTGCTCCCAGCTTCGCATCGGCGTTCACCGGGGCGAACCTGAGTCTGCAGCAGTTCGATTCCAGTATCGGCACGTTGACGGGAGTGATCCTCACCTTGCACGGTACCGTGACCGGTGACATAACATTGGACAGTTTTGACACGCAGGCGGCTACGGCCACCTCGGATCTGAAGATGACCATCGACCTGAAGCTTCCGGGTTCCGTGTGCACCACGGGCTGCACCGTCGTAACTGTACTGCCCGACTACCATTCGGTGGACCTCATGGACGCGTCGCCGGACGGCGGCGACACTCCGTCGGAAATCTCGCATTTGGGTGTGACGGACAGCAAGACGAATTCGTCGTCCTCCCTCACTGACCAGGCGATCTTGGATTTCTTTACGGGTCTCTCGTCGGTCAACCTGAATCTGGCGGCTGCCGCCAATTCTAGTTCCTCGTCTACCGGTACCGGATTCGCCCCCACGCTGATCACGAAGGGTACGGCGAGCGCGTCGGTGGAATACACCTACGCCACCAATACCAGCACCACTCCCGAGCCCGCTTCCTTGTTCCTCTTCGGCGGTGCCTTGGTCGGCCTCGGCCTCGCCCGTCGGACCAGCCTGTTCTCGAAGTAACTTCCCAACAGGCAATCGCCCACTCAGCCGACCCGGGTTATCCCCGGGTCGGCTTTTTTGTTTTGGAAACGCGCCATCTTACCGGGCCGCGACCGCAAGGGAGTGCTCGTTCGCGACCCGACATGGCAACAGGCCAACTGCCTCTTCCAAACTATCGCTGCCCTGTCCGGGTCATTCCCAATGAGCGCTGGTACCGTGTCCTCGCCTCCGCTGCGGACGCCTTGGCCGCCGGTATCAGTTTCACCCCGGACCCCTCCAGTGCGTCGTAAATAGCAACAGCGCGCCGCCACTGCTCCGCCGCCTCCGCGTATTGCTTTGCACTTTCGTGGATCTCCGCCAAGTACCCCAGATCCGTAGCCATCGTCAAGAGCAAGGGAGGGCTCCCTGGACTATCCGCCAACGCGCGCTTCATGAGCCCGATGGCGCGGTCCACTTCGGCCACTGCCTCTGGAACCATGTGCAAATCCGACAGGATCCGACCTTCCTCGGCATAGTTTCCGGCAAGCAGCGTCCGCGAGGTCCCGTCTTTGGGATCCGCAGCCTGGGCTGCCTCCCTGATTCGGATTGCCGCCCGCAAATGGTCCAGCGCTTCGGCGTTCCTGCCCAGTTGGTGGAGCGAGACACCCATGAAATGGTGGGTGGCTGCCACTTCTGAACTGAGTTCCCGGTCATGCTCCATCTTGGCCAGCAAGGGATCCTGGATCGCCAGCGCGAGCCGTAGATCCGTGAGAGCCTCCTCCGGGCGCGAATTCTGTGCCTCGATACTGCCCAACTGGTAATGGACTGCGGCAAGGACGCGCGGCGGCGAGGAATTTGGGTCGGCCTTCGGAGTCGGCTTCATCGCCTCCAGAATCTTCACGGCTTTGCGAAGTGCGACAGTCGCCTCGTCCGTATGCCCAAGCAGGTTCAGACTATAGGCAACGTTCTTGTAGGCCTTCACCGCCAAAGCTTGATAGTCGTAGCTGGTAGGGTCCTCCTCAACCAACTGTTCGGCGATGGCAAGGCCTTTGAGGTACAGCTCGTGCATCTGTTCGGCCTGTAGCACCCGGCTTATGATGTAGCCGCCGGTGAAATAGCTGGATGCCAGATCGTACTGCAGCTGCCTGTCCTCTGGATTCTCCGCCAGCAGCTTTTCCCGGATATCCTCTGCGATCTTCCATGACACCAGCGCCTTCTCGTATTGGCGCATGTCCTTCAGCAGATCCGCGAATTGCTCCTCTGCCATGGCCAGCGACCGCCGCGTCTCGCGGTCCTCGCCAGTGTCCCTCGCAAGGCCGTGGAGGTAGTCGAGTGACTTGGTCAGCAGCGCTTGACGGGCGGGGGTTGCCCCCGGCAGACTCCGTATTTCCGAGTGGATTTCGGAAAGGAACGAACCCGCCAGTTTCCGGTCCTCCGCCAACCGCCTCGATAGCCGCTGTGCCTGCCACAGTGCCGCGACGGTCGAAATGCACAACAGCGTCGTCAACACCGCCGCAGTCCCCACACCCAAACGGTGCCGCTTGATGAACTTCCCGGCCAGGTAGAACACCGTGTCGCCCGCGGCCCGTACCGGGCGGCCCTCCAAATACCGTTGGAGTTCGTCGCTGAACTGGTCCACCGAATGGTACCGGCGATCCGGCTCCTTGCGCAGGGCGTAGGCGAGGATGTTGTCCAAGTCGCCCGAAAGCTGCCGTCGGAGGTGTTCCGGCGTCGTGGCCCGGTTGTACGCGTTGGTGCGCAACTCCTGCGGCGTCCGGTCCCTGTTCAGCACGGTGTCGCTCGCGCGCAAGGTGTCGCGCTCGCAGATCACCGGCATGGCGTTTTCCCACGTCACGGTGTCCACCGGGTAGGGCCGATAGCCGGTCAGCAGCCGGAACAGCACCACCCCCAGCGAATAGATGTCCGTGCCAATCCCGATATTCTCGCCCCGTATTTGTTCGGGACTGCACCATGACGGCGTCCCGACCCGCTCCGTCGTCGACGTCAATTCGCTCTCGCCCGGAGTTGGATCCAGAATCTTGCCGATCCCGAAATCCAGCAGCTTCGGTGTGCCGTCCGCCGTCACCAGAATATTGTCGGGCTTCAAGTCCCGGTGGATGATCAGATTCCGATGCGCGCACGAAACGGCGTCGCACACCTTGCGGAAGAGGGCTACCCGCTCCCGCACTCCCAAACGGCGTTGGTCGCAGTAGCGCGTCAGGGGCTCGCCAGCCACGAATTCCATCACCAGGTATGGATGACCTGCGCGGGTCGTCCCCCCGTCCAGCAGCCGTGCGATGTTGGGATGTTCCAGCCGCGCCAGCATCTGTCGCTCCCGCCGGAAGCGGTCCAAAATTGCGGGCGAATCAATGCCCTTGTTCAAGATCTTGATGGCCACTTCGATATTGAAGTCGCCGTCCGACCGCGTGGCCCGGTAAACGGTCCCCATGCCCCCGCGCCCGATCTCGTCCACCAGCCGCCACGCCCCCGCGCTCAGCCCGTCGAATTCCTGTTTGACCATGGAATGGACCGACTCCCGAACAACGGCTGCCACCGGCGCATCGCCCGTCTTGTCGGCGTCCAGCAGGCTCTCGACTTCCCGGCGCAAACCGGCGTCTTCCCCGCACGCTGCCGCCAAATAGCGGGCCCGCTCCTCCCCGTGGAGGTCTGCTGCGGCGAGGAATATTTCCTCGATCCGATTCCAAGCGTCTGTGTTGTGGATCTCCACGTGTAGATTCGGTGGCCGGTGTATGGATTATACCCTTTTTCCCTCGTCCGGGCGACCCGCCTATCATAGCCGCGATAGGAGATGATAGGGGAAGCCGGGTTTTCCAGCGACAGCGATCCCCGCCGATTTCGGGATCGGAATCGCGGTTGCCGGAGTCCAACCAATATGCGTCCGCAACACCTTCGTCTTCTAGTTACGTCGTCCGCGACCGTTCTGTTCCTGATGCTCATCTGCGGCCTGCCGGCGAACGCCGTCATCCTCCCCGAAACCATCGGGAACTGGCAACGCGGCGAGCCCTCCCCCGCACCCGTTGCCGACGCCAAGGTGTGGGAAGAGTATGGCTTGAAGGCTTCCGAACTTGCCCCGTACTCCGATGCCGGGCAAAAGTTCAGCATCGCGGCCTATCGGTTTGCCGACGGCACGGGAGCCATGGCGGCGTTCTACCAGATCCGCCCCGCCACTGCCCGACCATCACAATTGATGGGACTCTCCGTGGAGGATGACCACGACCAGTACGTCGCGGCCGGCAACTACCTCTTCATCTTCAAGGGCTACCGGATCAAGCCCGAGGAGTTGAGCCATGTGGTAGCAACCGTGCCCACTTATTCGCATTCGCCCCTGCCCACCCTGCCCAAGTACTTCCCGGTCGGGTCCCGGCCGAATTCGGAACGCTACATCACAGGCCCGGAGAGTCTCTCCCGTTTCGCCCCGACCATTCCGCCCAGCGCTGTCGGTTTCCATTTCAGCGCCGAAGGCCAACTCGCGAAGTACGGAGCAGGGAAGACGGAAACAACGCTTCTGGTCTTCTCCTACCCGACCATGGAGATGGCGCGCGACCGCTACGCCGCGATGCAACAGATCCCAGGCGCGGTCTCCAAACGCACCGGTCCCCTGCTGGCCGTGGCCCTCGGAGCCCCGACCGCCGACGATGCCGAGCGTCTGCTGGCCCAAATCAAGTTCGAAGCGACAGTCACCGTTGCCGAGCATCCCCCGTCCGCCAAGGACAACCCGATCAACCTCTTTTGGAACATCTTGAAGCTCTGCCTGCTGATCATCGCCCTCTGCATTACCGCGGGCATCCTGTTCGGCGGGTTCCGCCTGCTCATGAACCGACACGGCGAGAACGGCGAGCACGAGACCATCTCGCTCCACCTCTCCGACCGCAACTAACCGAAGGCGCGGATTCGGTCCCGGCCCCGCGGCTCTGTATTACCAACCCTCAGAACCTTTGCCGATTTCCGTTGTGGGGCAGGTTGGCAACCTGCGCGGAGGTTGCCAACCTCCGCACGCGCCCTGAAGGCGCGGATTTGGCTGCGGCTCCGCTTGCCATGCATTACCAACCCGCAACTTTCTTGCAGCCTGCGCCGATCCGTGGCGCGCGCAATCTTGCGTGCCGCGTCGACAATCCTGTCGACGCCTGTTCTTCGTTTGGCTGAGGCTCCGCTGCCTTGTAGGGCAGGCATTCTTGCCTGCGCCGGGCTTTCAGCCCGGCATAACTGAACTCTTCGCAGCGCCAGCAAGAAAAATTTCGCCTAAAACATCCCCCTCTTCCATCATCCACTCTCAGAACCCCGACACCACTCGCACCAACCTAGGCCAAAGGGTTTCCGGAAATGGACATGCGCCGAACCTGATGTCCGTCGCCGTTCTAAACCAGGTCTCCACAAACTTCACCACGCCTTCGTATCTCATCCCTCTCTGAATCCAAGCCGGTAGTAATGTAGGCACATGGGCAACCCCGAGATCACAAGACGCGAAGCAGTGGCAGCCATCATTGGTTCCGCAGTCGCCACCCAGCTTGCCAACCCGCCCGACGCCGCTGCCGACACCCCGCCCCCCACCGCTACCCTCTGGTACCGCCAACCCGCCCAAACCTGGGAGGAGGCGCTTCCCGTCGGCAACGGCCGCCTCGGTGCCATGGTCTTCGGCGGCACACGCTCTGAGCGCATCCAATTCAACGAACAGACCCTCTGGACCGGCGAACCCCACGACTACGCCCATCCCGGCGCCTCCAAGCACCTCGCCCAACTCCGCAAACTCCTCTTCGACGGCAAGCAGGCCGAGGCCGAAGCCCTCGCCACCCGCGAATTCATGAGCGTGCCCATCCGCCAAAAAGCCTACCAAGCGTTCGGCGACATCCTCCTCGAATTCCCCGGCATCGCCGAATCCGCAGCCTCCGACTACCGCCGCAACCTCGACCTCGACACCGCCATCGCCGCCCTCCGCTTCACCCACGCCGGCGTCCTCCATACCCGAGAGGTCTTCGCCAGCCACCCCGCGCAGGTCGTCGTCGTCCGCCTACACGTCGACAAGCCCGGCACCCTGTCGTTCTCCACAACCCTGAAAAGCGCCCATCCCGATTCCCTTGTCACCGTCTTGCCCGACGCCATCACCATGTCCGGCAAGGTCGCCCAGTCCGCCATCCGCTTCGAGGCCCGCCTTCTGGTCCAAATCGAACGCGGCCGCTCCGAGGTCCTGGGCGGCCGCATCCACGTCGCCGGAGCCACTTCCGCGACCCTCATCCTAACCGGTGCCACCAACTTCAAGAACTACCTCGACGTCTCCGCCGACCCCGCCGCACGCAACCAAGCCACCCTGGCCGCCTTGCACGGCACCGCTTTCGACGCCCTCCGAGCCGCCCACCTTGCCGACCACCGCCGCCTCTACCGCCGCGCCTCCCTCCAACTCAACTCCACCCCCGCCGCCGCCCTCCCCACCGACGAGCGTATCGCCGCCTTCGCCAAGGGTGACGACCCCCAACTCGTCGCCCTCCTCTTCCAGTACGGCCGCTACCTCCTAATCGCCTCCAGCCGCGAGGGCGGCCAGCCCGCCAACCTCCAAGGCCTTTGGAACGACACCAACACCCCGCCCTGGGACAGCAAATACACCACCAACATCAACGCCGAGATGAACTACTGGCCCGCCGAGGTCGCCAACCTCTCCGAGTGCCACCTCCCCCTGTTCGACGCCCTCAAGGAAATCGCCGCTTCCGGCGAACGCACCGCCCGCGAAATGTACGGCGCGCGCGGCTGGGTCCTGCACCACAACTTCGACCTCTGGCGCGGCACCGCCCCCATCAACGCCTCCAACCACGGCATCTGGCCCACCGGCGGCGCGTGGCTGGCCCAGCATTTCTGGGAGCACTATCTCTACGGCGGCGACACCGCGTACCTCCGCTCTACCGGCTATCCGCTCATGCGCGGCGCGGCCCTGTTCTTTGTCGACACCCTCGTGTCGCATCCCGTGAAGGGCTGGCTCGTCTCAGGTCCCAGCAATTCCCCAGAGCACGGCGGCCTGGTCATGGGCCCCGCCATGGACCACCAGATCATCCGCGGCCTCTTCACCGCCGTCATCGAGGCCTCCCGCGTCCTCGGCCTCGACCCCGACCTCCGCGCCCAACTCTCCGACCTTCGCGGCCGCATCGCGCCCAACCAGATCGGCAAATACGGCCAGCTCCAGGAATGGCTGGAGGATGTCGACGACCCCAAGGACCAACACCGCCACGTCTCCCACATGTGGGGCGTCTTCCCGGGCAACGAGATCACGCCCGCCACCCCGGACCTCTTCGCTGCGGCCAAGAAGTCGCTGGAGTTCCGCGGCGACCCCGCCACCGGCTGGTCCATGGGCTGGAAAACCTGCCTCTGGGCCCGCTTCCAGGACGGCGACCACGCCTACCGCGTCCTCCAAAGCCTCGTCCGTCCCGCCGTCGACCGCCCCGGTTCCAAGCCGCACCCCGGCCTGTACGCGAACCTGTTCGACTCCTGCCCGCCGTTCCAGATCGACGGCAATTTCGGCGCGACAGCCGGAATTGCGGAGATGTTGCTGCAAAGCCACCAGCCGTTCGTCCACCTCCTCCCGGCCCTCCCCGCGGCATTTCGCGACGGCACCGTAACCGGCCTGAGGGCCAGAGGAGGTGTCGAAGTCTCGCTGACTTGGCAGAACGGAAAACTGTCCTCCGCGACCCTCCTCTCCCCCAAGGACCGCACCCTCCGCCTCCGCTACGCGGGCCGAGACACAACAGCAACCTGCCAAGCCAACAAACCCCTAACCCTAACCCCCAACTCCTTCGTCTAGCGATTCCCGTTGTGGGGCAGGCTGCCAGCCCAATGCCACTTACTTTTCGCGGCAAAGGGTGCCGTCCCCGCCTAACCGGGCATGCTTCTGGTTCCATGAGGTGCTCGTGTCCGTTGTGGGGCAGGTTGGCAACCTGCGCGGAGGTTGCCAACCTCCGCACGCGCCCTGAAGGCGCGGATCTGGCTGCCGCTCCCCTTGCCATGTAACGCACCTCCTCTTTGCCCCGTCCGGCGGCGAGGTCGGCCTCATCTTCCTCCCCTACGCCGTCCGTCCCCAAGGATCTCGCCAGCCAGGTTGACCACTACGTATAACCTGATTGTCTATACCCGTCCCGTTAACCCGCCAATTCAGCCGAGCCGCGACCGCGAGGGAGCGCTTGTTCATGGAACCGAAAATGCACCGTGGAACGGCCAACCACCCGTTCTACCCGGATACAGCCTCAAATACCACCCCAAAAACCACCCCCACCCACCCGCGCCAACCTCTCACACCTCCAACGCACGCCCTTGCGCGCCGCCGACGAACTCCGCGCCAACTCCGAACTCAAAATCCTCCAAATACTCCGTCCCCGTCCTCGACC
>CAIVPR010000048.1 GCA_903907865.1 uncultured Acidobacteriia bacterium
CATCGCAGTCAAGGTTGGGCCACCTGCCCCCTAACACAGGCGGGTTTCGTCCGGGTGGTTTCAAATCCGGCGTTTTCCCGCGATGCGGTCCGTCCCCGGACAAGGACGGGGAAAGGTTGAAATAGACTAGAACTGGCTGGAAGGCCCTGTCACACAGGGGGTTGCAGATTGAAACGAGCCTAAATCACTCTTGGCAGTTTCACCCTGCTCCAAAGAAAGGTTGAAATGGGTTCCAACCCTTTTCTCTGACCGGTCGACCTGGGGAGCCGAACCGTCGTCGACCAGCAGTCCGACGTTCAGCTCGATGCCGAGCTGCGGATAGCAACCGAGCTGCAACACCCATGCAGACTGGTGGCGGGACGGCTGCACGTTGATGGCAATTGGTCGGCTTGCCATCAGATACGTGTCAAAATGATTCGAACTGCTGTTCATGGCATGATGCCGGGTTCGTTGACGTCCCAGCTTGGATCGACCATGGCTGAATTTGGGGCGTGGGTGATGAGCATCACCAGTCCCGCTTCTCGAGCGCAGGCCAAGGCAACGGTAAACTGGCTGCGGTGCATGGTGGGCACGTAACCCAGGGCGTGGTTCAGACGGTCGGTAATATCGCGGGCGGATTGCCTGGCATCGCCGGTGGTCCATGTCTGGCCGTCGAATTGGACGGTGTAGCCGCTGACTGTGGCGATGATGTGCTCGGGCCGGTTGCTCATACGATGGCTCCTCGGAAGGCTCGGAGGCAGAAGAGCATGTGGTCGGGGTCGGTCATCCAGAAGCCTAGCGGATTGGCCAGTAGTCGCTCAATGCCCATGCTGAGGATTTCGGTGCCGAAGATGTGAGCGGGGTCTGGCTTGCTGGCGTGGGTGTACAAGCGTCCAGTATAAATGTCGCCTCCGCATTCAACCCAGCGGTCGGAGAAGGCTCGGGCGTTGCTACCGATGTTGATGATTATTCCGTCTGCGCCCCTTTCGAGTAGGTATTGGATGGCGGTTCGGGCTATCTGGGGATGTTGTTCCTCAATGGCGTGGACCATCTCGTGGGCGGCGTGGTCGACGGGGCAATCTATGTTGAGGTTTACGGATTTGTCGGCGGCGCGGTAAAATTGGTAGTCTCGGTTGGTGGCCTTGACGGTGATCTCGGTGGTTTCGAGCAAGGGTTTTGCAATGAGTTGCTCAAGTTCTTTGGCGGCTTTTTTGGCGACGGTCCGGACCACTGTCTTGGTGGTCATGTTGAGGTTGAGTGTGCCTCTTTCTGCCTTGGGGATGCGGATGGCTTCGAATGCTTTCGCTTTCAGGGCGTCTTTTGCTTCTGGGGTCAATCCAGGGGTGTGCTGGGTGGCAAGATGGTCAAGCTTGGCTGCAATAGCCTCAATCTGGTCCTGCGGGTGCTGCGGGTCCTGCGGACGGCCTATGGGAGCGGATTGCGTGGTAGGCGGTGTAACAGTGGCAGGAGCGGTGGGCGTGGGGGGTGCCTGTGCCGGCGGCGACACTAGGGCTGAGGCTGGGGCTGGCGCGGATTCGGGAATGGCGACCCAGCGGGCGGTGTCGCCTGCGATTTCGATTTGGTCGCCAAAGGCGTCTTTGAGGAAGGATTTCAGGTCCGGGGACAGGTTCCGGACGCTGGCTTCGAGGTGTTCGTTGAAGTCTTTGACCGCTGGTTCCAGCTCTTCGCCTGGCTTGATGAGGCCCATTTCTTCGGCTCGGTCGCGGTCGATATCTTCGGTGCCCATGCCGCTGTTGAAGCCCCAGGGGCCCCAGGGGACGCCAAAGCCTCCGAAGTCGGGGCTGTTCATGCTCAGCCAAAATGGGAGGTTGGTCTTGAGCTCGATGCGGCCTTCGTTGAGCTGGTGGGGGACTCGAGGTGTCTTGACGTCCTGGACGCGGATGAATTCCCAGGCGGGGAATTCGTTGAGGGCGTCGGGATCCATGCCCTGGAGCCATGATGAATATTGCTGGGCTCCTTCGACGTTGACGTCGAATATCAAATTGAGGCGTTGCTCGCTCTGGATGTCTTTGATCGTCCCTTTGTCTTCGGGGTCGACGGGGCCAACGCCGTAGCGCTGGGCTGCTTCTCTGGCCAACTTCACAAAGTCGGCGCGGCTTCCGACTTTCAGCTTTGTGACGGTTTTGCCGTTGGGTAAAGTGATGGTTTCTCGGGCTTGGGTCAGGAAATCGTCAAGGAATCCGCGCATGTCGCGGAGGAAGTTGACGTTCTCAATCTGGCTGCTGAAGAAGGCGCGTTCCCTCAAGGCGACGGGGACTCTTGCCCACTGGGCGCTGGTGAGCTGACTGCCGACAGGGCTTCGCAAGCCGAGTTTCCGGACGGCTTCAGTGAAGAGTTCTGGCTTTACCAATTCCATGGTCCTGGTCCTGCGGACGGCCTATTCGCTTCGCGTTTGCGAATGGTGCGTTGTTTGGACCGCCACGGCTCGGCAGGAGCCTCGCCCTACCATGGTGGGGCGTTGTGGCAAAGCAATCATGCAGGGACGGGTTGACGGGAGTAGAATTGTTTGTCGCTGACCACCACGCGGCGTTGCATCTCCGTGGCCTGGCCAAGCATCCAGTTACGGAAATGTTGATACTCTTCAGCGGTCATTTCGGCAACGAGTTTGTAGCCTTTTTGTCCACCGGCAATCCGGCCACCCGCCTGGCTGACGAGGGTGCGGATGCGGCGCTTGAATTCTTCGGTGGTGGGCTGGCCTTGGGCTTCGAGAATGTCCTGGGCGGTGGTCCAGTCGCATCCACGGAGGGTGTTGACCAGCCACTCGACTTCCAATTGGCTGGGGAGTTGCTTTTTGGGGATCAGGTCTAGCTGGATGTTCATAGGTTCAGAAGGGTTCAACTACCTTTTCGATGGATACGATGGTGGTGGTTTTGCGGACGGGGCCGGGGGCGTGCTGGGGGTTGCGCTGGCGAAGTGTCATTGCCAGCATGCGCAGCTGGGCGGTGGTGAGTTGCTGGAGATCGGAGGTGCGGAATTTGTTGAGGCAAATGGTCCGGACGTAGGCTTCGGGGTACCGGGTGATGGCGTAAACAAGGCGATGGCGGGCGTCGTGGTCGGGGTTGTCCCAGCGGACTCGCTCGGCAAGGTTGTCGGGGTCGACGAGCAGGCGGAGGAGGCAGATGACGCGGTCGAATTCGGCGTTGGTGAAGAGTTTGCTGCTCTTGTCGCGGCCCAGGGCGACGCGGTGAACGGCGTGCCGGATGTCGTCTTGCTTGGGTGCTCGATGTTGTCCATGGGCGACGACACGGGCGGTATCTTCAACAGCCCGCACTAACTCGCTGCGGGCTGGATCGTGCAACGCCTGGACGCATCCGCGGTCGGTGCGCCAGTTGGCCTTCGAGGCGGCGGACCACGTGATCAGATAAAGGCGGGTTTGGGAAGTGGTCACAGGTTTTGCTTGAGGCGTTCGAGTTCGTCGTATCGGCGCTTCATTTCGGCTTGTTGCTGTGCTGCGGTGGGGCCGTCTTCGCTTCGCTCAACTCGGGGGGCGCGTTGGCCTGGCTGGTACGGGGCTGGGCCGGGTGCCGGACGTGCGGGGGCGTCGGGTGGAGCGCTCAGCTTGCGGTCGGGGTCGAGTGCTCCGGATTTGGCCATTTGGCAAAGGCTGAGGTCTTTTCCAAAGGTCTCCGGGTTCAGTAGGTTGACCAGGGCGAGGCTTCCTGCGTTTCGCTTGCCCATGGAAATCTCGCGTTTTAGGTATTGGATGACTTGGCGGAGGTCGGGGCCGTTGTACCCGGAGGACATCCACTCAGTCCACCGGCGGAGCCATTCCATGTTCCAGGGAATGGTGACGCGCATTTGACCGCAGAACCAGTTGTGCAGGGCTTTGGCGCGTTCTTCGCTGGCTTTGTATTCGGCGGCGGTCACGGGAGTTCGGTGGTGTTGGTCATCTCGTTGTAGGAGCTGACCGAAAAGATTTCATTTGTGGTGTCGCCGTCCCAGGCGGCGGACAACCGCTGGGAATGAAACTGGCGGGTGTTCTCAATGCTCAGCCTGGCGTGGCGCAAGGACCGGCTCACGGTCGGGCCAATCACGCACAGCAGAATCGCCAGGATGGCCACCACTGTCAGGAGTTCGACCAGTGTGAAGCCCTGCGGGCGGTCCTGCGGACGGCAAATATTGCCGTTGATCATTTGACTAATGGATCGCGCGATATCGGCCTTACCTGTTTTCCAGCGTTGAAGTTCGTCGCGTTCTTTGATCGTGGCCAATAGCTGTTTCTCAAGGCGTCCGCGTTCGATGATCAGTTTCAGATGTTGGTATTGCAGCGAATCCAAACGGCGCTCAAGGTCGCGGGCTTCGGCTTGGGAAATGATGCCGTCGACGCGGGTAAATGATTCCGGGGTGTCGCTCATTGGAGGGGGGCCATTGGGTTTGGGGTGAACAATGGGGCTTGTTCGACCGGGGCGGGCAGAAGGGCCGGACCGGTACGCTTGACGGGGCCACTGGCCTTTTTCATCCGGAGTGATGAAAGGTCGAGCTGGTTTTCGGCGATGGTTTTGAGGGAGATATCCGGAGCCCCCGTTGGGTCGGGGATGTAAAAGAAATAGGGTTTTGTGTTGATCCGAGTTTGAGATTCAACAGCGAGTGATTTGCCGAGCAGGTCAATGACCTTGCTCGCGTCGGCGAGCTTCTCGAACAGGAAATCTTGGCTGCCAATGGTAAGGATGGTTTTCATTTGGGGAGGCGTTTTTGGGCTAGGATTTTTTGGGCGGTGGGGGTGTTGGGGGCATACCATCTTTGATGCCAGACAACGGTGCCGTCTTTGCGCTGATATTTAGTGTATTGCAAAAACACCATGCCGGTGGGGCCGATGTCACCGCGTTTGTATTGGGTGGGGCGATGGGTGGTAACGGGGTATTTTTGTCCGCACGGCGTGCCTGGATGGGCTGCCAGATGTTTAGCTTTTTTGCGGGCCACACACGCAGGACTTAGCCAGCATTCGCGATAGATGGTGTGCCCGTCTTTGAACGTGTATTTGTGCGCGTAGCCAAACACGTAGCCGTCGTCGGGACGGACTGTGCCTCGCTTGGGTAGCGTGGCCCGGCTGGTGTGGACGGGGAGTAACCGTCGTGTGATGGATTTGTATTTGGTGGGCTTGGGTTTCCGTGGCCGTCGGGTGGGCTGCGGGGTGATCGTCGTGGCGGTCGTCGTCGTGGGTGTGATGGCCTCGGCAGTGGCGATGGGGCGGTTTCGCTCCAAGGCGGCGAGGATGCCGGAGCGGTCAATTCCGAGTCTTGCTAAGATTGCGCTCATGGTTTGACTTTGCGGACGGCGATGGAACGGATTCGCATTCCTGCGTATTTCGGTGATTTCTCGAAATAGCCTCGGACGTGTTCCAAGGCCGCGGCTTCGGGATTATTAATATCGTTGGCCACTCTTAGTTGGCCGGTGAAGGTGAAGATAAAGCTGCCCGGCTTTCCCATGGTGGCAGCCCATCGCCATGGGGATAACATGGGCTCGGTGGTGGTCATTTGCTTGGTCGGGCGCAGATGTATTTCCCGCAGGGATATACGGGGTATCCGCTGTTGTTACGGACGGGCTCTTCTGGGGCGTAAACGACTTCGTCGGCTTTACAGCCCAGCACTTTGGCTGCGCATGCCGCCGCGGCCCAGTTGGGGCCACTGGTCGACGTGGACGTAAATCCTCCGCCCTTGGCGCGGTAGCCGCCGGATATTTGGGTGACCGAGATTGTGACTTGGTGTGGCATGGCTTCAGGTGGTACGTTTTTCCAAAATGACAGCGTCAAATCCGCACGCCATAGCACGAGCCATTTCGAGGTTGTCCGATTGACCAAAGAAAAATGTGGCGGAGCCCCTTTTAGCTTGGACACGGAACCTTTTGTGAAATCGCGTTTTGTCAGTTGGCCCGACATTAAAGGTGCCGCTGGGAAGTAAATGTCCACAAAATGGGCATGGTTCGGGCGTTGGCGCGGTAGTGGTGCTCATTGGGTTTCGTCGGTCAGTTTGGGTTCCACGAAGAAGCGCTCTTCCTGCACTACCGCGAGGTGGCATTCATCGAGTTCTTCGGGCGTGAGGATGCCGCGCTGGTCGATGATGGCGCGCTTATCGATCTCGCTGGTGATGCGGATGAATTGGTCGCCCAGCACGGCGCTGACTTTCTCAAGGACTTCTTCCCACGAGACAGTGCGGGCCTTGGTCAAAGTGGGCTGACCCAGCCGGAAGCCAATGGTGCCGTCGGTCCAGTCCAGGGATTTTCTGTCCTTGAATTGGTCCGGGTTGGCATCAGCCCATGATTCCAAGTCTTTGGCGTAACGCTTTAGGTGGGCTTGAGCTTCTTCGATTTGTAGGCTGAACTGGTCGTCTAGCACTTTTTGCGCGGCGGCTTTCCTTGCCCAGGATTGCGCAAGGCTAATGGCCATGACCCGGTAAAAGTGCAAGATTTCCCGAGCTTGTTGATCGGTCGGTTTGGTTTTTCGTTTTGCCATAATATTGAGAATTGCTGTGGTGATGATCCCTGCATTGATCAGGGACTTGCAGGAGCGCGTCCATCCGATGGGGAGGATGATGATGACGGCGCTTCTTCGATGGATGTTTTGTCGAGAGCGCTATCGTACATTTGGTCACCGCAAAACGGGCAGTGCTTGGCCATTATGGCCGATGGGTTGGCTTTCTTTCGCGGGTTATCTTTTCGCTTCAATGGAATCCTAAAAACAGTTCCTTGGGTGAACGATAAGGCCAACATGGAATCGTCAATCTCAAGACCTTTATCACTGAGTTGAAGGTTGATCCGGTCGAAACAGCAGCAGAGGGACATGGTTAATTGTGGTTGATGTTTAGGGTTGGTATGGTCGGTGTCAGGATTCTTGGGCGTCGCGGATGTGCTCGATGGTGAGGGGGGCTTTGCTTGCGCTTGCGTAAATCTTGGCTTGTTGCAAAACCTCGAATAACCGGCGGATGCGGCCGGGCTGGTGGGCAATGGTACAGAGCACCTTGCGGTGTGCCTCGGGGTCGCCAAGGCCGAATGCCTGGGCGATCTGCAATACATCGTCGTCGGGCGGGTAGTCGGGCAATCGCAACCAGGTGTCGCGGCCACCGGACCGACCTTCGAATTGTTCGAAGTAGCCTTCAATCATGCCGCGCATCAATGCGCGTTCGAAGGTGGGGGTTATCGAGAGGATGATGCAGCAGCCGGTTTCGTCCTGGAGGCGACGTAGGAAGCTGAAGGCGGGTTGCTCGGCGCGGTCGCGACGGAACATGTCCTGGACGTTGTCGACAATGATGCAGCGGTGGGGCTTGATGGCGTTCAGCAGGTAGGCCCGCTTTTTCTGGCTGCTGTGGGTTTCAGAATACCCGAATGCAGCGCTCATGCGGCTGATCAGTTCGCCTGTGGCAGCGTTTTCGGGGGCCTCGAGCCAGAGGGTGTTGCCGTGGTTCCTCTGCCTCTCGTATTCCTTGAAGCTGCTGGTCTTCTGGCTGCCGGTGTGGCCGACGACGATGCCGAAGCGATTCACTCGATCGGGGGACCGCTTCAGGTCGATATATGAGAAGATGTCCTGGGCGACGCTGGTCATGATGAATGGGACCCGTCCGCGCAGGCTGCCGCTTTTGTGGTAGGCTCGGAGCTTGGCGATGGCGTCACTCAGGCTGTCGATGCTGGTAATGGGGCTGAGGCGTTCCTGGCCATTGGCATCGCGGTTCCACTTGGCGCGGAGGATTCGGCTCCAGGTGGTTTTGTCGAAGGTGATGCCAAGTGACTTTGCCCGCTCTGTCATGACGTTGAGGTCGCGGGAGCATTCTTCGCGGGTGTAGGTTTTTACCCACACGTAGGGTTCGCGCAAGGCCTCGGGGAAGTAGCTGGCTTCGCGTTCAATCGTGACGTCGTCGAAGCGGAGGCTCTGGCTTTCTATGGTGCCCTGCGGGCGGCCTATTGGGTGCTGCGCAATGCCTATTGGGGACGGGGGGAGGGCGACGGCGGTCGGAGAAATGGTCGGTGTCTCACTCATAGAGGATTAGCGGCGGCGGTTGCGGGGGCTGGTGGCTTCTTCTATTGCGTCGAGTGATGAGGCGCTCCAATCGCACACGTTGCGGCAAAGGGTCTCTCCGGCGCGGGCAACGGCGTAGATGGCGAGCAGCGGTAACGCTGCAAGGACGATGAGGATTTTGGTGGTTTTTATTATGGCTTTCATGACGTTTATTCTTGGTCGGTCAGAGTGGCTAAAGCGGACAGGCTGGCAGCGCGGCGCTTCCGGGCGGTGGCGTAGGCTTCGGGGGTGGCAGTGGTTAGCGCCGGTCCTGCGGACCGACCTGTTTCGGGCGAGACGCCCGAGCTCCCAGGTAGCAAGGCGCTGCCACCGCTGACGAGGCGGATCTCTTGGGTGTCGATGCCAACGCTGCCGTCGGGCAGGGCGGCTCGGGACGCACGGACCATGTCGTGGCGGGTGTCCTTGGCTATGGCTTTCCCAAGGTCGGCATCGTCGCCCCATCCCAGCATGCGGCGGGCGTGGCGAGCGACTTGGTCGATCTGGAAAACGGTGCCGATGACGTCGCCACTGCTGGCGGTGGGGGAGTTGTCGAGTAGGACGGCGGTGCCTTCGCAGCGGTCGGCAAAGGGATCAAAGTAAAGGGCGACTTTCTTGCCTTCGTACCGGTGGAGATCGGGGCTGGTGTAGGTGTACCGGACTGACCAGTCGTCGGTGACGGCCACTGATGTCTTGATGTGGCCACCGGTCACGGTGAGCTCGCGGCGGCAAGGCGAAAACAACCACGCTGTGTCAGCGTTCCATTTTGTAAGACGGCCTTCGGACTTTTGAAGTGCCCAGCGCTCCGCCGGGACCCAGGTGCCGTAGATTTCGGACTCAACCGGGGTGCGATTCTTTTCGGCAATCACGACGTCCATGGCCTGGAGGACCTGGCTGAGCATGGGGAAGTGTTTCCGGGGATCGATGGTCCCGGCGCGGGCTTTCACCAACAGGTCGTTCTCGGCTTCCTGTTCGCCCTGGAAGCGTCCGATTTGTCCGGGCAAAATGGACAATTTGGTCCAGAGGGTGCCGAATAAGTTCTCGATGAGTTTTTGCCGTGGGCTCCAGGCGGTCCAGCGGTCGATGCCTAACGTGGTCATGACCTGGTCGATGGCCTTGGCTTCCCAGGTGCCGCGTTCGAAGCGCAATCGCTGGGGAATTCCGTGGGCCCGGAACATGGAGCGGAGCAGCGCGAGGATGTCTTCGGCTCGGTAGCTGTTCTTGGGGCGGGCGGTGTAGGTGTACCCGAGGATATAGCTGGTGCCTGCGTCGAGGGCTGGGAGCCACTGGAAGCGGCCAACCTTTACGCCGTAGCGTTCGGAGGTTTTGCACCCACCGACGTCCCAAGGAATGCAGGTGATCAAATTGATACTGCCGTCGTCGGATTCCCAAACGTCACCTGCCCTGGCGATCCGTTGCTCGCCAGTGACTCGGTCGTGGACCCAGCGCATGGTGCCGCTGGTATTTCCGTAGGCGAGGCGGGCTTCGCCTTCGTTGCGGTGGGCTAGTACTTGGGATTTGCTAAGAGTGATAGCCTGGCGAATGCGGTCGGGCAAAAGGTCGATGCCGGCTTCCTGTCGGCGCGCCACTTCGGCGGCGAGGTCGGGGCTCAGTAGTCCACCGCGCAGCGCAATCCGGGCGGCTTCCTGGCTGGATCCGCTGCCTTTGTTGCGGTTGGTCTTGAGGTAGATGCTGCGGAGCTTGGCCTGGTCTTCGGCGCTGAGTGGGGTTTTCGGCTTGCGTCCGCTCTTGTGGGTTTGCGGGGCCAGTGTTTCGGGGCTTGGCACGGCCTGGTCGCGGGTGGCGTTGTACCATCGCCAAAGTGTGGCGTACGGCACGCCAAGCTGGCGGCCAATGCGGGGCCATGGCAGGCCCGCTGCGAGGAGACTGCGGGCCTGCTGCACCAGGGCTGTCCTGCGGACGGCCTCCTGGACTGCGTTCATCCGCGTCGTGCTTCGCACTTGGACTGAGTGATCAAAAGTAATGGGGGGGAGCGGGCGCTCTGTTTCATGGTGGCATCCTAGGCCACCGGTGGTGTCTCGCGGCGCATCACTCAATGCGTCGTGCCCCACCGGCCACCTTGCCGCTATGCCAACGGCTCCACACTCGGAGGTCTCCTCCGAGATCATACCGGGCCGCTCCCCCCCAAAATGCTGCGCATGGCCTATCGGAACCACTGCGTGGTGGCCCATTGGAGCGTCTCCATTGATGGGCCGCGGCTCCTTTGAGCTTTGATAGGTGTCCTGCGCAAAATCGAAAGCAGACCGATCGTCCCGGCTGTGGACTTCCGCTTGGGCGTCTCGTGCGGCGTCTAGCGCCGTCGCCGGTATGGATCGATCTGCAAAAGTGGTCATGGTGTCTGTGTTACTTCAGTTCCGCGGCGCGGCGCTTCATTTCCGCTTTGATCTCGGCGGCTGTGGCCTCCAAGAGGTCGTCGGGCATCTCGGCCACCACGGGTGTCATTTGCCGGATGGCGGTTAACCGAGTGATGGGGTCCCAGTCGGACCAATACCGGAATTTCTTGCCCACGGCTTCCCAGCTGCGGGTGAACAGATCGAGCTGGGCCTCATGCTCCTGCGGGGCCCCTCCGGTGTGCTCAATGCCGGCATCAGCCTTTTTCTCGATGCTGAGGACCTGTTTGATGGCGGTGAGGACGCCGCCGATTCCCAGGGGATTCTCGCTCCGCAGGATGCGGGGTTCCCAGAATTCCCGGAACGTGGTGTCGACTTCGGATTCGTCATCCTTGTCGGATCGCAAATCCCTTTTTGTTTTGTCCTCGAATAATTTGCGTAACTCCCTGACTTGCTCGAGGTAACGGCGGCTGACTCCCAATTCATCAGCCCACATTTCCAACCCTTTTTCGACCCTACGAACGCTGTTCGCAGGGTTCCCAGTGCCCGAAAACATGCGCTCGGATGCCTCAACAAACGCGTCTTCCATCAAATCGATGCATACGTAGGTGAGCTGGGCCTTGGTGTAGTGCCTCCTACAGGTGAGCGAGGCGAGGGCGACTTGCTTGCTGTCCTGGTACTGGATGACGATGCAGGGCACTGCCGTGAGCCCCAAGCGCTTGGCGGCGCGCCAGCGATGGCGTCCGTCGATGATGATGCCGGTGTCTTCGCTCTCGGAGTTGAGGACGATCTTCAGTGGTTCCTGGATCCCGATCTCCTGCACCGAGGTAACGATGGCGATGAATTCGGGGCTGTCGCTGGCCAGTGCTGGCAACTTGTCGAGGGAGCGGTGAACACTCAGGTTTTTGGGATCAAGGTAGATGATCTCTTTGGTCGCGTCGGGGGCCGGAATGGGGGCTGTCTCCTGGGGAGTTAACAGGCCAAGGGCTTCCAGCTTGCGCGTGGCTGCCGGGTCTGTGGTCGAGGTGCGGGGGGTGTGCTTTGTGGACATGTTTAGTAGGTGATCAAAAGTGTGAGGACGCAGAGGGCGATCAACGCGGCAGCGGTGATCATGATCAGATCGAGGAACAGCTTGGTTTCAGGCTTCACGCGGCGACCTCCTCCATCTTCACGGTCTGGGCCATGGTGTGGAGGCGCTGGGTGAGCTGGGCAATCTGCGAGGCGAGGTCGCGCATTTCTTCGGGCACGTCGCCTTTGATGGTGAGATACATGTCCACCGTGGAGGCGGCTTGTTGGAGCGATTGAATCCTCGCTCGGTCGTGGAATGGGACGGCTAGCATGGTCGGTAGTCCTGCGGACGGCGTTTAGGTTTTGGATGGGCTGTCAGGAAAGGTTCATGGCCAGCTCGGTGTGGTTGGCTTCGGATTTCTCCAGGTCTTCTGCGAGCCACAGGAATCTTTTTCCTTCTTCGGCTGTGCCAAAGATTTCTGCTAGTTCTCGGTACAAAAAAACGCGGCGTCGGAGTGGCAACTCAGGTGCGGCTTGCAAGGCGGTCGCTATTAGGACCGGGAATGCGGCAGATGCGGGGACGGCTGGTGGCAGGGTTTCAGGCATGGGGTGTTAGTTGGCTAGAAATTGATCCAAGTCGGCCAGAATGCGATGGGCCTTGACTCCGCTGCGGGCTCCGCTGGCTGCTGCGTAAACGCTGGAGGCGGGGAGCCCTTTGCGTTCGGCGAACTGCCGCAGGGTTGTGCCCTTGGCGATCATTGCCTGCTTAAGGCTAATATATTTAAGACTTGAACGTTTCACGCTATGTCGTGTAAATCTGTGGATACCTTCCACAAAAAGAAGGTGAAGCGCAACAAAAAAATACGGCAATGGCACATTTTTCTTCGAGACTCTTTGCCCGACGTAACCGGTTGGGCCTAAGCCAATCGGCTTTGGCTAAACTTGCGGGCGTTTCGGAAGGCAGCGTTTCGGCCTGGGAACGTGGTCTGAATGCACCTCAAGGTAGGCTTTTGGAGAAGTTGGCTGCGACTCTCAATGTGTCGGTGCCTTGGTTGATGGGCGGAAGCCATGCCGAGGAGGTGGAGCGGATGGCAGCCGCGGAAAAGGCGTCGACTCCGTATAGCCCTGTTTCAGATTTGAGGTCCCGCGATTTGCTGGCTCGCCTTGCGGGACTTCCTGCGGATGTTCGAGAGATGGCGTTTATCCGATTTGATCAAGTGCTGGCGGAATTGATGAGGCTTCATAGCCCACCTCCTTACGATGGTTTGGAAGGGGGTGTATATCCGGTTCCGGTTGTCGATGATGCTGTGCTTGCTGCCGTCGATGAGCTAATGCCGCATGCAATTCGGGAGGCAGTTCGGCGGGAGCGAGCTGCGCAGCCCATTCCGCCCACAGCCATGCCATCTCGATCCGCTGCGCCGTACTCAACGAAGCCGACGCCAACTCCACGCGAGGGTTCATGACGAACAGATTTCAATCTTCTGCCGGACATTTGCAGTACTTGTGAATAACCCGATAACAACTCACTGAACCCCATTTATGGCTCTCATCACTTGCGTTGATTGCGGATCACAGATCAGTCCGCGCGCTACTGCCTGCCCCAAGTGTGGCGGGCCCACGAACACGGTCTCAAATCAAAGCCCGACTCCGGCAATTGTCCCAAGGCGCGAGCCGAGTGAATGGGTGCAAATGCTGGTGCAGGATCAGCGCAAAGCAAGCCGCACCAATTTCGCTGTCGTGGTAATCGTCCTCCTGCTTGTGGCTGGGACCGTCGGGGCGGCGCTGCTTGCGTCCGGGGTGATCAAGGGCCGCAATGGTTTGCCGCTGGAATCCGACCAAGCGTTGTTTTTGGCGACGCCGGTGGTGATATTTTTCTGTGGCTCGGCGCTGGCGTTGTTCATCTATTTCACGCCGTCCATCGTGGCACACCAGAACAAGCATCCAAGGCGGACGGCGATTCGAGTGCTGAATCTGCTATTGGGCTGGACGTTTATCGGTTGGGTGGTGGCGCTGGTGTGGGCGTAC
>CAIVPR010000049.1 GCA_903907865.1 uncultured Acidobacteriia bacterium
ATCCCGAACGCTTCGTCCGCCGTCCGCCCCAACCACCACCCGTTCCCAGGGAGGCCTGGATCAATAGACCAAAGACCCCGGACAACAATACTCAGTAAATTCGGCTTCGGGGTGTCTCAAAGTGCTTGACATGTTCCGCTGGCCCGCGCTAGAGTGGCAGTTGCCGACCTCGTGCAGGCTGACTCCGCGACTTTCGTAGTCGACGCGACCCTGCCCGTCGCCGAGTTCCTTCTTGGCGACGGCAAATTCGTGCCACGGTCGGGATTCCTCAAACCGTCCCATTTGGTACAAGGCCCCTCCGACGAAGTTGGCATCTCGACCGCCCGGCTGGAGTTCCGTAGGCCAATCTTGCGGTGCGACACGATAGCCGAAAAATGCGGCCACGTTGGTCGCATCGACTGGATTAGAATCCACCGTGCTGGCCAATGCCACAAATCGGTTCCGTTGGGTCTGCCGCACCTTCTCCAACGCCGCCGCATCCACGAAGACACCTTCGGATTCCCGCTGAATTGGGCGAACAACTGGTGCATGTTCGGGTCCGGGATGCCGTGGAGGACGTGGAAATCCAGGCAGGCGTCCAATGCACGGTCGAAGTCCTTCTCCGTCCAACCCGCACCCTCGCGAAGATGGAGACAGAGTTCGGACCGCAGAATTCGCTGGGGATTCAACATGGTTGCAGCGTGCAGCAGCAGTCTGGCAGCGGACTCGATCTTGTTGCGGATTTTGGCAGACTCCTGCGGGTGGAGCCAGTCGAAGGGATGGTGGACCAGGGCGATATTCAGGTCGGTGTCTTGTCTGGCCAGTTCTTGCGTAGGGGCGTCCAGACAGCGCCGACCGACCCAGAGTTTTGCGTGGTCGTCATCCCCCACGCAGAACGAGGCGGAATTCACCGGCAGGATACTGATGCGGATGCCGTTCGCTTCCACGACTTGGACGGGGCCACAGGTCGAGTTCCGGGGGAGTGGAGGTGCCGGGTCGAAGTAGGCCTTGTGCCAGTCGAGGAAGGCCCCGAGTCGTTTCGTGAGGTGCAGGGGTTCGTCCGCTGGGTCGAAGTAACTGTCCGACTCATCTTGGGATTCGAGGGAACGCTTGAGACCATTCCCTTTGGTCCGGTCCACGTCATGGTTGCCGGGGATCACGAACAGGCGCGATTTCGGCAGTTCCAAGGCTGCAAGGAGCGCGTCGAAAAACTTGGTTGCGACGTCGTATTGCGCCTTTTGGCCCGAATACGCGATGTCGCCGGTGGCGAAGACGAGGTCCGGCGCATGCTCGCCGCGCTGCCGGTAGTCGGCAACCGACCGGACGAGGGCGCGCAGGACGACGTCCTGGTCATAGGCGGCGGCCTTGATGTGGAAATCGGAAATGTGAAGCCAGGAAATGCCCACTCGATCCAAGGTAACGCATGGCTTTGGATTGCGGTATTGGGGGCGTCGTTTTGGGGGACGCGCGCAAGTCACGCCTCCCGACGTGGTTGGACGCGTGTTTCGTGTGGTTCTTGCCGCGTCCGGCGGCTCTTGCGCCTTTGGGGAACACGCGCCCGACCTCGCAGCCGAACCCGGCAACGAGGGGGAGTTCCTGCTCCATTGCTGCCGCGTCCGGCGGTGCGGGAGAGTGAGCGAAACGCAGGCAGCGGTCGGCTATGTGGCTCGGTCGGTCCACTGGCCGTGGATGCCGACACGGTAACGGATCAAGGTGGAGGGGCGGAGCCGACGACGCGATTCGCCGGGACCATGCCCCTTGCCTCACCAGATCACCACCAAAAAAAGCGCACCGACCGTATAAAGTTTTTCCACGACTGACCGATATATATACAGGCTCCGCAAACAGCCGAGTCCTGGAGGTCTCTCAGATCATGCACACATTTACACGGACGGTTCTTTCACTGGCGGCTTTCGTCGTGAGGTGGACCCCATCGTATGGACAGTTTTTGGCCTATCCTTAATGGTGGCGGCTGTTGAACATCAATGGGGGAAGGCGGCATGAGACCGCCATCCACTCCGGCCTTGGCTGGACGCTCGGGTCG
>CAIVPR010000050.1 GCA_903907865.1 uncultured Acidobacteriia bacterium
ACTTCTCACCGCCACCCAGACCTGCCGCATCCAAGGCCGCAATCCTCTCGACTACCTCAAACAGGCTGTCCACTCACACCGCGCGGGCCTTCCCGCACCTTCGCTCCTACCCGCCAAACCACGGGCCTGAACTGTTACCAGTGCGACTGGTGCGCCACCTGTCGGGCTCTGCGAGGGTTCGTAACGAGCTTACGGAAGATGGCGAGGCGTTTGGTTACTTCGTGACAGAGATCGAAAACGGCGCGGACAAGTCAGTGCACGTTCCGTGCGGCGAGTGCCTAAAATGGGCGTACCGCAAATGGACACTTCTGAACATTGCGGAAAAGGTTCTCGCTACGATTCCCGGAACGTTGCGACCCGTGCGGCATGATCGGCGACCAGACCCGGACTGACGAACCACGCTTTGGCGGCCGAGAGAGTTTTGTTCGGGACGAGTTGTCGTGGATGTTTGGGGTGCCGGGGCGGGGCTACGACGCGGAGTAGAAACTGGATGGAGGTTCTTCCGCGCGGGATTACCGCAGCATGCGCAACTAGCGCATAATCAGGTTGTGATGTTTCCGCCCATGGCCGTGGTCGAAACGTCCCGGTTTCTCAAGGACGCCGACCGTCTCATGCCGGAGCAGGAACGGGACGAACTGTAGGATTCGTTGCGTCGAATCCCGGGGCTGGCGACATCATGCCGGAAACCGGGGGTGTCCGGAAACTGCGCTGGGCGCTACCGGGTGGTGGAAAGCGTGGCGGAGCCAGGATTATCTACTATTTTCACAACGAGGGCATCCCGACGTTTCTGCTGGCTGCGTACGGAAAGAACGAAAAAGCCAACCTAACGAGGGCCGAACGGAACGCACTTGCAAAGTTGGTTCCGATTTTGGTCGAACAATACTCATGGGCGCGAGGACGAACAGCATGGCAATCAAAACCAATGTAACCAAGAACGGCGTCGTGAAGGAGCCATCCGTCGGCGCAAGAATTATTGAGGGGCTCGAAGAGGCGATTGCGTGGTCGCGGGGTGAGGCTGTTCCGGTCCGGGTGACCCATTTTCCGGCGACCGACGTCGACATCCCGCAGGTCAGGAAGCGCATGGGGCTGAGCCAGACGCAGTTTGCGCGGAAGTTTGGGTTTCCGCCCGCGACGCTGCGCAACTGGGAGCAGGGGCGGTCGCGGCCGGATGCCTCTTCGCGGGTGTTGTTGGCGGTTATCGCGAAACACCCGGAAAGCGTCGAAGATGTGCTGCAGGGGGTACGGTGAGGTTCTGTGCACGCGGGCGCAAGTCCTGACAGCCTCTGGCCGAGAAGGGTTCTGTCAATTTGCGCAGGTGGTTGCTAACCGCCGCCCAACGGGGATGGGTCAGAGTAGGTCGATGAACTCCTCGCTCGTCATTCCCGCGTCCTTGACAATGGCCCGCAGGAGCGGTTCCTTGATAGTGCGGCCTGAATCAACCGGGATGACGACGCGAGCTCTCGTTTGAGGGTGGATCAGGACCAGATGGCTGCCCTTTTGCCGGTCTTCAACGAATCCGGCTCGCTTGAGCGCGCGAACGGCGTCCTTGGCGGTGACGGTGGATAGCTTGCCCAAATGCCCTCCTATGCCGAAAGGGGGAGTTGGATAGTGACGCGGCCTTGGAAGGTCGGGCCTTCCATAGGGATTTCGTCTCCGTGCGCGGTCAGGCTCTCAATATACAGTTCGATGGCCTCGGAAACGTTGTGCTCCGTCTCCTCCAACGTCTCGCCTTGGGTGTGACAGCCGGGGAGCGTCGGGACGTGGGCTACGTAGCCACCCTCAGGGGCCTTTTCGTAGTGGACCGTGTAGGTGTACGAGGTTTCGGCTGCGTGTGGCATACCTCTGATTCTAGCGGCAAGTCCGGGCACGGCGGCAAGATTTTGGGTCGTGACCCGGTTTGAGGTTGTTTTCGGACTTGAAACGCGGTAGAATTGAAAGTTCGGGGCGTGGCTCAGCCTGGTAGAGCGCCTGGTTCGGGACCAGGAGGCCGGAGGTTCGAATCCTCTCGCCCCGACCATTGCTAGGTTTTTGAAAGCCCGGCGGACGCAATCCCTTGATCGACGGAGGGGCGGACGCCGGGCTTTCGCGCGTCTGACGCTAGACTGTAGCGTGGAGGCCCGTTGCGACATCTCATTCTTGCGGCACTGATTTCCCTTCCTTGCGCGGGGCAGACCGTTGGCGACCTCGCCACGTCGTACCTGCGCGACCTGATCCGGCTCGACACCTCGAATCCCCCCGGCAACGAATCCCTCGTCGCCAACTACCTGAAGAAGGTCGCCGACAAGGAGGGTATCCCTGCCGAGGTGCTCGGCGACAACCCCAAGCGGCTCAACTTCATCGCGCGACTCAAAGGCTCCGGGCGCCAGCGTCCGCTCATGCTGATGGCCCACAGCGACGTGGTGCCGGTTGAGCGCTCCCAGTGGACCGTCGAACCCTTTTCCGCAGTCGAGAAGGACGGCTCCATTTACGGGCGCGGCGCGGAGGACACCAAGGACCTGCTGGCCGCCGAACTCGCCGTGATGGTCGAACTGAAGCGGTCCAAGACCCCGCTTGACCGCGACATCATTCTGGTGTGCGAGTCGGACGAGGAGTCCGGGTCCACCGGCATCTCATGGCTGCTGGCCAATGCCTGGCCCAAGATGGACGCCGAATTCGCGCTCAACGAGTTCAGCTACAGCCTGAAGCTGCCGTCCGGCACCGACGTTTTCCAGATCCAGACGGCCGAGAAGGTCCCGACGCGGATCAAGCTCACCGCGCACGGAGTGGCGGGCCACGGGTCGCTGCCGCGCGAGGACAACGCGGTGACGCACCTCGCGCGCGCCATCGTCAAGCTGACCGACGCCACGCAGCCGGTCGCGCTGAATGCCACCACTCGCGCCTACTTCCGCGAGATCTCGAAGTTGCCGGAATATGCAGCCATCGCGCCGCTGCTGCCAAGGCTCGAGGATCCGGCGCAGTCGGACAAGGCCGCGGCCGAGATCACCAAGATCAACTCCGAGTTCGGGGCAATGGTGCACTTCTCGCTCTCGCCGACCATGCTCTCGGGCGGCGTGCGGATCAACGTGATCCCGAACACGGTGGAGGCGCTGGTGGACGGCCGCAGGTTGCCGACGGAGGTCCCGGCGGAGGTTTTCGAGCGTCTGCGCAAGATCGTGGACGACCCGGCGGTGACGGTGGAGCCGGCGGAGAAGGAGATGCAGCCCGCGACGGAGCCGAGTTCCCTGACGTCGCCGCTCTACAAGGCGATGGAGGAGGTGTTCCGCGAAGTGTCGCCGAAGTCGGTGACGGTGCCGTTCATGATGCGCGGGACCACCGACGGGGCGTTCCTGCGGGCCAAGGGGATGGCCGTCTACGGGGTCCCGATCTTCCGCATGGACGGGGCTCTCCGGATGCACGGGAACGACGAGCGGATTTCGGTGGAGAACCTCAAGGCCGGGGCGGAGCTGTTGCGGCGGATCGTGGTGAAGGTCGCGGCGGCGGGCAGGCCGTGAAATACCGGTACGCGACGCTGGGGATGCTGGTCGCGCTGGCGATCATCACATTCCTCGACAGGATCTCGATCGCAGTGGCCGGGGCGCGGATCCAGGACGAGTTGCACATCGGGCCGGAGCGCTGGGGCTGGATCCTGGGCGCGTTTGTCCTCGCGTACGCGCTGTTCGAGATCCCGGCGGGCGTGATTGGCGACCGGTGGGGTCAGCGCGGGGTGCTGGCGCGGATTGTGGTCTGGTGGTCGGGATTTACGGCCCTGACGGGCATGGCGACCGGGTTTTGGCCGCTGCTGGGAATCCGTTTCCTGTTCGGGGCGGGCGAGGCGGGCGCGTATCCGAACGCGTCGGGGGTGATCGCCCGCTGGTTTCCTCCTAAGGAGCATGCGCGTTGCCAGGGATTTATCTGGGCGGCGAGCCGGTTCGGGGGCGCGCTGTCGCCGCTGATCGTGGTGCCGCTGCAGGCTTGGATCGGGTGGCGGGCGACGTTCTTCGTTCTGGGCGGGGTCGGGGCGGTGTGGGCGGCGGTCTGGCTTCTGTGGTACCGCGATCCGGCTCCGGTGGCCAAACTGCCCGGGCAGCACGCGTCGCTGCCGTGGCGGATACTGGCGGCGAGCCCGCAGATCCGCATCATCCTTTTGATGTATTGGTGTTACGCGTGGGGCTCGTGGTTCTTCTTCGCATGGTTCCCGACGTACCTGGTGAAGGCCGCGGGCTTCACCGAGAAGGAGATGGGGCTCTTCGCGTCGCTGCCGTTTCTGATGGGGACGCTGGGGAATCTCGCCGGGGGCGTGTTGAGCGACAAGCTCGTGGGTCGATGGGGCTTGCGGCTGGGGCGGGTGATTCCCGCGTCGGCAAGTTTGGCCGTCTCGGCGCTGCTGCTGGTGGCGATGAGCCTGACGCGCGACAAGACCGCGATTGTGGTGCTGGCGTCGCTGGGGTTTGGCGTGGCCGACCTCATGTTGCCCGCCGCGTGGGCGGTCTGTCTCGACATCGGACACGAGTATGCGGGGACCATCACGGGTGCTATGAACACGGCGGGACAACTGGGCGGTTTCGTGTGCTCGGTGTCGTTCGGGTATCTGGTGACGGCGAGCGGCGGCTACCAGGTGCCGATCTGGATCATCGCGGCGCTGGTGATGTTCGCGGCGTTCTTGTTTACCCGGATCGATCCGGGCAAGCGGCTGGTTGAGTAGTCGGAGGATCTACCGGCGGCGGGGCATCGTCAGGTCCAAGTCCTGCGCCGCCATCTGCTTGGTGGCGTAGATGATTTGCCCGGTGTGCTGTCCGAGGTGTTCCACCACTTGGTAGACGGCCTCGACGCCGGAAGGCGTACGGTTCTGGATGGTGTGGATGCGGGTGAGGCGCTCCGTATCAAGGCTTTCGATGACCGTGATCGCCTCCTCGATGGTGCCGGCGATGAGCGAAATCAGTTGGGGCGTCTCGATTCCGCCTGTGGTTTCGAATTCGACGTCGCGCTCGCGGGTGTCGGCAACGCCGCCCAGGCCGGAAACAATCCATTGACGGATATTGCCCGCGAGGTGCAGCACAAGGTTGCCCGGCGCGTTCTCGTGCTCGGCACCGCGCGACCAGACCTGGTCCGGCGTCAGCTTCCCCAGGCAGATCACGATCTTGCCCACGGATTGCCGCATCTTGGCGACACTGGTCTCGAGGAACAGCGCTTCCACGCTCTTGCGTACGTCGTTCATGCCGCCAGTATAGCGACCCTTATACAATGCTCGTTTAAGGCGAAACCACAAAATGGCAAAACTAGGATTCGTAGGACTTGGACTGATGGGCTACCCGATGGCCCGCAACCTTCTCAAGGCCGGACACGAGGTCGCGGTCTGGTCGAACACGGGCTCGAAGGCCACGCAACTGGCCGCGGAAGCGGGCGCCACGGCGTGCGCGACTGCGGCTGACGTCGCCCGCGCGTCGGAAGCGGTCTTCGTTTGCGTCGGCAATACGGAGATGGCAGAGGCTGTGATTCTCGGGCCGAACGGGTTGAAAGAGGGCGGCGCGCCGGGTCTGACGATAGTCGACGCCAGCACCATCAGCCCGTCCGCCAGCGTCCGGATGCACAACGCGCTGAAAGATGCCGGGATTGACTTCCTCGGGGCCCCTTGCACCGGCTCCACCCCCGGTGCCATCAACGGCACGTTGACCTTCATGATCGGCGGCGAGGAGGCGGTGTTCGAAAAGATGAAGCCGTACCTCGAGGCGATGGGCAAGAAGCTCTACCTCTGCGGCGGTCCCGGGACCGGCCTGCATGCCAAGCTGACCCAGAACCTGGTCCTCTCGAACATCCTGCAGGCGTTCAACGAGGGCATCGTGCTGAGCACCAAGGCGGGCATCGAGCCCAAGCTCATGCTGGACGTACTGACGAACTCGGCGGCGAAGTCGGGCCTGATCGACTACAAGGCCCCCTTCATCTTCCGCCGCGACTTCACGACGAACTTTTCCGTAAAGTGGATGCACAAGGACATCGGGCTGATGCTCGACTCGGCTGCGGAGCTCTCGGTGCCGCTCCCCCTGACGTCGCTGACGCGCCAGTTGTTCCAGGCGGCCATCGCGATGGGCCACGGGGAAGAGGATATCTGCTCTACTATCAAGGTGTTGGAGGGAATCACGGGGGTTGAGGTGTCGTCGAAGTAGGGTCGGCGCGAGGCGGGACCGGGGTGGTGGTACCCCGGTCCGAAAGTCTACCGAAAATAATATTCACTTTTCTGTTGCTTTCGGATTCGGGATATACTACTATTGGAATCAAGCCGGGGAGTAAGAAGTAACTCCCACCAAAGCGAGACTAACCTCTAAACTGAAAGACCCCTGAAGCAACTCCCCGGCGCCCGTAAGGGTTTCGGCTGCCTTAAGAAAGCAGCGGGTCTCGCGAACAATCCAGCAACACCGTCCGGCACCACCCCTCATCCAAGCTGTAAACCCAACCCCCTCAACGTGTTATCCTTGCTGTAGACGCGCTAGATCCATGTCATCCCGCACCCTGACGATTCTCGGCTCGACCGGTTCGATCGGAACCAACACCTTGGACGTCGTCCGCCAGAACCCGGACCGTTTCCGCGTGTTCGCCCTTGTCGCCGGCCGCAACGTCGAACTGCTGGCCAAGCAGATCCTCGAGTTCCGTCCCCAAGTGGCGGTTCTTCAGGATTCGGGAGATTTGGAGCGCCTGCGGGAGCTTATTCCAAAATCGGAAACGCCGGAATTGCTGAGCGGCGCCGCCGCGCGCGTACAGGTCTCCATCGCGGACGAGGTGGACACGGTGATGTCGTCCATCGTTGGCGTGGCTGGGCTGGAGGCGACCTATGAGGCCGTGCTGCGGGGCAAGCGCGTGGGCCTTGCCAACAAAGAAACGCTGGTTGCCGGGGGCAAGCTTGTCATGGATGCCGTGGCGGCGACCGGCTGCGAACTGATCCCTGTCGATTCCGAACACAACGGTGCCCACCAGTGTCTCCGCGCGGGACTCCGGTCGGAAGCAACCAAGCTCATCCTCACCGCGTCGGGTGGTCCGTTTCGGACGACTCCCAAAGAGGCTCTGGACCACGTGACACCGGCCCAAGCATTGAATCATCCTACATGGAAGATGGGGAACCGCATCACAATCGACTCGGCGACCCTCATGAACAAGGGTTTCGAGGTGATCGAGGCTGCTTGGTTGTTCGGTTTCGGGCCGGACGAGATCGAAGTTGTGGTGCACCCGCAGTCGTCGGTGCACGCCATGGTCGAATACCTGGACGGCACGGTGATCGCGCAGGTGTCGGCCACCGACATGCGGATGCCGATCCAATACGCCCTCACTTGGCCCGACCGCGCGGCGGCGCCAGTTCCCAAGATCGATTGGGCCAAGGCCCGCACCTGGGAGTTCCACGCTCCCGATTTTGAAAAATTTCCACTTCTAGGGCTCGCTTACGAGAGTCTAAGGATGGGGGGGACTGCTTCGTGCATTCTCAACGCGGCGGACGAGATCGCGGTCGAGGCCTTCCTGGCCGGCCGGATCAACTTTCCCGCGATCTCCCGTGTGGTGGCCGAAACTTTGGAACGCACGCCGTTGACGACGCCGTCGAATGTGCAGCAAATCCTCGATGCGGATGAAGCGGCGCGCCGAACAGCGCAACGGATTGTAGAGACGCTTGCCTGACGACCGATTGGAAAGAACATGTTGGCAATCCTAACGAACTTCTGGTGGCTGTTGGTGTTGATCGGGGTGATGATCCTCGTCCACGAACTGGGCCACTTCTGGGCCGCCCGCGCCTTCGACGTAAAGGTCGACATCTTCAGTTTCGGCTTCGGCCCGAGGTTGTTCGGGTTCCAGCGGGGCGACACCGACTACCGGTTCTCGCTGTTCCTCTTCGGCGGTTACGTCAAGATGGCGGGGGACCAGCCGGGCGACGGCGCGGATGATCCGCGCGGCTTCCTCTCGAAACCGAGATGGCAGCGCCTCATTGTGGCCTTCTCGGGTCCGTTCATGAACATCGTGCTGGCCGTGGCGGTGCTAACGGGCCTGTACATGGTGCGCTATGAGCGCATCATCGACGACAACGGAACCGTGATCGGACACGTGATGCCCGATTCCCCGGCCGCCAAGGCCGGAGTCCAGGCCGGTGACAAGATCGTCCGCCTGAACGGCCAGGACAATCCGGATTGGGAAGACATCGTAACAACGGCGGTGGCCAGCGTAGGCCGACCGATGACGGTCAGCTACGAGCGGCAGGGGCATGTGTTTTCCGCCTCCGTGACGCCGGTATTGGATGAGAAGCAAGGCTTCGGCGAGGCTGGCTGGGAAGGCCAGAACGTGATTGAAGTGGGTGACCTGACTGCCGGACTGCCAGCTGCTTCGGCGGGGCTGCAGAAGGGCGACCTCCTGCTGAAGGTGAATGACACCCCGATCCACTCGCGTTTCACCTTGCCGGAGATCATCAGGCATAGCGAGGGCAAGCCCGTCACCATCGTCTACAGTCGCGGCAAATTGGAGCATACGGTCGCGATGATTCCGGTGTACCGCAATATCGATGGCGGGTCGCGCTGGATGATCGGCGTGGCAACCGCGGTGAGGTGGCACATCGAACGGACAAAGCTGGGGTTCCCGGCGGCGCTAGGCGAGTCGCTGAAGCAGAACCGCAAGTACGCGACGCTGATTGTCGAGATGCTGCGGGGTATTGTGGAGCGCCGCATGCCGGCCAAGACTCTGCAGGGGCCGGTCGGAATTGCCAAGGAAGCCACCCAGGCTGCGGAACAGGGGCCGACGGCTTTCCTGACGCTGATGGCCATGGTGAGTCTGAATTTGGCGATCCTAAACCTGCTTCCGATTCCGATCTTGGACGGCGCGATGATCCTGACGCTGCTGATTGAGATGGCGATGGGCCGCGATATCAGCATGTCGGTCAAGGAAAACATGCTGAAGGTGGGCTTCGTGTTCCTGATGATGCTGATGGTGTTCGTGCTGTACAACGACATCGTGCGGCGGATCACGCCGGGGATGGTGATGTCGACCGTGTCGCGGTCCCTCGGAACGGGTTTATGATGGAATTGTATGGCACTCACAATTGAGTTGGACGGATTGCCGGACCAAGTGGCCGCGGCTCTGGCCATGACGGTTGCCGAGCTGAAACTGCAGTACGAGGCGACCAAAGCTCCACGCGTGGATCGGATTGAACTCCCGACACAGCCGGGTAGCGTGATCGGCTCCCTGAGTCGGTCTGTAATTTATGAAGACCGTTGACGGGTCCTTTGTTGACGCCAACGTTCTTGTCTACGCCGCGACCGAAGACGACCTGCGACACCGGGCCTCGCTCGATCTTTTGGAAACGGTGTCGGCGGATACCCTGCTGGTTTCCTGTCAGGTGTTGTCGGAATTTTACTCCGTGATAACAAATCCCCGTCGGGTGACTTCGCCCTATGCCCCGGAGAAGGCCGTACGGTTTATTCCCGGCCTTTTGGGCGCACCCCACGTTAAGGTGTTGCCAATGACGCTCGAGGTCGAACTTCGGTTGTTGGCGATCTTGGATTTCAACGAGGTCCGAGGGGCCGCCGTCTACGATCTTCAGATCGCTGCTACCATGCTCGCGCACGGTGTCAGCCGGCTGTATACCTACAACGGCAAGGATTTTGCTCGGTTCGCCTCAATCGAAGTTTTGGAACCCCAAGTGGTGCAATGAGTGGCAATCGAAATAGCCGGGCAATCAGTCCAGATTCCCGCAACGGGTCTCCCGCCCATTTCATCTGTTAACCTGAACAAGCGCATGCAGTGTACGTGTGTCCGTCAGACGGACCTCCCGAACACCTCCAAGATCTTTGCCGACCTGGTCTACCACTTCGACCGGGTCTCGGATCTGTACCCGTGGGCTCCCAACAACATCGACGAAATCATCCGGGCGTCGCAGTTTGACTTCCCCGACGACCGCCGCCGACAGGTGGTGGAGGCGCTCGCGCCCCTGAACCCCGGCTCCGCGTCGCTTGCCAAGCTCGCCGATCCCGGCACCGTCGCCATCATCACGGGGCAGCAGGTTGGGCTGTTCTCCGGCCCTGCGTATACCGTTTACAAGGCGCTGACCGCCGTGCGGATCGCGAGTGAGCTCCGCGACCGCGGCATTCCAGCCGTCCCCATGTTCTGGCTGGCAACCGAGGATCACGATTTCGCCGAAATCGCCCATGCCGAAGTCTTCGGGCCCGACCAGACTCCGGTCACCCTGCGTGCCACGCCACCCGACTCCAACGCTCCGGTTCCCGCAGGTGAAGTTGCCTTGCGCGACGTGCCTTTGGACGGGCTTCGCGCCGCGTTGGGCGACCTGCCCTTCGCCGACGACGCGATGGCCTTGGTCGAAAATGCCTACGGCGGGGCGGGGAAGACGATGGGCTCGGCCTTCGCGGCGATGGTTCGCGACCTGCTGGCCCCTTACGACCTGATTCTGATCGATCCGATGACGCCGGAACTGCGCCGGATCGCCGCGCCTTTGATGCGCCAGGCGGTGGAGCGCATGCCGGAACTGGCCGACGCCGTGATGGCGCGCAGCAAGGTGCTGCTGGAGCGCGGCTACCACGCCCAGGTGCTGGTGGAAAAGTCGACCTCCTTCGCGTTCCTCCTGGAGAACGGCCAACGCATCGCGTTGCGGCGGACCCCGGAAGGTGGCTTTCACGCGGGAAACCGCAAGTGGACCGCAGCCGAGCTGGCCGAACGCGCAGCCGAGCTTTCGCCGAACGCATTGCTGCGACCGGTCCTGCAGGACTACCTATTCCCGACCGCGGCCTACGTCGGCGGTCCGGCGGAACTGGCCTATTTGGCCCAATCGCGTCCGCTCTACGACGCTTTGCTTGGTCGGCAACCGGTTGCGTTCCCCCGTGCCGGATTTACGCTCGTCGATGAGCGCGCCGCCAAGCGCGTGGCCAAGTACCGGCTTGATCCCCCGGCACTCATGGTGCGCGAGGACAAGCTGCGCGATACCATCGCATCGCGCCTCGTCCCCCCCGGGCTGAACGCGAGCCTGGAAGGCACCAAATCGGCGTTCACCGCGGCGTTGAACCGTCTGAAGTCCGATTTGGAAGGCTTCGATCCCACCCTCGCCGCATCCATCGAAACCAGCCGCCGCAAGATCGAGTACCAAGTGGGCAAGATCGCCCGCAAGACGTCGGCCCAGATCCTCGCCAAGGACGAACAGGCCCAGCGCGACGCCGCGTATCTGAGCGGCCTCGTCTTCCCGCACGACCACCTGCAGGAACGCTACTACTCCATCGTGCCGTTCCTCGCCAAATTCGGCCCCGGCATCGTGGAAGACATCTACCAACACGTCAGGGTCGAGTGCCCCGACCATCAATTCGCCGTTCTCTAATCCGCATGCACCCCCATCTCGTCTGTTTCAACCCCGACTGCCGCAAGACGTACGGCATCTCCGAGGTTCTGTACAACTGCCCCACCTGCGGCGGCCTGCTCGAGGCCACTTACGATTTCTCCGGCCTCGACGCCGCTGCGCTCAAGAAGACTTGGCGCGAGCGCCGCATGGACAATGCGCCCCTGTCGCAGAGTGGTGTCTGGCGCTACCGCGAACTGTTTCCGTTCCTCACGGACTTGGCGCATGTGGTCACGCTGCGCGAGGGCAATACCCCCCTTCTGAATGCGCCGCGCGCCGCTGCATATGGCGGACTCGACCGAATCACTTTCAAGCACCAGGGCTTCAATCCGACTGGCTCGTTCAAGGACAACGGCATGACCGGCGGCGCGGCCCAGGCCCGAGCGCTGGGCATGAAGCGGGTCGCGTGCGTTTCTACCGGCAATACGTCGGCGTCGATGGCAGCCTACGCGGTCGCGGGCGGGCTGGATCCGCTGATCTTCATCCCCAACGGCAATATTTCCTACGGCAAACTGGCGCAGGCTCTGGAGTACGGGGCCAAGACGTTCCAAGTGGACGCCAATTTCGACCAGATTCTGGCGCTGGTTCGGGTGCTGGCCGAGAAGCTGGGGATCTACCTGCTCAACTCCATCAACCCGTTTCGAATCGAAGGGCAGAAGTCCATCGTGATCGAGATGATGGACCAGAGGGACTGGCAGGTTCCCGATTGGATCGTGCTGCCCGGCGGCAACCTGGGCAACGTGTCGGCATTCGGCAAGGGTTTGCGGGAGATGTACGCGGTGGGGCTGATCGACAAGCTGCCGCGTCTCGCGGTGGTGCAGGCGGAAGGTTCATCGCCGTTCTACGAGTTCATGCTGGACGGCGGCAAGGGCGCGTTCCACGCCCAGACGCATCCCGAAACGCTGGCGACGGCGATCAAGATCGGCGATCCGGTATCCTGGCCCAAGGCGAAGTTCGAGATCGAAACGACGAACGGCGTTGTGGAGCGCGCCACGGAGCAGGAGATCGCGGATGCCAAGGCCGTGATCGGGCACAGCGGGATCGGTTGCGAGCCGGCATCGGCCGCGACGCTCGCCGGAATCCGCAAGTTGACGGCGGCGGGGGTGATCGACAAGTCCGCCGACGTGGTCGCGATCCTCACCGGCAACGTGTTGAAGGACCCGGATTACATCTACAAGTACCACACCGGGCAGTTGAAGGACCCTGCGGGAGCGCCGATCCGGTCCACTTTCGGCAATGCGCCTGTGGTGGTGCCGAACGATCCGGACCGGATCGCGGAATTGATCGCCTAGGGAATGTTGCAGCGCTACGGCGCTGAAATTCGTGCCGAACCACTCCGTCGCGGTCGTGGCACGGCAACATGCTGATTCAATTCAGCCGAGCCGCGACCGCGAGGGAGCGTTTGTTCGAGCCATGCGGAGCCGTTCACACAACCAGTCCACGAGCCAACCGCCGTTTCCAAGTTTCAAACGCTCAGCACGGGGCACGGGGATTCCCGGATGATCGCGTAGGCGTTGGTCCGGAATCCGCCGAACGGCCCTTGGATGACGCCGCGACCGATCACCACTAGGTCAGCCCGTTTCCGGATGGCGACAGAACGCACCAGCTTGGCGATGTTGCCGACATCCTCGACGACATCCAAGTCCAACTTGGAGTCGAGGTGGACGGTTTCCGGATGGCTCTTGGCGGCCTCCGCGAGCATTTCGCGCATGTCGTTTTCCGGCTTGTCCGGACTGATTTCGCCCTCGCGGGCCACATGCACCATTTCAATCGTGGCACCCGATTCCTCGGCGATGCCGATGGCCATATCGAGCGCAGCCTTGCTCTCGTCTTTCAGGTCCAGCGCCGTCACGATGTGGCGGGGCGTGGGATGCGCCCTGTGGGACGCCTCTTCGGCGTGGGCGGAGGTCCAAACCGGCACCTTCGCGTCGTGCAAGACCTTGGCCGTGACCGAGCCCAGCAAGAGGCGGCGGAAGGGGCCATATCCGTGGGTCGGCATCGTGATTAGGTCCGCGGAATGCTCGGCGGCCGCCTCGACGATCACGGATGCGGCGTCGCCCAGTTCGACCAGGATTTCGACAGGTACTTTCGGAAGTTCGGTATCAGCGAACTCGCGGAGGCGGACCATGAAGTCTTCCTTGGCACCGGTGAAGTCGTAGGTTTCGGGGTAGACCGTATTCATCCCTGCGTACAGGGGCGGAATGGGGTGGATGGCATGCAGCAGGATCACGGTGGCGTGGCTGCGGCGGGCCATGGACAATACAAATGGAGCTACGGCCTTGCAGCGGTCTGAGAAATCAACCGGGAAGAGAATACGTTTTGGCGGGGTCATGGGATCCTCTTATTTCAGTGTAGGGCTGAAATGCGTCGGGGCCGGACCCGGCAGGAAGACCCGCTGCACTATTTGAGAAAGTGTCGCTGCGGAGCGAGAGTCCGAATCGGTCGAGGGTCCAGTTCGACCTGATTCTGTTGACTCTGTCTTCTGCCGGGTGGCCCGGTTTGCCGGCACTGGAGGGGATTCAGTGTGACCGGCCTTTGTTTGTCCTTTTAGAATGCACCCCGTGTGCCAAAGCATAAGTGGTTTGTTTGCAGTGGTTTGTCAGTTTACTGCGGTGGGGGTGGCGCTGCGTGGCGCAGCGCCCTGCGTCAAGTGGCGCAAACCGTGAACTTTTCGTGCCGTCTTCCACGTTATAATCAGCAGCACCGATTCACGGTCAACCCGAGCCATGGCCCTCACCATCACCAACCTTTCGAAAACTTACCCCAACGGCGTGCAAGCGTTGAAAAACCTCACGCTCACGATTCCCAACGTCATGTTCGGCCTGCTTGGCCCGAACGGGGCGGGGAAGAGTTCGCTGATGCGGACCATCGCGACCCTGCAGGATCCAGACGAGGGTTCCATCGATTTGGACGGCTTGGACGTGTTGGCGCGGAAGGACGACGTCCGGCGCATCCTCGGCTACCTGCCGCAGGAGTTCGGCGTCTACCCCAAGATCTCCGCGACCGACCTGCTCCACCACCTCGCGGTGATGAAGGGGATTACGAACAAGGGTGAGCGGACAGCCATGGTCGACGCCATCCTCAACCAGACCAACCTGTGGGATTACCGCAAGAAGTCGCTGAGCACGTATTCCGGCGGCATGAAGCAGCGTTTCGGCATCGCGCAGGCCCTGCTCGCGAATCCGAAATTGATTATCGTGGACGAGCCGACGGCCGGTCTCGACCCGGCTGAGCGCAATCGATTCCTCAACCTGCTGAGTTCCGTGGGCGCCGGGGTGACCGTGATCCTTTCGACCCACATCGTGCAGGACGTCCGCGAACTTTGCCCCCGGATGGCGATCATCTCGAACGGCGAACTGCTGCTGGAGGGCGCTCCGAACGACGCGCTGAACTCGCTCGCGGGGCGGATCTGGTCCAAGGTAGTGGCTTCCGACGACGAACTGCGCGCACTGGAGGCCAACTTCCAAGTCGTTTCCTCGCACTTGGTGGGCGGGCTTCACGAAGTCCGCGTCTTCGCCGATTCGAGCCCGGGCGACGGCTTCCGGTCCGTCGAGTCCGACCTTGAGGACGTCTACTTCATCAACCTCGCAAGGCAGGGCAAGCGCTAATGGCCATGTTCTGGGAGTTCTTCACCTTTGAACTGAAGTTCCGGTTCAAGAGCGTTTCCACTTACATCTACTTCCTACTCTGGTTCGCGTTCAACTTTCTGAACGTGGCGAGCGAGAACTTCGGCCCCATCGGCGGCTCCAACGGCAAGGTTATGCTGAACGGGCCGTGGGCCAACATCTATAACGATGTTGGGATCGCGTTCTTCGGCGTAATCATCATTGCGGCGATCTTCGGCACCTCGATCCTGCGCGATTTCCAGCGCGACACGATCCAGATCCTGTTCACGAAGCCGATCTCGAAGTTCGCGTACCTTGTCGGGCGCTGGGCGGGGTCGTTCGTGGCGACGGTCTTCGCGTTTTCAGGTCTGCTCCTTGGCGAATTCTGCGGCACACTGGCACCTTGGGCTGACCACGCCCGTATCGGGCCCAACCGGCTCGATTGGTACTTGCAGCCGTTCTTCAGCATCGTCGTCTTCCAGATCTTCTTTCTCGGGGCGCTTTTCTTCGTGGTGGCGGCGCTCACCCGCAAGATTTTCATCGTGTACCTGCAAGGCGCGACCATCTTCATGGTTTACCTGGTCAGCTTGGCGGCGTTCAGCAGCACGCGGTCTTTGGAGCGCTTCTGGCCGGGTATTTTCGACCCGGTCGGTTTCCTCTACATCGACGCCGTGGCGCGTTACTGGACCGTGGTCGAGCGGAATTCGCTCCTGCTGCCCTTGACCCCGGGCGTCTTCCTGTACAACCGGCTACTGTGGGGCAGCATCGGACTGCTGGGCCTACTCCTTCTCTGGCGGTTCTTTCCGATGTCGGTGGAAGCGCTCACAGCTCGTTCGGGTGGCAAGCGCGCGGCACTGGCAAGGCAGCAGGAGCAGGACGAAATACGTCCCCGTCGCAGCCTCGTGGCGGCCAAGCTGCCCCGGATCACGCAAGTCTTCGGTTTCGCCACGACACTGACGCAGTTGGTTTCGCTGACGCGGCTGCGTATTTCCAATATCGTGCGCGAGGTTCCATTCTGGGGCATCGTCATCCTGATGGCTGGCATTTCGATGAACAACGGCCACTACGCAGGACGCGTTGGCGGACAGAACGTCTGGCCGGTGACTTACTTGATGCTGCAGGCGGTGGAGGGCGGGGCGACCCTGTTCTTCTTCATCGTCTCGACCCTCTACGCGGCCGAGTTGGTGTGGCGCGAGCGCGACACGCGGTTCGCGGGAATCCACGACGCGCTGCCGATTTCCAGCGGCATCGACTGGTTCTCGAAGCTCATCGCCATCAGCTTTGTCGAATTCGTGCTGTTGACGGTGGCCGGTCTCTGCGGCGTCATCATGCAGACCGTGGCGGGCTACTACAACTACGAGTTGATCCAGTATGCACAGGAACTGTACCTCATCGTGTTCCCGCAAATTCTGACCTTCACCTTGCTGGCGATTTTCCTGCAGACGGTGGTCTCGAATAAGTTCATCGGACACGGGATCGTCATCGGCATCTTCGTCATCGTTCCTATCCTAAGCAGCTTCGGGTGGGAGAACACACTCTATCTTTTCGGAAATACTCCGCCCTACACCTACTCCGACATGAACGGTTACGGCCACTTTGTGCCGGCGCTGTTCTGGGCGATCACTTATTGGTTGGCGATTGCCTGCTTTCTTGGCGTGGTCTCCGTGGCCTTGGCTCGGCGCGGGGCCGACGACGGCTGGAAAGCGCGCTTCGCGGTGGCCCGGCAGCGCGCTCCGCAGCTGGTGCCGGCGGGAATACTGTTCCTGTTGGTTGCTGTCGGCTCCGGGGGATGGTATTACTACAACGCACACGTCCTGAACGAATACCTGAACTCCAAGGACCGGCGCACCATCCAGGCGGACTACGAGAGGACCTACAAGAAATACTTGAAGCTGCCCATGCCGAAGGTCGTGGCGGTGGAGGCTAATGTCGACCTCTATCCCGAGACCCGGTCGTTTTCCGGCACCGGACGCTTCTTGATGCAGAACCGCACAGCGGGGCCGATCAGCCAGATCCATCTGAGCGACCAGAAACAGTCGTTCTCGAAGGTTCACTTCGACAGGCCGTTTCGGCTGGTATCTTCGAGCAAGAGAAGCCTGTACTCGATCTACCAGTTGGATACACCGCTGGCACCCGGCGAGAAGATCGAGATGACGTTCGCCGTGGGCCACACCTCGCGCGGCTTCAAGGACGGGAACGAGTTGGCCGAGTTCGCGTACTCCGGGATGTTCTTTGACAACGGTTACTTCCCGACCCTCGGCTATGACCGCAGCATCGAGTTGGATGATCCGCGTCGCCGCCGCGAGGAGAAGCTTCCGGAGCTGGAACTGTTGCCCAAGCGCGGCGATCCTGCCGGATCGCGCGACAACATCTTCACCACGCAGTCCGATTGGGTGAACTACAAAGCCGTGGTCAGCACCTCGGAGGACCAGATCGCGCTTTCCCCCGGCTATCTCACCAAGGACTGGCATGCCAACGGGCGGCATTACTTCGCCTACGACATGGGCGATGTGAAGACGGCCGAGTTCTACTCTTTCGTCTCGGCCCGGTACGCGGTGAAGAAGGTGGTCCACCAAGCGGCGGCGAATCCGGTTTCGATCGACGTGTACCATACCCCGGCCCACGCGAAGTACGACGTCGACGACATGATCGACGCGTCGAAGGCTGGCCTCGATTACTTCGAGAAATACTTCAGCCCGTATCAATACCGGCAATACCGGATTCTGGAGTTCCCGCGCTACCGGAGTTTCGCCCAGTCCTTCCCGAATACGATTCCGTTCTCGGAGGGGATTGGATTCATCGGACGGGTCGAAAAGCCAGCGGACATCGACTTTGCCTACTTTGTGACTGCCCACGAGTTGGCGCACCAGTGGTGGGGGCACCAGTTGATCGGAGGACGTGTGGAGGGCTCCAACATGATGTCGGAGACCTTGGCGGAATACTCTGCGCTCATGGTGATGCAGCGGAAATACGGCCGCGACAACATGCACCGTTTCCTCAAGAATGAACTGGACCGGTATCTTCGCGGCCGCGCCGGCGAGACAAGGCATGAGAACGCGCTCGCACTGGTGCAGAACGAGTCGTATGTCTGGTACCAGAAGGGCGGGCAGGTGATGTATACGCTGGCCGACTACATCGGCGAGGCCAAGCTGAACCTGGCCCTGCACGAGTTCCTCAAACAGTACGGTTATGCGAACGCAGCGGTGGCGCAGTCCGGGCCCTATCCCGATACGCGCCAGTTTGTGGAAGCCTTGCGGGCGCAGACCCCCCCGGAACTGCAGTACTACATCACGGATGCCTTCGAGAAGATCGTCCTGTACGACAACAAGGCAGTTTCGGCTGTGGTGACGGAGACGCCGGAGCATAAGTTCAAGGTGACGCTGACCGTGCAGTCGCGGAAGATGGAGGCCGATGGCAGCGGCAACGAGAAGCCATTGCCGTTGCACGACCTGATCGATATCGGAGTGTTCGAAGGCAAGAGCGAGGAGGAGAAGCCTCTATATCTGAAAAAGGAATGGCTGACCCAGCCGACCCAGACTTTCGAGGTCGTGGTAGACCGGATGCCGACCAAGGCCGGAATCGATCCGCTGAACAAGTTGATTGACCGGGCCGGGGACGACAACTGGATGGACGTGACGAAGAAGTAGGGGTAGAATCCAGAAGGGTGGGGAGAGTCTTAGTCGGCGCGAGGGCAGACATCGGCAATCCGGGCACCGGAGCATCCATGTTGGCGAGCGTCAGGCATCCAGTAGCGCAAGCGACGTAAGATCAACCGCAAGCGTGGAACCGCCGTGCCGTTTTGGCCCATGGTTTTCCCTTCTGGTGTGCCTTTATAATAAGACCGTGGATCTCAAGGGAAAAGTTTGTCTCGTTACCGGCGGAGTTCGGGGCATCGGAGCTGCCACCGCGATTCGTCTCGCCAAAGGCGGCGCCGATATCGCGGTGCAGAGCCGAGATGCGGCATCTGCCGCCGCGTTGGAAATCAAGTCCACGATCGAAGCGGCGGGACGCCGTTGCGTTTCCCTCCGGGCCGACATGGCACTTCCAGAGGACGCGGCACGCGTTGTGGCCGAGACCGTCGAAGCCCTGGGTGGGATCGATATCCTCGTCCACAATGCCGGAGCCGCCGCGCCGGGCGGGCTGCTCACGGTTTCCGAGGAAATATGGACGCAAGCCTTCAACGTCCACGTTCACGCCGCGTTCCATCTTTGCCGTGCCGCCGTGCCGCACATGATTCCCAAGAAAGAAGGGGCCATCGTGTTGCTGGGGTCAACGGCGGGAAAACGCGGAGTGCTGGGTGCCGCCGCCTATGCCATCGTCAAGGGCGCGCTGCCGCAGTTCGCGCGGGTCTTGGCTCGTGAGTTGGCCGACCACAACATCCGGGTCAACTGTGTCTCCCCCGGCGTGATCCGCACCCGGTTCCAAGACATGCTTACGGAAGCACAGGTGAAGAACAACTTGGAAAACCGTATTCCGCTGCATCGCGAGGGGACCCCGGATGAAGTTGCGCAAATGATCGAGACGGTTGTCACGAATAACTTCATCACCGGCGAGGAGTTCGTGCTGGATGGCGGCTTGACGATGCGGATGGCTTAGCATGTGCCGCGGTGGTACTGCCTGTTGGTGCCCACCTCCTGTTGGCAGGGTGTTCCGTATCCCCCGCGCCGCCAGCCATCGTAGTGGATCAACCTAGACCGCTTTGGCCGCGCTGACGAGATTCTGGAAGCCCAAGGAGCACTGGTGAAGTTGGCACGCGCGCAATAGCCTACCGGCCCGTCGAAGGCGATCACGCGCGCACCCTCGTTGCGGCTGGTGTTGTAGCGGATGATGGTGCCGTCGTTGAATCCGCGCGGGGGCCTTGGAGTCGGGGTTGTTGCAGATGTCGGCCAGCCCGCCGCCGTTGTCGTGGCTGACGTTGTACTGGATGATGGTGCCCTCCGAGTTGTAGTCGCTGTCGTAGGCTGTACCTTCGAGGTCGTGGTAGCTGGTGAAAGACACGTCGTTGTCCTGCATTACGGCGTTCTTGGACGCGAACACGTAGATCGCGTTGTCGTGGTATCGCGCGGCGGCGTTGCGGATCATATTGCGCTCGATCAGGCGCGGCGACGTTCTTTACCTCGGCTAGGGATTTGAAGGCGCTGTCGGAGCGGTTTCTCAAAGAAGGCTATGCCACGTGGCCGCGCTCGTTCCAGGTTGTGGTGCGTTGCCGCGCCAGTGCCGACGCCCAATTGTTGCCGCGCCTATGAAACCCATGAGGTGCTTTCCCGATGAATTGGACGGTCAGTGGACCCGGTCCGACCGCATGTGGCCAAAACTGTGTCACACTGACACAGGGCTGCCCCAACCGTTCCCGACACACTCTGGACGCCACTTGGGCCGGGCCTATGGAATCAACGATTTGCGGAAATCGCGCCGTGGCATTCCGTTTGCTATCCTAAGTCCGAATCGGTAGTACTCAAACCTGCCCTCTGCTGCAACACGCTGGCGATAGGGATGGCGAACCGTGACGAAAGCATTCGGGTGCAATCGTCAAACCAAAACGGCCGTTCATCCTCCGCTTGACGGGTTGCAGCACGAGGGGTTTTTTATTTCAGGAGCCGATTTTCCCCACTAACAGCATGAGCCCCATCCGGATTCTGATTGCGGACGACCACGCGATTGTTCGCGACGGACTGCGTGCGCTCCTCGAACGCCAGCAGGGCATGACGGTGGTGGCGGAGGCTGGCGACGGCTCCAAAGCCTTGGAAATGGCCGCCACGCACGAGCCCGATGTGGCTATCCTCGACGTCGCCATGCCGGGGCTGAACGGAATCGAGGCCGCCCGCCGCATTCTCGCCTCCAACCCCCGCATCGGCATCGTGATGCTGAGCATGCACATGGACGAAAGCTATGTTCTCCGGTCGTTCAAGGCCGGGGCCAAGGGATACCTGCTCAAGGATGGTCCGCGCGAGGATATTCCCGCCGCGGTCCGGGCCGCGGCGGCGGGGCGACCGTTCGTGGCGGGGCGGATCGCGGAACTGCTGCAGGAGGAGCACGTGCGGGAATTGTCGCTGCGGGGCCTGGAGGACAGTTACGACCTGCTGACCGCGCGCGAGCGCGAACTCTTCCAGCTATTGATCGAGGGGAAGAGCAACAAGGAGGCGGCGACCCAGCTCGGAGTCTCCACCACGACCATCGAGACGCATCGGGCCAACATCTTGCGCAAGCTCTCGCTGCACTCGACCGCCGACTTGATTCTCTACGCGGTCCGAAAGCGCCTCATCACCCCATCTTTGTGACTTTGTCATACTAGTGTCATGCTCCCTAGGGAGAAACTGTAATAATGGCGTTTCGGTTAGTCCGTAGCGAGAGCCTCGCAACAGGGTTGCGTCGTGTCGTCCGCGAAGAACTCCGGTCCGCTATCCAGGCGCTGACGGATGGTGTCGCGGCTGACAGGGTCGAAGGCATCCACGAGGCGCGGAAGTCCATCAAGAAGATCCGGGCCGTGATCCGACTGTTGACGCCGCATTTGGGCGCTGCGGGCGTGCGCGACAACATAGCACTGCGGGAGGCCGCGCGCGATTTGGCGCAATTGCGTGATGCCGATGTGGTTCTTACCACCGTGGATTCTCTGCTCCTGCAGTTTCCCCAGGGTATTTCGGCGGAGGTGCTGAGCTCGTTGCGGTCCGACTTGGCGCTGCGCGAACAGCCTTCGGTGGATGTGGTGGAGGCAACACCCGACTCGGCCATTGGCGTGGTCGGTAACGCCTTGGCCACGTTGCGGCGGACGCAGAGGCTGGTAAACCTGTGGCGGTTCCAGCCGGTCGAGTTCGAGGCGATCGAAGCCGGGCTGTTGGATGCATACCGCAAGGGCCGACGCAATCTCACCCGCGCAGTCGAGGAGCCAACGGTAGAGAACTACCATGAACTCCGCAAGCGCGTGAAGGATCACTGGTACCACGTGCGACTGCTTGAGGTGGTGCGTCCGCAGGTGCTGGCGGCGCGCGAGGCGAGTCTGCGCGATCTGCAACAGTGCCTCGGTGACGACCATGACCTGGCAATCTTGGAGCGGCATCTGGTCCCCGAATCGGAGGTTCTGCCCCTGATCGAAACGGCACGGGCCGAGTTGCGTGGCAGCGCGCTGGCATTGGCGGGTCGGCTATACCAGCAGAAGCCGCGGGCCTTCGTGCGGCGGATGCGCGAATTGTGGGACGGCTGGCGTTCGGAACCCTTGCCGCGCCGCAGTCCGATCTCGGTCCCTCCAAAGCGCGCCCGCGCGGCGTCCCAAACGGCGTAAGCGAATACCCTGAAAGCATGAGAGCTGCGGTCGCCCATGGCGGCGGTCCCACTGCGGTGTTGAATTCCAGCTTGGCCGGCGTCGTGGCCGGATGCCGGGGACGTTTTTCCTCGCTGCTGGCCGCCCCATTCGGGCTGCCTGGATTCCTTGACGGCGACCTGAGGGATTTACTGGCCGTGCCCGAATCCAGATGGGCGGAGATTGCGCGCGCACCGGGGTCGGTGATCGGGTCGAGTCGACGGAAGCTGTCGGATGCGGAATTGGACGAGATTGCAGAGCGGCTCCGGGGGCAGGGAATCGATGTCCTTTTGCTCACCGGCGGCAACGGTACGATGGGGACGGCGTTGGACTTGACATCGCGCGGGGTACGCGTGGTCGGGGTTCCGAAGACCATCGACAACGACCTGTTGGAGACCCACCACACCCCCGGGTATGCCTCCACGGCGTATTTTTTCGCTTGCGCGGCGAGGGATATCGAGGCGGACAACCGTGCGTTGCCCTCGCCGATTTGCATCTTGGAGACGCTGGGGCGGAACGCGGGGTGGATTGTGGCGGCAACGGCCCTGGCCCGGCAAGACCAGGACGATGCGCCGCACCTGATCTATGTGCCGGAGCGGAGACTGGGGCTGGGCCGGATCGCCGCGGACGTGGAGGCGGTGTACGGTCGGCTGGGTCGGTGCGTGGTGGCCGTCTGCGAGGGGCAATTAGACGAGTCGGGACGGTCGTTCGGTGCCGATGTGGACCGGCCCGGCGATCCAGCTCACAGCTTGGCGTCGAATTTGGGGCACACGTTGGCGCAGTTGGTGTCGGCAAAGCTGGGTCTGCGGGCCCGGGCGGAACGACCGGGATTGCTGGGTCGCTCGTGCGGGCCGTATGCGCGGGAACGCGACTTGCGGGAGGCTTTTGCGTGCGGGTACGAGGCTGTGCTGAGGGGGGCGGACGGGGGCTCGGGGGTGATGGCGACCTTGGATGCGGAGGGACAGGTCGGATTTGCGGTGCTGGACGCTGTCGCGCGCCGCGAACGGTTGTTGCCAGCGGAGTTCATATCTACGACGGGAAATGATGTGACGGCGGCCTTTCTTGAGTACGCGAGGCCGTTGGTGGGTCCGGTGCCAGCGTATGCGCGGCTCTAGCCTTGCAGTCGCAGCTCAGTAGAATCAATATCTAACCGAGCCGCGACCGCAAGGGAGCGTTTGTTCAAGCCATGCGAAGCGGTTCACCCAACGGGTGAATGCGTGCCCTAGTATAGGGTTGCTGGCACCCGGGTCTTGTTGTCTTCGTCGACAAAGTCGGCCTTCACGAATCCGTGCGTGTGCGTTTCGAGCATGGTTCCGAAGGTCGGTACAGTGCCCCGGTCGGGTCCTGCGGCCTTAGCCCTTTTCCAGAGGTCTGAGCGCACCAACGCACGGCTGCAATGGGCGTAGGCTTCCTTCACTTGCACCACGATGACGAGTTTTGGAGTCTTGCCTTGCACTTCGAACTGACTCGTCAAAGCGGGATCGCGCGACAGCTGGGCGTTTCCGTTCACACGCAGCGTCTCGTCGATGCCGGGAATGAGGAAGAGCAGTCCGACGACCGGGTTCTTGACGATGTTGCGCAGGTTGTCGAGGCGGTTGTTGCCGCGGCGGTCGGGGATGAGGATGGTATGGTCGTCGGCGACCTTCACGAAGCCCGGAGTGTCGCCGCGCGGGGAGGCGTCACCGAGGCAGTCGGCTTGGGTGGACAGGATGCAGAACGGCGACGCGGCGATGAAGGCCCGACAGTGGACGTCGAGGTGGTCGAGTTGCTTGCGCACGGCCCGCTCGAGCGGTGCGCCGTGCATTTCGGAGAGTTCGGAGTTCGAGGTTACCAGGAAGGCGGGATCGGGCTGCATGCTTCCATCGTAGGTCAATCGGGATTCTACAGGCCTGCCCAGATCCCCTTGAGGTCTATTTCAAAACCGTCGACAGGCCCTTCGCCCCGGACGCTCTCCGGTTCTACCACCACCTCCGGTTCCTGCCCTTGGCGGTACACGTGCACGCGCCGGTTCTTGCCGTCGATCAGCCAGCCAAGTTCCACACCGTTCGACATCCAGACTCCCATCTTCCGCTTTGCGGCTGCAAGGCGGTCGGAAGGAGACATGACTTCGACGATGAACTCGGGGACGAGATGGGGGAATACCTTCAGCTCCGATCGGTCGACGGACGCCAAGCGTGCAAACGAAATCCATCCACAGTCCGCCGACATGGCGGAGCCGTCCGGCAGGAAGAATTGAGCCGATGAACCGAATATCCTACCCCGTCCATCCTTGCGTGCCCAATAACCCAAGTCGATGCCGATGTCAGCTCCCCGGCAATCCGATTCCATTCCCGCTGGTGGCACAATGACAATCTCTCCCTGTGCGGTCCTCTCGATCCGCAAATCTGGATTGGCGAAGCAGAACTCCATGTAGGCGGCGTCGGATAGCCGCGACCGGCGCGCAAGCGAGATGGTGGTGGGCGATTCCAGTGCGGGCCGTGCGACTTGCATCCTGACTCCCATCGTACGGCAAACCAACCGCCCCCGCAACGAAATGGCCGGGCGGTGCCGATTACCTGGCCTCAGATGTTCTTCTTGTTCGCGTCCGCGATCAACAACCGAATCAGCGCCAAGGCTTTCTGCCCTCGCTGGTAAGGGCGGCCGTCGGGGGTATGTGCTCCCGTCCGAAGAGAGAGGGCGTCCTGGATCGGTCCATGCCACACGTCGGCGATCACCCCGAAACCGTGTCGACATGCGTCGGCCTTGGAGCAGACGTCGCCGAACGAGACGCCGTAATGCTGCCGCAGCACGCCGGGCAAGGCAAACAGCAGCGCCTGCGCGGTCATCGGCTTCTCCTCGTTGCGGGACATCCAACTGCGCCAGAACGTGTTGATCCGGTCGAGGTTCCAGCGTTTGAAGACGGCCTCGTCGCTCCAGACCTCGGTCGGGTCCGCGCCCCGGAACGTCAGGAGGTGCTTGCGGAGAGTCATCCAGACGGCAGGGTTGGAGTCGGCGGATCCAACCGATCCGAAATGGCCCTCGATGTGGCCCGGCACTTTGCCGACCAGCGCCGGGTTCCTCTTCAGGTCGTCCCAAGTTAGATAGATGCCCGAGAACCAAGGCAGGGGATACTCCGCGCGTAGTTCCTTGTGGACTTCGGCGAGGACGGCTAACTCTTCGCGTGGCGGCGTCTCGGCGTTGACCGCGACGAAGTTGATGTTACTCAGACCCTCGCGGAAGTCGTTGAGCGCGACCGACCCAGTCAGATACAGCGCGGCGGGCGCGACCCCGGCCCGCTGGGCTAGTTCCAGATACCGCTCGGTAACTTCGAAGACTGGTTCCGGAATTTCTGCTTTGGTCATATTGGACATTCCGGCGACCGTTTTGGTCGCCATAACCGTCTTGCCGAAGGGGGATTCTTCCATTCCCGAGCCGTCCGGTTAGGCCAAGCTGAAAGCTTGGCGCAGCCAAGAATGGCTGCCCTACATACTGCTACAAGACTTCCGAGCCACGGGTGGACCCCAGTCGGTCTCCCCGTGACAGTTCTCCGGCGTGATGCCGGAAACAAGGTCATCAAGTGTCTAAGCCTGATGTTTCCCTTCCGGCCTCGAATCGGCTTCCGCAACTGGGCTTGGCGTACTCACTTCAACGCGATGTTCCTAACCTCTATCGTACGGGCAAGGGCCCGGTCGAGGTTGGCATGGGCCTCATCCAGGTCCGCCTCGGCGCGCGCTTCCCGCGTCCGGGCCGAGATCAACTCCGTCTGCCGCTGCAGAACCAGGAACACCGTCGTCGTTCCTGCTTGGAATTGGCGCTCTTCACTGGCATACTGGGACTCCGCCGACTTCCTCGCATCCACCGCTGCCCGCAGGCGCGACGTGAACGAATCGACAGCCTGCAACGCATTGCGGACGTCCTGCTCCACCGCCATCTCCACCTGCTGCTTCTGGGTTTTCAGCCGACGGCCTTCCGCGACCGACACTGCGGCCGCCGCCGTCGCGGTGCGGTTGCGCAGAGGCAACGATACCGTCACCCCAACCACTGCCGTGTTGTAGCTGCCCGTTCCCAGCGCGTTCAACGACTGCCCGTAGCCGCCCACAAACGCCGCCGGAACCCCTCCGCCGCCGAACGAGATCGGGGCCAGCGGCTGCAGACCGTTCAACGCCGACAGCTGGTTGATCTGGTTGACCAGCGGTCCGAACGCCGCGGAAAAAGGATTCGCGCCGGTCTGCGTGATCAACTGCCCCGCCAGACCCGTGTACCCAAGTGTCCCGTAGGCGTCGACCTGCGGCTTTGTCTGTTCCTTGGCCAGCTTGGCGTCGAGCTTGTTCACTTCGAGCGCCAAATCGCTCTCCTTCATCTCCGGCCGGGCCGCCATCGCCGCTTTCACCGCGTCTTCCAACGAAGGCGGCGCGTCCGCGGATTCGAGGGCCCGCTCGGGAGCCAATGCCATGCCCCACATTAGATCGTTCCGGTCGGTCAGCATCAGCACCTTCAGCGCGTTTTCCGCGTTGGTCAAGGCGCTTGCGGCTGCAAACAGGTTCTGTTCGAAGGTCGCGACCTGCGTCTGGGTCTGTACGATGTCGACCGGTGCCAGCAGTCCTTGCTCCACTTGGCGTCGGATGCTGGCCTCCTGCTGGCGCACCAGCCGGACCGCCTCCTGCTGCACGTCCAAGTTGTGTGTGGCGAATTCCAGTTCCCGGTACGCCTGGATCGCCAGGGTCACGGTGTCGATCACCCGCTGCCGGAACTGCGCGTCGGACATTTCGACGTTCTTGCGCGCCACTTGGATGCGGTGGCGGTTGTCGTCGTACCGCAAGCCACGCACCAGCGGCTGCGTGTAGTTGAAGCTGAGCGACGTCGGGAACTGCGGATTCAGCGTGTTGAAGGTGCTGTCGCTGGCCGTGCGCCCGTTCGAGAAATCGATCTTGTAGGTGCCGCCGCCCCAAGGGGTAGCCCCGGTCAACTGAGGGTCCAGCAGCAGATCCTTCGTGGTGAGCTTGCCGTTCGTTCCCCCGCCCAGCGAGGAACTGACCGGAGTGACCACCCGCGAGTCGTGAAAGTTGAAGCCGAGGCGCGGGTCGAAGGCCCCGAGGCTGCCGCGCAGGTTGAGCACGGACTCTTCGTGCGCGATACGGGAAACAGCGATGTTACGGTCGTTCGCCAAGACCCGCTGGATTACCTCGCTGAGCGTGATCTTGGCCGCGCCGATGATGCCGATGCGCTTGCCGGGGTCGGCGGCCTGCAGGCTCGAAGTGCCCAACAGGCCGACCGCCAGCACCAACAATGTCACGTTCGCGACCGCCTTGGTGCGGCTGGGAACGAGCGCCGTCACCTTGGAGAGCGAGCGCGAGAAGAACTTCGAATTCTGCAGATCCTCGAAGTAGGAGTAGAACACCGGCACCGCGAGCAGCGTCAGCAGCAGGCAGAGCGACTGTCCACCAACAACCAGCACGCCGATCGAGCGATTGGTGGCCGATCCAACGCCGTTCGAAATCACCAGCGGGGCCATGCCGGCCACCAGCGCGATGGTGGTCATCAGAATTGGCCGCAGTCGGTCGCGGTTGGCCTGGATAATCGCGTCGTACTGCGACAAACCCGCCTTCCGCAGGCCGTTCATGTGGTCGATCTGCAAAATGGCGTTCTTCTTGACGATGCCGAACAGCAGCAACAGGCCGAGGCCGGAGAAGATGTTCACCGTCTGGCCGGTCACCAACAGCGACACGATGCCGAACGGAATCGCCAGCGGCAGCGTCAGCAGGATCGTGATCGGGTGGATGAACGATTCGAACTGCGCCGCCAGCACGATGTACATAAAGATAAAGGTCAGCGAGAACGCGAGGCCGAAGTAGTAGCCCGTACGCCCCAACTCCTTCGAGGTGCCGGCGGTGCCGTAGCGATAGTCCGAGCCCATGTGCAGTTCGTCCGCAGCCGCCGTGATGCCCTGCAGGATCGCAGCCTGCGAGCCGCCGGGCAGCGTGTTGGCGCTGATCGTGACTTGGCGCTGCCGGTTGATGCGGTTGACCGCGGACGGACCGCTGCCTGGCCGGATGCGCACGACTTCGTCCAGACTGACCACGCCGCGCTTCTGCGACGGGATCGTCAACGCCGCCAGCTTCTCTTCCGTGGTGCGGAAACGCTCCTCGGCACGAACCCGGACGTCGTACTGTTCGTCGCCCGCATTGAAGGTCGACGCGACCTGTCCAGCAACCAGCGTATTGAGCGCCTGTTCGATGTCCTGCACCGAGACGCCGAGATCGGCGGCGCGTTCGCGGTCGATAGCCAACCGGAACTCGGGCTTGCCGGTCCGGAGCGTGGTGTCGGTGTCGGCGACTCCCGGCAGTTGCCGCAGCTTGGCCATCAATTCCGCCGAGTACTTGCCCAGCCGGTCCAGATCCGGTCCCTGGATGTAGAACTGGATTTCCGCGTTGCTGTTGCCGCCGCCGACCGCTGAAACCAGTTCAACGCCCGCGTGGATCTCCTTCGGGTAACCCTTCAGCATCTTGCGGGTCATCTGCATCACGTCGGTCTGCGTGACCGACCGCTGGTCGATGTCGCTCAGCTTCACGAAAATTGCGGAATTGTTGGCCGAATGGTCCTGGCCGCCGCCCACCGTCGAAAGCGTATGGATCACGCCCGGCAGGTTGCGGATTTCACGGGCGATCTGTTCAGTGGTGTTCGTGCTCGCCGCGAGGGACGTGCCTTCCGGCGTGCGGACAAGCACGTTGAACTGCGATTGGTCGTCGCCCGGCAGGAAGTTTTTGCCGACGAACATGAACAGAGGCACGATGCTCATCACCACCAGCACGCAGGCCGCGAGGATCCAGATCCGGTGGGCCATCGACCAGCGCAGCATTGCGGTGTAGTAGCGGTCGATCACCTTGAAGACCGGCGATTCCTTCGACGAATGGTGGTCCGCGCCGTGCCTGGATGGCGGTTTCACAAAGCGCGAGGTCAGCATCGGTGTCAGCGTGAACGAAACCAGCAACGAAACCGCGATCGCGAAGGCCGACGTGAAGCCGAACGAACTCATGAACCGGCCCACGATGCCGCCCATGAAGCCGACCGGCAGGAACACGGCCAGCAGCGAAAGCGTGGTCGCCATGACGGCCAATCCGATTTCGCCGGTGCCCTTGATGGCGGCCTCCACCGGATCCATGCCTTTTTCTTCCATGAACCGGTAGATGTTTTCCAGCACGATGATGGCGTCGTCGATGACGATGCCGACCATCAGTGTCAGCGCCAGCATCGTGATCTGGTTCAGTGTCAGGCCCATCGCGGCCATCAGCGCGAAGGCGGAGATGATCGAGGTCGGGATCGCGATCGACGCGATCAAAGTGGTCCGCCAGTTCGCCAGGAACAGGAAGATCACGATCGACGCGAAGATGCTGCCCAGCACAAGGTGGTGCTTGATGTTGTCCACGGCGGCCACGATGAACACCGACTGGTCGGCGATAATGCTGGTCTTCACGTCCTTGGGCAGCGTGGCCGCCAGTTCCTTCAGCCGAGCCTTGACGCCGTCCGCGGTGGCGACGGTGTTTTCCCCCGACTGCTTGGAAACCAGCAGCGTAACCGCGGCTTGGCCGTCGAGGCGCGCCGTGGTTTCCGGCTCCTCGTAGCTGTCTTCGGCGTAACCGATGTCGGAGACCTTGACCACGAAGCCGTTGCGGTTGGCGACGGCGATCTGGTTGAACTGCTCCGGCTTTTCCACGCGGCCCTCGGTGCGGACCGTGAAATCGAGCTGGCCCTGGCGCAGGTCGCCGCCGGGGAGCTCGAGGTTCTGGGTCCTCAGGGCATTGAAGACGTCGTTGATCGTCAGGTTGTAGGCGCGCAGCTTTTCGGGGTCGGCGAAGACGTGGATTTCCCGCTTCGCGCCGCCGATGATGCGGATCTGGCCGACGCCGGGAGAGCTCTCCAGCTTCTGCTTCAGCAGTTTGTCGGCGATCATGGTCACGTCGCGCAGCGAACGCTGGGCGGAGACGCCGATCTGCAGCACCGGCGCGGCGTCGGGGTCGAACTTCTGGACCTCGGGACGCTTGGCGGTGGCCGGGAGGTCGTTCAGGATCTGGTTGACCTTGTTCTGGATTTCCTGGGCCGCGATGTCGCCGTTCTTGGAGAGCAGGAACGTGACCTGGACGAACGAACGGCCCTCGGAGGAGATGGAGCGCAGTTCGTCGATCTCGGAAATCGTGTTGACGGCTTCCTCAATCTTCTTGGTGATTTCAGTTTCGATTTCCTCCGGCGACGCGCCGGGGTCGGCCACCGAGATCTGCACGGTCGGGATGTCGACTTTCGGGAAGAGGTCGACGCCGAGCGTGTTGTAGGAAAACGCGCCGATCACGACCAGGGTCATGATCAGCATCGTCGCGAAGACCGGCCGCTCGATGCAGAGTTTGGCTAGGGAGTGCATTTAGCGGGAGCCTCCTGCGCTGACAGGGGCACCGTCGAACAGGTCGCCGAGGTTTGTCGTGGCGACGGTTTCGCCGCCCTTCAGGCCGGAGATGAGGCGCACGTTGTCTCCGACCGCGTCGCCGATCTGTACCACGCGCAAGCGCGCCTTGCCGCTCTCGACGACGAAAACTTGGTTGGAGTCCGTGGTCTTGTCACGGACAACCGCCTGCTTGGGCACGAACACCGCTTGCACCCCGCCCGGCTGGGCGACGCGGGCCGTGGCGAACATGCCCGGCTTGAGGTCGTTCTTCGGGTTGTCGAATTTGGCTTCCAGCACGAAGATGCGCGACGAGGGGTCCACCGATTGGTTGATCGCCGTGACCTTGCCCGTGAATTCGCGTCCCGCATAGGCCGAAACCAAGGCCGTGACCTTGTCCCCGAGGTGCGCGAGGGCGGCTTTCTGTTCGGGCGTCTGCAGTTGTAGTTTCAACGTGCCGATCCGCACGATGGTGGCGATCTTGTTGGTCAGCGCCACGTATTCGCCCGCCGCGACCGGCCGGGCGGTGATGTAGCCGTCGAAGGGCGCATGGATGGTGGTGTCGGCGAGGGCTTTTTCCGCCTGCGCGACCTGCGCCTTGACGCTGTCCAGCGAGGCGCGCTGCGTCGAGATGATTTCGAAACTCTGGCGTGCTGCGTTGGCTGCGGCCTCGTATTGCTGGCGTGCGGCGTTCACCTGCGCCTCGGCGGTTTCCTGTTGCGTGCGGGCGCGCTCGTAGGCGGTCTTCGAGACGTCCCCGGTGGCTACGAGATTCGCGTAGCGCTGTGCGTCGGCTGCGGCGAGCCTGGCTTGCGCTTGGGCGGAGCGGAAATTGGCCTCGGCGGCGGCGACTTCCGGGACCTTGCCCGGGTCGAACGTGCCCGCGCTCCAGCCGATCCGCGACTGCGTCTGGCGGATGGAGGCGTTGGCCTCGGCGAGCAGGGCCTTCGCTTGGTCAAGGCGGAGCTGGGCGTCGCGGTGGTCGAGTTCACAAACGACCTGGCCCTGGGTGACGTGGTCGCCCACGTTGACCGGGGTGGTCACAACGCGCCCGGCAACGAGCGGGGCGATGTCGGAGCTTTCATCTGCGGCAAACGTGCCGGTCACTTGGAAGTCTGCGGCGACTTCCTTGGACTCCGCGACGGCGGTGGAAACGGATACGGGCTTGACTTCCTTGGTTGCTTCCGCCGCTTTGTCAGTAGGGGCGGCTTTCGATCCGCAGCCGGTCAGCAGCAGGATCGAGGAGATAAGGGCGCTGAGGATGGTGGTTTTCATTCGGAGGCTCGATTTTGGCATGACGGTTGCAAACCGTCGAAATTGCAATATGACGGTCGCAAACCGTCCATTAGGATACGTACGAAGGTTTCGACAACTTGTTCGTCGGGCCCGGCGGCCATGGCCGACTGGTAGACGTACTTTTGCAACGCGTAAAACTGCGGAATGCCCGCTAGGGCGAGGAGGATGACGAACGGGTCGCCCGACCGCATGGCTCCGGCGGCTTGGCGGCGGGCGATGTAGGCGACGAGTTTCTCCACGACGGGGAGCTTGGTGCGCGTGTGATGCAGGAGCGCCAATTCATTGCCTTCGAGCGCGGCGAAAAGCAGCAGGCGTTCGAATCGCGGATCTTCTCGCAGGTGACGGATGATGTTGGTGACCAGGAAGCGGATCAGTCCTTCGTCGTCGTCGGCCTGTGTGAGGGCTTCCAATTCCACGAGCCAGTTGTCGACGGAACCGGTCCCGCAACGGTAGTCGAGAATGGCGGCGTGGAGGTCGGTTTTGGTGGCGAAGTGTCGGAAAATGATGGCTTCCGTTACGCCAGCGGCAGCCGCGATTTCCTTGGTGGTGGTGCCGTCGAAGCCCTTGCGGGCGAACAGGTCGATGGCGACTTCAAGGAGTTGGCGGCGGCGGTCTTCCGCCGACATGCGGTGTGTCGGGGTATCGTGTGAGGCCACGAAACCATTGTAAGTAAGTACTTACTTGTTTGTCAAGGGCCGCGCCCAGCTCCCGCTGCTTTGCTTTACCCGCCCCCAACCTCTCTTCTGCACCGTCGAACGACTTCCGTTGTGGGGCAGGATGGCATCCTGCGGCGGGGTCGCCGACACCGCCACGCGCCTAAAAGGCGCGGATCTGGCTGGCGTATCTGGCCCGCAGCTCCGCTCTACTCTTCGAGGCCGCCATTCCTCCGCACCCCGGTTTGCCCAGTGCCACTTACTTTTTCCCGCAAAGCGTGCCGTCCCCGCCCTAACCGGGCATGCCTCGGGTTTCAGGAAGTGCTCGCGTCTGTGTGGGGCGGCCATTCCTGGCTGCGAGGTGGCTTTCAGCCGCCTCATGCGCCCAAAGGCGCAGGTTGCTTGCATCTCCCGTTGGATGCATCTGGCAGTGACGGCAAAAAGCAAGTGGCATTGCCCCGGTTTGCCTGCGCCCCCGGTGCTGTCCGGGGCCGCATTCCTACCTTGACCAAGGGCCCACACCACCCCCACCCCCCTCACCCCCCTCACCCCCCCCCCCACCTACCC
>CAIVPR010000051.1 GCA_903907865.1 uncultured Acidobacteriia bacterium
CCTTCTCACAGCCACCCAAACCTGCCGCGTCCAGGGCCGCAATCCTCTCGACTACCTCAAACAGGCTGTCCGCTCACACCGCGCGGGCCTTCCCGCACCTTCGCTCCTACCCGCCAAACCACGGGGCTGAACTGTTACGAATTCCTTAACAACTCGCTCTCCAGCCCCGTTACAAGATATACTCGTACCAACCCGCAGATGTTATCTTCGCGGAGGGCAACCATGGATGAACTGCCGTTGAAGCCGGAACCGCTCGAAGGCTGGGGACCTTTCCGTCTGCTGGATCAGGTGGGAGAAGGTGGATTCGGCGTGGTCTATCGCGCCTTGGACCCGAAACTGGACCGGGAGGTGGCCGTCAAACTGCTCAAGGTGACGACCGGGGGCGATTCGGGGTATGCCAGCATCATCGCCGAAGCCCGTCGGATGGCCAAGGTGAAGCACTCCAACATCGTGCAAGTCCACGGTGTCGATATTTTCGATGGCCGTGTCGGATTCTGGAGTGATTTCGTCAACGGGAAGACGCTCGACACCTTGTTAGCCATACAGGGCCCGTTCAGCGCCCAGGAAGCGGTCTTCATTGGCATCGAAGTCTGCCGCGCACTCGGTGCCGTCCATGGCGCGGGACTGCTTCACCGCGACGTCAAGGCCAGCAACGTGATGCGTGAGCAGGGCGGTCGGATCGTCCTGATGGATTTCGGGCTGAGTTCGGAAGTCCACCAGACCGAGCTGCCTGGTGGAACTCCGGCCTGTATGGCACCGGAACTTTTCCACGGCCAGCCCGCATCCGTGGCTAGCGATATCTACGCTTTGGGTGTGCTCCTCTACTATCTCTGCAGCGCCAAGTATCCTCCGGGGAGCAAGGGCGTGGGCGTCCGGCGGACGCTGATGGATGAGCGGCCCGATCTTCCCGAAGCGTTTGCAGCCGCACTGTCAACGGCAACCCACCAAAACCCGGCGGAACGCTTTCAAAGCGCGGGCGAAATGGCAACGGCGCTTGCCGCATCGCTGGGGACCACGGTGCCGGTCCTGTTGCCTAAAGCCACTCCTTCATCCCGCAGGATCCCGCTGCGTTGGTGGCACGGCGCTCTGGCCGCCGCCCTGCTGGTCGGCGGAGTCCTCTATTCTTCGGGTGTTCCAAACGGCCATTTGACCGGACACGCTTCCACGGCAAGTGACGACTACCTCAGACAGGCCGAGTCCTATCTGGAACGCGAAGACCGGCCCGAGGATATTGCGAAGGCCGTGGACCTGTTCCGAAAGGCGGTCGTTGCGGAGCCGACTTCCGCTCTGCCGCACTGCGGTTTGGCTCAAGCCTATCTAGCCTCGTATCGTGCCGGGAGGAACTCGGATTTGCTCCAGTCTGCCGTCGCCGAGGCCCGAAAGGCGATCAAACTGAACTCGGAACTTGCGGGGCCCCACATCACGATGGGACTCGTTTACACGACCACGAGCCAGTACGACAAGGCCAAGGAGGAACTGAACAAGGCAGTCGCCTTGGACGCCACCGACGCCGAGGCATATGCGGCGCGCGGCAGGTTGTTTGCGGTTCAACACCGGGAAGGGGAGGCTATCGAGGCTTTCCAGCGAGCGGTTGCGCTCGGTGTGGGCGATTCGCGGTGGAACAACCAGTTCGGCCTGTATTATCTCTCCCTCGGCAAATACGAGGCGTCCGCCGACTGCTTTTCGGCGGTCCTTGCCATTCAGCCCGACAATGTCTACGGCTTGGTCAACCTCGGGATTACCTTCTCGCGGCGTGATCGACTGACCGATGCGGAGTCTACTTTCCGCAAGGCATTGCGGCTGGACCCGGACTCCAGTCTCGCCCTGAGCAACCTGGCCTCCCTGCTTCTCCGGCTGGGGCGGAATGCCGAAGCGGTGGAAATGTATGAGAGGGCGGTGAGCCGGTCACCGGGAGACTACCGACTGCGGGCCAACTTGGCGTCGGCCTACCAGCGGACACCCGATGGCGGCGGCAAGGCCAACAAGGAGTATTTGAAGGCCATCGAACTGGCCTTGGAGTTGCGCAAGGCGCAGCCGAAGGATCCCGGAATCACGGTCAACCTCGGCAATTACTATGCTTCTGTCGGCGACAGAGCCAAGGCTTTGCCGCTGTTGGCGCAAGCCGGGGAACTCGCTCCCGGGGACCCGAACATCATGGCACACGTCGGATCCGGCCTCGAAAGGATCGGGCACCGCCCCGAAGCCATCCGGGCGATCTGCCAAGCGCTGAAGTTCGGATATTCGAAACAGTACTTGGCGAGCGACCCCGAATTGACAAGCTTGTTAAGGGATCCGCATTTCGTTGCAGCGTGTCCCGGGATGCGCTAAACTAACATCGACATTGGGGAAAGGAATAGCATGGCCAAGCATAAGAAGGAAATATCTGCCGAGGACAGAACCAGCGACTCAACTCGTGAGGATCGGCCCGGCGGGAGTCTTTCGCTTCCCGTAGACGTGCCCGGTGGAGAGCGCGCGGAACACGACGGGGATGGAGATGACGATGACGCTTCTCTGCCCGACGATGTGACCGGCGGGAGTCTTTCCCTTCCGGTGGAATTGCCGGGTGGCGGCCACACCGAGCGCGACCATGACGATGACGACGACGACGCCTCGCTCCCCGACGATGTGACCGGCGGGAGTCTTTCGCTTCCGGTGGAATTGCCGGGCGGCGGCCACACCGAGCGCGACCATGACGATGATGACGATGACGCTTCTCTGCCCGACGATGTGACCGGCGGGAGCCTTTCGCTTCCGGTGGAATTGCCGGGCGGCGGCTACACCGAGCGCGACCATGACGATGATGACGACGATGCTTCGCTGCCCGACGACGTGCCCGGCGGGAGTCTTTCGCTCCCCGTAGACCTGCCCGGCGGAGAGCACTCGGAACACGACGGGGATGGAGATGACGACGACGCCTCGCTGCCCGACGATGTGACCGGCGGGAGTCTTTCGCTTCCGGTGGAATTGCCGGGCGGCGGCTACACCGAGCGCGACCATGACGATGACGACGACGCTTCTCTGCCCGACGACCTGCCCGGCGGGAGCAAAACACCGCCAGCAGAAGAACTGGATGTGTAGATGCATCTACATTTCAACGGCATAGACGGACACACGGGAAAGTACGCTTTTCCAAAGCTGTCCCCCGAAGAATTGGCCGACATAGCTCGCTTCAATTTGGACAGGCGCGCAACGGGCGATCCGCTCCATTTCCAAGACTTGGCAGACCGAGCCCAAAGGTACCACCCGGGAGTCTTCGAACTTTCGGACGGTCGGGATCCCAAGAACTTGGCTCAAGCCGGGTGGGCCGCCATCCTACCCCACGACGCCGACCCTGCCATACTAGCCGCCTTGCAGCCGCTGTTGGAACTCCGCCGGGAGCAGGCCTCCAAGCTGGATCCAAGGCGGTTCCAAGTCTTTTCGGGGCGCTCGGGTTTCCAGCCCGAACAGTCCAAGTCCAACTTTCTCGCGATCCACCACGCTGGCCGGGACTACGCCGATTTCCCCTATTACCTTCTGATCGTCGGCGGCCCGGACCAGATTCCGTTCTCATTCCAATACCAGTTGGATGTCGACTATGCCGTCGGTAGAATCCATTTCGACTGTGTCGAGGACTACGCTCAATACGCTGCAAGCGTTGTCGCCGTCGAAGGGGACGGGTTCAGGCGACCGCGCAACGCTGTTTTCTTCGGAGTTCGAAACGGTATCGACGACTCGACTACCCGCACGTCAACCAACTTGGTAGCCCCGCTGAAGACCTCCCTAGAGAAGGATCAGCCGACATGGCAAGTGGATACCATCGAGCCCACAGAGGCAACCAAGGCGCGGCTGGCCCAATTGATGGGCGGCGACCAAACTCCGGCTTTCTTGTTCGCCGCCTGCCATGGCAGCGTGTTTCAACGCGGGGATCCCCGGCAATTGGCAGGGATGGGCTCACTTGTCTGTGCCGACTGGCAGGCGCCAGAACCCCCGCGACCCAAACCTGGCGATTGGTTCGGCGGTGACGACATCTTGCGGGACGCCAACCTCAAGGGCCTCGTCGCGTTCCTCTTCGCGTGCTTCGGGGCGGGAACACCCCACAAGAATGACTTTGTCTACATGGGCGAAAATGAGCCGGCGGTCCTGGCGGACAAGCCCTTTGTGTCCTATCTCGCCAAACGTCTCTTGGCTCATCCAAAAGGTGGAGCACTGGCCGTGGTTGGCCATGTAGACCGCGCTTGGACCTATTCGTTCGAATCGCCCCATGGCGCGCCTCAACTGGACGCCTTCCAGAGTTGCCTGACACGGTTGATGGAGGGCCATCCCGTCGGCTCCGCGATGGAATCCTTCAACCATCGGTACGCGAATCTCTCGGTCGAGTTGCTGGACATGCTAACGAAGGCCAGCGTCTCGCCTGTCAACGAAACGAAATTAGCCGTCGAGTGGGCCTGCCACAACGACGCGCGCGACTACGTGATCATCGGCGATCCCGCAGTGCGCCTGTCCGTCGAAGAACTCAGCGGTAACCCATCGATTTGAGGTATTGCACGAGTTCAGCCGGATGGTCGGTCTGGATGCCGGTCGCACCCCGGTCGATGGCGTCCTGCCATTTTTCCGGGTTGTCGGCGTTCCCCAGCCGGTCCACGTAGATGTCGACATGGGCGGCGCGCGCGACGGCGATTGTTTCGTCGTTGAAGTCGTTTGCGTCGAACGCGACAACCTTGAGCGGCAGAGCCTCCAGCAGTGATTTCAGCGTGGCCGGGTTGTTGGCCTCGGGCATCGCCTTCAGTTTTGGCTGCAGTGCGATAACCTCCCTCAGATAACGGGCACCGCCATAGACCACCACCTTGTCGACCATGTCGTTACGGGTAAGTGCGTCTACGGCGTCTTGGGCGGAAATCCTTTTGCTGTCGACATACACGCCAATCTTGCCGTGGGCCAACTGCAACGCTTCGTCGAAGGTCGGCACGCGCGTGCCCGCCCATTCGGGCCCCATTTTGAGCCCGACTTCGAGCTTGCGGACATCATCGAATGTCATGGCGGCGACATCGCCCTTGTAGTTGGTCATGCGGTCGATATTGGAGTCGTGCATCAGGACCAGCTTCCCGTCCGAAGTGGTGCGGACGTCGAGTTCGAAGAAGTCGGCACCGGAGTCAATCGCGGCTTGGAAGGCGGCGAGCGTGTTTTCGGGATGGCGGAGGTGCTCGCCGCGATGGGCGATCACCACGATGTGCTTCGACTGGGCGACGGAAGTGGTCGCAAAGCCGAGCGCGAGCAGTAGGGCGAAGAATACTTTGGCCACGGGGCAAGGATAGCAGGGACGGATAGCAGGAATGGATAGCAGGAACGGATAGCAGCGCTATCGGAGCCCCAACGCCTTGCGGATCTCCGCCTTCGCCGCTGCCAACTCCTGCACGTAGTGCGGGTTCTTCAACAAGGCACCGATGAGCGTGTAGGCGATGGTCCGGCTGGCCACTTGATCGCTAGGGTAATGGGCACCGCAGACCAAACGGCTATGGGCGTAGTCGTCGGCCCGAGCGAAGATGTCGTCGCGCCTTTCGGGGACCGCCAGCGCCAGTGTCAAGCCCATCAAGTATCCGGTGGTCCCGTGGCCGCTGGGATAGGAGTAGTCCTGGGTGCTCATCGTGGTCTTGCAAACGGGCTTCAGGGTCGGGTCGAACTGGTACGGGCGGGGGCGGTGGAAGGCCTGTTTGAGCGGGCCGAGATTGGCACCCAGGTCGTTCCGGAGGTGATCGGAAAGCAGCTTGGTGGCCGGGAGCTTGTCGGCGGCAAAACCGGGTCCGAGGACGGTCGCATACAGGAAGATGTCATCGGCGGCCTCGTCCGCTTTGGCATGGGCAATCTGAGCCTCGGTGCGGGACTCCTGGATCTTGTGGAGTTCCGCCAAGTCCATGCGGATTTGTCCACTGTCCTGCGGCGGAGGAGGTGGCAGCAGCACGGTCCCGTTCAATTCGTCGGGACTGACGAAGATCGGTTTGCGGACAGGCTGGGTCTGCGCGGTTAGTAGGGTCGAAGCTCCGAGGATGACTGCGATGCGCGAAAGTCTTGATTTCATGGGTCCTCGATTGAGGCGGTCGTCCTCAAGACAGCCTACTACTTGCGCTTGGGAGCCACCAAATTAGGATACCGCTGACGAGCGAGAGACTCGATGTCAGGCCGACCGCCGTTCCATGGCCACGCACGCGGTGTATGGTGGTGCTTGGATAGCCGTGGTTGATTCGCTGACGCCAGAACGACGCTCCGAGGTAATGTCCCGGATCCGCTCCACCGACACCAAGCCGGAAATGCGGGTGCGGCGGCTGGCCTACGCTCTGGGTTTCCGCTACCGGTTGCATCGTAAGGACCTGCCGGGGAAGCCGGATCTGGTGTTCATCGGACGCCGCAAGGTGATCTTCGTGCACGGCTGCTTCTGGCACCTGCACGCGGGCTGTCCGGCTGGGAGGATTCCGAAGTCGCGGACGGAGTTCTGGGAAGAGAAGCTGAAGCGCAACCAGCAGCGGGACGAGACGACGATGCGGGAACTGGTCGCGAAGGGGTGGCGGGTGCTGGTGCTGTGGGAGTGCCAGTTAAAGGATGAGAAGGCGCTGGCGGGGGAGATTTTTCGGTTTTTGGATACGCCTTCGCGATAGCGATGCCTACGCGGCGACCTGAAACGCCTTCGCAATCACCCGCGGCGTATCCGGGGTGATCAGCAGTCCCGCGATTTCCCCCTCCGTAAACCATTGCGCCCGGCTGGCGTCGTCACCGGCCAGCATGGTGCCGCTGGTAGGTCGGCAGAGGTAGTCCATCAGTACAAAGTGGTATTCCACGCGACCCTCGGCGTCTGGCGTGATCCGCTCGAAGACTTCCACCAGCGTGACGATTTCGATTTCGAGCCCCGTCTCTTCCCGGATTTCGCGCCGAAGGGCGGTTTCCAGCGCCTCGCCCACCTCGACCAAGCCTCCGGGCAATGACCAATAGCCCTTCATGGGCTCCTTGCCCCTTTCGATGAGGAGGATGCGGTCGTTTTGGATGATCAGGCCCGCGACGCCCACCATGGGCAGGGCCGGGTAGCGCCTTGAGGTGCTAATACTGCACCGAGCCCTTCACGCCGAGCCGCACCCGGTAGACCGCCTTACGGCCAGCCACGAAAAGCGTCTGAAAATCGGGTTCTCCCCAGGCGCAGTTGGTGGTGATTTCGCCGGGGAGGAGGGTATGGATCAGTTTGCCGTCCGGCGCGTACACTCCTAGCCCCCATGCCGCGACGTAGAGCTTGCCGGCCGCGTCCACCCGAAGTCCGCCGGGGACCCCGTGGATGTTCCGAATCACGTCCCGTTGATTGGTTACGGCACCCTTGCCGTCCACGTCGAAGGCCACCACCGCGTGACGGTCGGAATCGGTGACGAACAGCGTCTTCCCGTCGTTCGAGATCGCGATGCCGTTGGGGCGGGTCTGCCATTTCGCCACAAGGTCCAACTCGCCTTTGGGCCCGATATGGAAGATGCCGTTGAAGTCGAGTTCGCGGTGGTCGATGGCTCCTGCGAAGGCGGGATCGGTGAAGTAGGCGTGACCATCCCGGCGGACGACGATGTCGTTGGGAGAGTTGAATTTCTTGCCTTGGTAGGTCTCGGCCAACGTCTCCATCTTGCCCTTGCGGTCGAGGCGGGCAACCCGACGGGTGTCGTTCTCGCAGATGTAGAGCCGGGACTGGACGTCGTAGGCGAGTCCCTGCGCACCGTTGTGGTCTTCGTCGGTCGGGTCGGGGGCTTTGCCGGGGTCGAGGCGATAGATCTTCTTCTTGAGCGGGTCGGCGAAAACGAGGAAACCGTCACGCGACCAGACGATGCCGTCAACGTGCGAGAGGCCCGAAGCGACGCGCTCGGACTGAATTTCGTCGTAGTTTTGCGCTGGAAGGGGCAGCACGGTCACGGCGGCTTGGAAGACCGCCGCAGCTAGGAATGTCTGCCCTGCACGGGAACGTCGCACAGTCGTTACGGTTTTGCGATCTTCAGATCATTGACGACGCTCTTGACGCCGCCCACTTTCTTGGCGATGCGCTCCGCCTTATCCTTCTGTTTTTGCTCGTGGACCGCGCCCTTGAGGGTCACAACCCCGTCCTTCACTTGGACGTCGATGTCGCCACCCTTCACGATGGCATCGGCAGCGAGATGCTGGCGAACAGTGTCGTTGATGAAATCGTCGCTGACAGGCTTGGCCCCAATCGCAGGCAGAAGCAGGAGAAAAAACAAAGCCAGTGAGCTGAGACTCCGTTGGAATTTTTTCATTTGTTGTCGCCTTCCTCTCTCGTGGTCATTGTACGCCAGTCAATCGTGTTGAGGTACGCAGCCTTCTCGCGCCACGAAGCCTCAACCTTGATGTGGAGGTCCAAATAGATGCGGCAGTCGAAGAGCGACTCCATCTCTTCGCGTGCAAGAGTGCCGATTTGGCGCAGCATCGAGCCCTTCTGGCCGATGATGATGCCCTTCTGGCCATCGCGCTCCACCAGGATCGTGGCGTAGATTCGGACCAGCTTCGGCGTTTCCTCCCACTTGTCGACAATCACGTGAGTCGCGTGAGGTACTTCCTGCCGGGTCGCGAGCAGGATCTTTTCGCGGATCAGCTCAGCGGCGAGGAAACGGGCCGGCTGGTCGGTGATATGGTCCGGCGGGAAGTACTCAGGGCCTTCCGGCATCCGCGACACGATGTGGCGCTTCAGGTCGTCCATTCCGATTCCCTTGAGCGCCGAGATCGGCAGGAACTCCTCGAATGCAAACAGCTTCCCGAAGTGGTCCAGAAACGGAAAAATCTCGCTCTTGTGCTTGAGCGTGTCGACCTTGTTGAACACGGCGAGCACGGGCGGGCCCTCCTTGCGGAGGACGCTGACTGCGTGCGAGTCCTCATCGGAGATCCCCTTGGTGGTGTCCACCACGTAGATCAGCAGGTCGCGCTCTTCCAGCGAGCTGCGGACAGCGTCCATCATCCGCTTGTTGATGGCGGATTCGGCTTTGTGGATGCCGGGGGTGTCGAGGATCACGACCTGCGCGTCGTCCTCGGTCAAGACGCCTTGGATGGCGGTGCGGGTGGTTTGCGGCTTGTCGGCGACGATCGCAACCTTCTGGCCCACGAGGGCGTTGAGGAGCGTCGATTTGCCGGCGTTGGGGCGGCCCAAGATGGATACGAATCCGGAACGGTGCATTTAGGTTTTTGTCTCGATTGCAGTTTCTTCCAACTGCGGGGCTTCTTCGTTGTGCGGCTCTGGCGGCGCGAGCTTGGAGATGCGCACCTTTTCGACGCGCATGTTGTCGCTGGCCATGATGTCGATGCGGATGCCGTCCCGATCGACGGATTCGCCGGGCTTCGGCACTCTGCCGAGCCATTCCATGACCAGCCCGCCGACTGTGGTCGATTCGATCTCGTCCTCCGGCTCAAAGCCGACGAGCTCGTACAGCCGGTCGAGGTCGAAGTTTCCAGAGACTTCGTGGCCGCCGTTGCCGTCGGAGGTCACGTCGGATTGGGGCTCGTGCTCGTCGCGGATTTCGCCGAGGATGACCTCGACCAGGTCTTCCATACTGGCAAGGCCGGCGGTATTGCCGTACTCGTCGACCGCGACGACGACGTGGGCACCCTCTTGCTGCATTTCGCGCATCAGGTCGCCTACCGGCTTGGTTTCGGGCACGAGGCGGATGGGGCGCATCAACTCGCGCACGGAACGGATGGCGCGGCTGCTTTCAGCAACCTCGAACATGTCACGGACATGGACAAAGCCGATGATGTCGTCCACCGAAGTTTCGAAGACGGGAATCCGGGAATACTGTTCATTCACAACGAGCGAGTGGAGGGCCCCGAGCGTGCTGTCGGCGCGGATGGCCACGATGTTGGGGCGCGGGGTCATCACTTCGCGCACTGTCTTGTCGCCGAACTCCATCACGGATTGGATGAGCTTGCGGTCGTCCTCCTCGAAAAGGCCTTCCTCGGCACCGGCCGCAATCAGGGCGTCGACGTTTTCTGCGGCAGTGGCGGGCTCGGACTCCACAGCGTCCTTCTTGACGACGTCCAAGAGTGAGACGGTGAAGTTTAGGATGCCAAGGAGCGGCTTCATCGCCACCGCACTTGCCTCGAAAAATGGCACAAAGGGCGCTAGCCAACGGCCCCCGGATCGGCGGAAAAGCAACTGGGGGATCAGGTACGAGAAGACGATGACGCCGCCAAATGCTCCGCCGAAGCCTTCGAGGACGGCCAACGGCTGTAACTGGCCCGGTCCAACGGCTGCGGCAAGTGCAACCACCCCGAATGCGGCGAGGAGCGTGTGTTTCCACAGGGAAAAGACGAGGGCGCCTTCTTCGATTTTGAGGTCGAGGCGCGGTTCCAACTCGGACTTGAAGAACTGGACGGCGGGGAGTTCACGCGCGCGGAGGCGCATTCCCTCCAAATAGAGGTTCTGGATGCTGGTGAAAAGCACCACCATCGGGCCGAGCACTGCGACGGCGGCAATGGTAATCGCCGGGTTCACGACTCAACCCGTTCGATCAAGCTGGCGGGTAGCCCCAGTGCCCCGCGCCACTGCTTTTCTGCTGCGGCCATTTCGCCGTGGTCGGTTTCGTGGTCCATGCCGTTGAGGTGCAGCACGCCGTGCAGCAGCAGGACGCGGATTTCCGTGTCCAACGAGTGGCCGTACTGTTTGGCTTGAGTGCGGGCGCGCTGCAGGGAGATGGCGATGTCACCTAAATACCCGGCAGCCTCGCCGGACGGGAACGACAGAACGTCCGTGGGCACGTCCTTCTGTCGGAATTCCCGGTTGAGGTCGCGGAGGTGGTCGTCGTTCGAGACGAGGCAGCAAAACTCGCGGCCCGCGGCGAGCCGTTCTTTCAGTGTTTCCGCGAATGCCTCCAAGGCGGCGCGGTCGAGGTCCGGCGGTTTGCGCCGGAAGGTTATGAGTGGGTCTGACTTCATGTTTATGCCGGGACCGCGTCGGGGGCGGACTCCGGTTGTTGCTCTAGGGACGGCTGCTCGGGACCAGTCAATTTCAACGACAACTGGCGACCCGATAAACCTTCATTGTACTTCTCATAGGCCCGGACAATTCGCTGTACCAAGGCGTGTCGGACGACATCGCTGTCGTCGAATTGGACAAAAGTGACACCCTCGACGCCTTTCAGCACTTCGGTGGCCTCGAAGAGTCCGCTGCGGCGACCGTTGGGCAGGTCGATTTGCGTCAGGTCGCCGGTAACGACCATCTTGGAGTTGAAGCCTTGGCGGGTCAGCACCATCTTCATCTGCTCGGTAGTGGTGTTCTGCGCCTCGTCGACAATGATGAAGCTGTCGTTGAGTGTGCGGCCGCGCATGAATGCGAGGGGGGCGATCTCGATCGAAAGCCGCTCCAGCATCTTTTCGACCTTTTCGGCCTCGATCATGTCGTGCAGGGCGTCGTAGAGGGGACGGAGGTAGGGGTCCACCTTTTCCTGCAGGGTGCCTGGGAGGAAGCCGAGACGCTCGCCCGCTTCGACGGCCGGGCGGGTGAGGACGATTCGGTTCACGCGCCTGCTGAGCAGCGCTTGGACCGCCATCGCGACGGCGAGGTATGTCTTGCCTGTGCCGGCTGGTCCGATGCCGAATACCAAGTCGTTGCGTTCGATGGCTTCGAGGTATCGGCGCTGGGTGACGGTCTTGGGCGCAAGCAGCTTCTTGCCGAAACTGCGCTGCTTGCCGCTGTTGAAGAGGGCGCGCAGGGTCACGTCACGGTCGGAGGTGACGACGCGCAGCAGGCTGTTGAGATCGCCGTCCTTGAGGCTGTTGCCTTCGCGGACGAGGGCGAAGTAGTCTTCGAGGATACCCTCGCAACGCGCGACCGCGCTGGATTCGCCGTCGACTTCCAAGGAATCACCCAACAGGCGGATGCGGATGCCGAGGGTTGTTTCAAGTAGCCGGATGTTTTCGTCCCGGGTGCCGAAGAGACCTTCGACGCCACGGCCAAGCTGTACGCTAGCGATCATTCTGTTTGTCAAGTCCTCCTCCAATGGATTGGTGGAACTGGTTGGTGCTGGTGCAAGACATCAGGCGGGGGAAATCAAGCATGATGGGAGAGCACGGGGGAGCTATGGGGGGCGAAGCGTCTGGCGGGTTGCCGCTGGGTCGCGGGGAAGGATATTCCCATCCATTGCGATTGTAGCAGGAAATTGGGGTGAGGATGCTGCGGTTCGAAGGCAGGGGCCGGAGTCAGCGCCAAATCACTTCCAAGCGCGGGTATTCGGGGAAGTGGCCGTCGCTGCTGATGATCGGCAAGCCTTCGGAGAGGGCTTGGGCGATCAGCAGGCGGTCAAATGGGTCGCGATGTTTGCTCAGCCAGGGTAAGCGGGACAACTCTTCAATGTGGACCAATCGAATGGGAAGGATCTGGGCCGCCATGCAGGCGATTCCACGCTCGACATCCGCTGGCGTGAGGCCGAGTTTTGGCTTGAGGGCAATCTCCCACGGTGAAACAATGCTCACGAGGTATTCCGTGGTCGGATGAGCCAAAACCCTGTGGGCACTTTCAGGAAACTGAATTCCGGTGATTAGCCGGATCACCGCATTGGTGTCCAAGAGGACCTTCAATCGAAAATCCCTTCAAACATCTCCTCGACCTTCTTGTCCTCCTCCTCGGAGTCCCAACCGGGATACAAGTTGACCTTGTCCTTCAGACAACCGAAACCACGAATCCCCCTACCGTCCGACAGCGATGGTACCAGTTCGGCCACGCGCTGCCCGCCGTTGTTGGTCAGAAAAATCTGCTCGCCCTCCAGCATGCTTGTGACGAGCGCCGTTAGGTTCTTTTCGGCTTCGAGGATCGCAACTTCCATGCCTTCATTGTAGCTGCGGAGCGGGGTGCCAAAACGGAAGTCGCTAACCTCCTCGGGCTGTCGGCGTCCAACGTCCCATATGTCCATCTTGAAGTCTGGAGTCGTTTGTGCCGTGCTTCTCGGCACGGTCTGGGGGCAGCAGGCCGACTACGGCTACGAGGTCGCGACTGTGAAGAAGTCGGATTCCTCGGCGCGGGGCAGTCGTATCAATCCGGGACCCCAAGGTGGATTGCGCACCACCAATACCAACTTGATGTCGTTGATTACGTTTGCGTGGGATGTGCGCGACTATCAAGTTCTGGATGCGCCCGGCTGGGTGAAATCCGATCCATTCGATGTGAGCTTCACGCCCGACAAGGCAGAGAAGATGCCACCACCCGGCTCCCCTCTCGTCGAGATCCAGACGATGATGGACAGGCAGCGCAGCCGCCTGCGCGCTGTGTTGCGGGACCGATTCGGGCTCGTCTTGCGGCAGGAGACCCGGCAATTGCCGGTTTATGGCTTGGTGGCGGCCAAGGGCGGCCACAAACTGCGTCCACCGTCCGCAGGCAAGGGTCCCAGCATGAATGGCGGGAACGGGTCGCTCACCGGGTATGGCGTGAACATCAAGATGCTAACTGACGTGCTGGGGCGGACATTGCAACGACCGGTGGTGGACGAGACAGGCGTGGCTGGCACGTTCGACATGAAGCTGGAATGGAAGCCCGATGTTGCGCCACCGGGTCCGAAGGACGACTCGGCGGAGTTGGACGGTAGTTCCATATTCACGGCGCTACAGGAGCAGTTGGGGTTGCGACTGGAAGCGAAGAAGGGCCCGGTCACAATCTACGTAGTCGAAAAGGTGGGCCATCCAACTGACAACTGACGGGTCAGATCAAATCCGCGAAAGACTTTCGCAGCTTGTGGAACCAGGCGTGGCCGAGAACAAACAGAGCCATCGAGGCCAGCATGAGCCAGCCGAGGGCGTGGAAGTCCGGGGCACTTGACTCCAGCAGCACCGCCCGATAGGCATGGACCAGCACGTAGATCGGGTTGGCGTGGATCACGCCGGCCGCGAACTTGGGGAGTTGCTGCTCGGGGTAGAAGATCGGCGTCAAAAACATCAGCACGGTCAGCATGTAGCCGATCATCTGCCCGAGATCCCTCGCGAAGGCTCCGAGGGCGGCCAGAAACCACGCGAGGCCCGTCGTCAGCAGGATCTGGGGGATCAGCACCAAGGGTAGATACAACGCGGTAACCGGTACCGAGCCGCGGATACAAAACAACGCCACAAGGAACAGGATCAACCCGAAGAACTCGGTTACCAGGCCGGACACCACCAAGTTCACGGGCAGGGTTTCCACCGGGAACACCAGCTTCTTGATGAAGTTCCGGTGTTCGAGCAGGACGAACGGCGCGCGCCCGACGGCCTCGCTGAACGGCAGCCACGGCAGCATCCCGGCGAGGAAGTAGAGGGCGAAGCCGGTCCTGCTGGGGTCGTTCTTGAACTTGGTCTCCATCACGATGCCGAAGACGAAGAAGTAGGTCAGCATCAGCAGCAGTGGGTTGAGCACCGCCCAAAACGCTCCGCCGAAGGAGCCTGTGTAGCGGCCCATCATGTCGCGGCGGACCATGGTCCGCACCAAGTTGCGGTTACGCCACACCGAGGTGAATGGCAGCGTGAAGGCGCGTCCGAAGGATCGGACAAGGTGCTTGATCCGGATCGACCGGATGGTCGCTGGACGCCAGCGCTTCAGGATGGCGACACCATCCTCGCCGACGATGAATTCGATGAGCAGGAAGGTCCAGCCGCGCTCGTAGAACCACGCCTCGTGCTCGCGCATGGCCGAAATGTAGACCGAGTATTCGCCGGGCTCGGGCGGGGTGGTGATGTGGAGGGCGAAGTCGGACGACTCCCCGGGGCGCAAATTCAGAGCCAGTCGTTCACCGTCGACCACGAGCACGCCAGTGGGGTCGTCGAAGAGGTGGTAGCCGGCGGCCCAGCCGTCACTGCCGGTCCAGGTGGCCGTCGAGCGGTTGACGAGACGGCAGGCGACTTCGAGCGTTGCCCCTTCCAGCCCGACCCGTGGTCCTTCGAACGCGAGGTTAGGCATACAGCCATTCCGGCCAGCGGTTCTTCAGCGGACCCGTTTTGCGCCCGACGGCGTAGATGCCGTCACCGCGCAGGTTGTGCGAAAGCTTGTAGCGTTCGAGGAGATGGGTGACCCAGTGGAGCTCGGGGTGAGGCTCTTCGAGGAACTCGCCCGTTTCGAGGGTGACCAGGTCGAAGCCGGAGTCGGTCAGGAGGTGCTGGATCTCCATCGGGACGTATTCGCGGTTGTGCCGCGCCTCGGCTTCTTCGTCGGCCTTGCGGGGACGGATGTAGGCCGGGAAGAACGCGGGGTGGTAGCCCAGCAGGATGGCCGAGATGGACCGGCGCGAGCCGATATTGGGCGTCGTCAGGACGAGGTGGCCGCCGGGTTTCAGGATGCGGTTGATTTCGCCCATCATGAACATGGGGTCCTCGACGAGGTGTTCGAGGAGTTCGCAGCACATGACGGTGTCGAAGGAACCGTCGGGATAGGGGAAGATGTCCTTCTCGGCGTTGAAGTGGTCGACTTCGCACTCGAATTCGACGCCGGTGTCGGAGGTGATGTGCTTGTGGTCGACGCGGCCCAGTTCGCCGTAGTAGCAGCCGCGGACGGTGCCATAGCCCAGGGTGTGCTGCAGGGCGGGCGTCATTTGCATGTACGCACCCATTTCGAGGATGGACTTCGAGGGGTCGCCGGGGGGCGTGATCTGGAGCGTGTGGATAAAACGGGAGACGTGTTTCGCGCCGTATTCGCGGCCTTCGGGGGAGAGCCAAGTTTCGAAGACGATAGGGTCGATTTCAGGGGGGGCGGATTCTGTGGTGGGGACCGGGGATTGTGGGGCTGGCGCCTCGGGTTGTTCGGTTATGGCGGCCTGAAAGGCCTCCGCAGCCAAGAATGGCTGCCCTACAACGGGTTCTTCCGGAGTTTGAGGTGCTTCCTCTGCCTCGGCCGGGTTTGTTTTATTCTCCACGATCAAACGGGGGGCGGGGACGTCGTGGCCGGCGACTTGGCGCAGGAAGTCCACGTAGCGGTCGGCCACGGCGGACCAGTCGCATTCCTTCTCCACCCAGGCCTTTGCCCTCGCGCCCATCGCGCGCGCCAAGTCCGGTCTAGATACGAGCGTATTCAGGTACTCGAAGATCAGGTCTTCTTCGCCTGCGCCCACCGGCACTTTCAACGCCACTTCGTCCGGCAACTCCGCGAACGATCCGACATTGCTCACTATCACAGCCTTGCCCAGCCCCATCGCGCGGGTCAGGCTGCCGGAGGTCTCGCCGACGGTCGGGTACCGCAGGTTCAGGACAATGTCACAGGCCCCGATGTAGTCGACGAATTTTTCGATGGGGACGAAGCCCAAAATGCGGACATGGTCGCGCAGGCCAAGCGTGCGGATCAGCTGGTCCACCGGGAAATCCGGGTGCGGCTCCCCGACCAGGATCATCTTCACCCTCGGATCCAGTCGCACCAGCCGCCGGAATGCGCGCAACGACTCCGCGATCCGTTTGTACGGCTTCAAATACCCGAATGCGCCCACCAGCGGGGTCGATTCGTCCAGCCCGAGCATGAAGCGCGTCGCGAGGCCGTCCGTTTGCGGAATCCAAGCCCCGTGCGGAATCACCGCCGACGGGCCGGCGAAACCCTGGGTCCGCGCCTCGGTTTCCACGAAACGGCTATGCGCCACCATACCCTGCGACCCTTCGAGGAGCCGCCTCAGCATGGGAACACCGTCGTAGTCGGGGCCAATCTCCAGGCGGCGTACACGTCGGGCGAACTCCAGTGCCTCGGGGCCGCCATTGTGTTCACATTCGGCCACATAGGCGTCCCAGTTGCCGCGCTTGATGGTTAAGTTGGCAATGAGGTGGTGGAGGTTGGCCTCGTGGAGCACCACCGTACCCGGGTGCTTCAACGCTGTTTCATAGACGAAGTCGTGGAACGGGTTGTTGCCGATCTGGTAGAGGGCCGAATCGAACTTCGAGGGGTCGAAGCGCTTGGCGGCGGTATCGAAGACCTCGACATCGACGCGCTTGGCCATCTCCTCGACCAAGGCGGCGGAATAATCGGCGATGCCGCTCTTGGAGGGCGGCATGGGGGAAAAGAAAGCGACGCGGAAACGACTCAGCGGACCAGCTCCATGGTGAACTTGGTGATTTGGGATGCCCCTTGCAACAACGGTACGCGGAACAGAAGCGGTGTCCGGGCGGCGTCGCGGGCAAAGAGGATTTCGAATTGGCGGCTCGAAGCTGGCCCCTTTACGTTCACCACGACGCGGTCGGTTACCGTTGCTTTCCCGCCGAACTGGATGGTTTCGGGTCCCGTGTAGGTGATCTGGGTGAAGTACAGGCTGCCGAAGAGCATCTGCTGCGATGGAGCGACACGTCCCTGGCCCAGTTCGCGTCGGGCATAGAAGAGTAGGCCGAGCGCGTCGCGGGCGCAGTCGGGAACGGGGAATTCGCTCTTGCCGCCGCCGTTCAGTACGGTCTTGCGCGATGCCGTCGCGCTGGCCCGGTCCACTGTATCGTTTTCGATCCCCTTGCGGCTGCCGTGCGTGACGTTCTTGGAGAACTCGGAGGAGCAGAAATCGGCGTTCGAGACGCCCTTGTACACATCGTTGACTGCGTAGCCGGGGATGCCGCCGTCGATCGCCAATTCGAAATTCCAGTCACGCCCGGAGCGGCTTGCGCGCAGGTGGCCGTTGCCGATTTGCTGGCCGGTGGGCAGGTTGATCCGGTATGTGAGGTCCTCGTTGGTGAACGGGAAGCCGGTCAACTGGGGCTCGATGGCGAAACACGGCGAGCCGGCAAGGATTGCCACCGCTGCATAGAGGACATTCTTCTTCATTTGATCCTCCTAGGGGTTCCTTGTGATTGCGGCCTGAACGGGCACGGATGTCACACGTCCGGATTCCTCGACCACTTGCTTGTAGACGTCCAAAGTCGCCTTGGCGCTACGTTGCCAACTGAACAACGATGCCCTTTGGACCGCCAAACGCTCCATGCGACCGCGCAACTCGGAGTCGCGAAGGATGTCGGCCATGGCCCGGAGCATGGCATCCTCGCTGCGCGGGTCGAAGAGGAGTCCGGCACCGTCAGCGACTTCCGGCATGGCAGAGGTGTCGGAACAGGCCACCGCTCGTCCGCAGGCCATAGCCTCGATGATCGGGAGCCCGAAGCCTTCGTAGAGCGACGGGAAGATGAAGCAGTCGCAAGCGTTGTAGAGGCTGACGAGGTCTGCATCGCTGACGAAACCTGCGAAATGGATGCGGTCGGCAACGCCGGAATTCTGGGCGGCCTCGCGGACCTTCGGGGCAAACCAAGTGTCCTTGCCCACCAGCACCAGCTTGTGGGGAAGTTGGGGGTGTGCTGCGACCAGGTTGGCGAACGCGCCGATCAAGGCGACGTGATTCTTGCGGGGCTGGAGGTCGCCGACGGTCAGTACGAAAGGTTGCTGGAAGCCGAGGATCTTGCGGGCCGCGGCGACGGCCTTCTCGCGACCGACGACCCGGAAGTCCGAACTGGAGGCGTTCGGCACCACGTGGATCTTTTCCGACGGGATGTTGTACTCGCGGAGGATCGATTCCTTGGAGAACTCGCTGACCGTGAGAACGGCCGCTGCCTTGCGGATCGTGTAGGCCACGGTGCATCGGAGCTGGGTCCGGCGACCGAAGGTAAAGTATTCCGGGTGCTGGAGATAGCTCACGTCGTGCACGGTCACTACGACGGGCACGTTGCAGAGGACCGGGGCGGTGTACTGGACGTGGAGCAGGTCCACCTTGTCGGTGCGCAGCCGTCCGGGAATGTCCCAGCCGAGCCGCGCATAGGGACTGGAGGCGACGCGGCGGACATCGAAACGTTCGGGTACGAGGGCTTCGGCGGAGGGCTCGGAGATATAGGCCAGGAAGTCGGAATCGCGGTCGATTTCGGAAAAAGCCCGCAGGAGATTACGCACGTAGGTTTCGTTCCCCGTGAGGTGTCGACCAAGAGCGTGTGCGTCAACTGCGAAGCGCATCGGACTCATACAGTATATCGGCTAACTTGTTCGGATCGCGAAACTTGCGGAATCGCATCGAGAGTCCGCCACGCGGCCTCCCACGTGTAATGGGCCTCAAACGTCCGTCGGCCGGAGCTTCCGAGACGCGACCTTTCCTCAGGTTGCGAGGCAAGCCGGGCGATGTGTTCGGCGAATTGGGCGGGTGCGGACGCGAACAGAATATTGGTTCCTTCCTGAAGAATCAACCCTTCGGCGGCCAATGGAGTTGCAACTACGGGTCGGGAGGCCGCCCACGCCTCTAAAATCTTGACGCGCGTGCCGCTGCCTGCGCGCAGAGGTGCCACAACAATATCGGCGGCGGCGATTTCCGCCATGGCGTCTGCCACGTAGCCGCTGGTTTCGATCCCGGATCCTTGGGGCACCATGTGGCGGATGAACGAATCCCCCCTCCCCACGAGCCGCAACCTCGCGCCCGGCACGCGGCGCTGGACTTCAGGCCAGATTTCAGACGCCAGAAAGCGCACGGCGTCAATGTTTGGATGGTACTCGAAATTGCCCGAGAATACAATCAAGGGCGTTCCGGCTGGGGACGGACGTGCTGGGACCGGGTTCGTCCATGGTACGGCGTTCGGGTAGGCCACCACGTTTGCGTCGGGCGCGATTTGGATTGACGCCCGGCGGTCGTTGTCCGAGACTGCCAGCACCAAGGAGTACCGGGGCATCAGCTCCGCCTCCAGTTTCCGGTAGGCACCGGCGAAGCGGCGGTGGCCCAGCCGGACGAGCCCATTCGAGATGTCACCGCATCGCGCATGCAGAATCGACTCGATGTTATGCACGTCAAGGACCGTTGTGCTGCAGGCGGCCCGAAGCTGTTCCAGATATGGCGCGCACCAGAAATGTTCGACCACGCCGATGTCGTAGCGCCGGTCGCCGATGATCCGCCGAATGTCGGGGCCCAGTCCCGCCAAGCGGTCTATGAGCGGAGGAACGCCGAGAAGGGCGCGGCGGGCGTTCCGGAAATAGCGGGCGGCTACGTCCTTTCGGTGGATCGGCAACCCCACTACCTCTTGGGACCGGACGAGGCTGCGGCCATCCGGGCCGGGGGGGAGGAGGGCTGGCGTCCCGCGGTCGGAGATCTGGATTAGGTCGACGTCGGCGAAGCTTGCGAAATAGTGGAGAAGTGACGCTGTGCGCATCGCCCCGCCTCCGTGGAGGGGGTAGGGGGGCTCAGGGGTGAGGAAAAGGACGGAGGGTTTCAGGCGCGGCTCCCTTTGACAGTGAGCTCGGCGTAGAGGGCTCGGGTTTCGCGGGCGGTCCGCTGCCACGAGAATTGGGCGGCGCGTTTCAGGCCCGCAGCGCGGAAGTGTTCGCGCAATTCGGGCTTGGCGGCCAGCGCGATGAGGGCTTCCGCCAGAGCGTGGCCGGCCTGAGCATGGATGGCCGCGCCACCGGAGACTTCGGTCACAGCGGGGTCGGTTGAGGTGATCACCGGGCAGCCGCATCCCATCGCCTCCAGGACGGGTAGCCCGAAACCTTCGTAGTGCGTGGGATAGACGAACGCCAAGGCATTGGAATAAAGACCGGGAAGGTCCGCGTCGGGAACTTCCCCAACCAGTCTTAGACCTGCGCGGGGCGGGATGGGAACAAGATCCGGGCGTCGGCGGCCCACGAGGAGCAGATCGGCACCGGTTTCCGCGCGCGTGGCCGCCCACGCCTCCATAAGAGCCCCGATGTTCTTGCGCGGCTCCAGTGTCCCCACGTATAAGAAATATGGTGCGGGAGGCGGCTGCATTACGGGCACCGGGCGAAAAAGGGTCGCGGCGGCCAAGGGGACGGCTCGGACTAGGCTGGGGGCGACGCCAAAGTGGTTGATGACCTCGCGACGGACGGCCTCGCTGACGGTGAGGATGCGCTCGGCGCGGCGGAGACGGATGAGCCAGGGTGTGCGGCTGCGGACGCGGTTGGGGCCTGGATGCCACGCGGGGTCCTTCCATGGGGAGAGGTCGTGGATGGTGAGGATGGAGGGAACGGGGGGAAGCCAGGGGACTTCGAAGTTGGTGCCGTGGAAGAGCTGGGCTCGCTCGGCTTGGAGGGCTCGGCGGAGGCCAGTGAGCCACCAGCGCTTTCCATGTGCCGGCGTGTTCGGGCTGGTCAGGTTGGTTGGATGGCTATCGGGGAGCTCGAAAGGCTGGTCGGAGAGCAGGGAATAGTGATCTTCGGGGAATTCGCGGGCCAAGGCCAGTGACAATTCGGCGACGTAGCGTTGCAATCCGCCCGAGGTAAGGACCAGCGGCGTGGCGTCTAGGGCGATTCTCACCTGCAAAGAATTAGGATACCGGCTGGCATTGGGCCCCGGCATGACGGAAGGTTCGATGGGGAGGCGGTTCGCGCAAAGGACGCTAAGCAGGGCAGGCAAAGGCCGCCAAGAGAAAACAAGGCACTTTGGCCGCTAGGCCGATAAGATGGAAGGGTGCCAAGGCTGACTGCGGGATCCGTGTTGTTGTTCGCGGCGTCGCTGTCTGTTTGGGCGCAGTCCAGGCCCGCATTGCCTCCGCCCACTGCCGCAGGGTTTTGGAATGCGGCCGGGGAGTTCGCCGGGGCGTCCAAGTGCGCCGCCTGCCATCCGCAACAGGCCGCCAAGTTCGTCGGGAACAGCATGTCGCGGGCCTTGGAGCCGGTTTCGAATTGCAAGATCCTCGCGGGGAACGTCCATTTCACATTCCGCGACGCGCCTTATTCGTACGAGATCCGGCGGGTCGGGGACAATGTGCTGTACCGGGTGACCGGCGCGGGAGAAACCATGGAGGCTCCGCTGCTCTACGCCTTCGGCCAGGGCAAGGCGGGTCAGACATACGTGTTCCAGGTGGACGGACAGTTCTACGAATCGCGCGTCAGCTACTACGCCAAGCTGGGCGGGCTGGACCTGACGGTGGGTGCGATGAACGCCAGTCCGTCGAGTCTCCTGGTGGCTGCCGGGCGGGTGATGTCCGGCAACGAGCCGCGCAACTGCTTTGGCTGCCATACGACGGGCGCGCGGGTAGGCGGGACGCTCCAGTTGGCGCATTTCGAGACGGGTGTGCAGTGCGAGTCGTGTCACGGTCCGGGCGCGGCCCACGTGGCCGCCGCAACTTCCGGAAAGGCCCTCGCGGGGACGATCCGACCGCTGAAAGCCATGGCGCCGCAGGAGAGCGGGGAGTTCTGCGGGGCCTGCCATCGCACATGGGAGACCGTTATGCTGATGGGGATCAAAGGCATCAACAATGCCCGGTTTCCGGCCTACCGGCTGGCCAACAGCGCTTGTTTCTCGCTCGACGACGCCCGGATTTCCTGCACGGTCTGCCACGATCCGCATGGTGCGCTGGTCGAGGACGACCGCTACTACGATTCCAAATGCGCCGCTTGCCACAACAAGGGTAACGCCGCTCTGAAGAAGCAGCTGTGCCCGGTGGGCAAGGAGCGCTGCACGTCGTGCCATATGCAACGAGTGGAACCGGCGGAGGCGCACCATGCGTTTCCCGACCATTGGATCCGGGTGGTGCGGTCCAAATCCGACTATCCCAATTGAGCTGGCCCCGCCCGACCGGGATCGCTGCGATACGATACGGGCTGGTATGGACCACTACACTTGGAGCCAAATTCCGCACGAACAGATGAATGACCTGCTGAGTCGGCAGGTGATCCACACGGAGACGATGACGATCTGCCGTCTGCGCCTGCGCAAGGGCGCGGTGGTGCCGATGCACCAGCATCCGAACGAGCAGGTGACGACGATGGAGTCGGGGTCGCTGCGGTTTGTGGTGGCCGGGGAAGAGGTGGTGGTGCGCGCCGGGGAGTCGTTGCGGATTCCGCCCAACGCGCCGCACATGGTGGAGACGCTGGAGGATTCTGTGGCGCTGGATTTGTTCGCGCCGCCTCGGCAGGACTGGATCAGCGGGGACGACGCTTATTTGCGGAAGTAGTGGCTACCAGATCGCTTGCGGATAGTTCAAGCGGATGTCCCGGTCGCGGCTGATCAAGACGGAATTCCGCACCTTGGCCTGCGCCACGATGATTCGGTCGAACGGATCCCGAGTCCAATCCAAGCTCAACGCCTCGTGGGCCACGTCAGAAAACGGCAACGAGCATAAGGATACCCCGAGCGTCGCGTTCAACGCGGTGTAGATCTCGGCGGCACGGTAGCGGATCTTCCCTGATTCGTGCAGGTACTCGAACTCCATCAGGACCATGGGGGAAATCAGCAGTTCGCTGCCTTCGATGCGCCGTTTCCCCTCGTCCCCCAGCAGTTCCGCCGCGCCCGCATGGAGGTAAACCGCCGTGTGCGTATCCAGGTAGATCGTGTTCACAGCGTCTCAGCTGCCCACTTCTGTTCCAGTTCCCGCATCAGTGCCCGGTCGGACTGCGCGAGTTGATCGGGATGGACAATTATCGTGTTGCGCCGCACCAAGCGCGAAAGTTTCGCCCCTGTCGTCGGCTTCATCACGATGGTTTCACCTTTGTAGGCAACTTCGACGGTTTCGCCTTGCAGCGTTCGGTCGAGCGTTTGGAATAGATCCTTGCGAAGTTGGGTTGCCGTTGTCGCCACGAATTTAGCGTACCTTGTGCGATGTACGCATGTCAAGATAGAGTGTACGTTCTCATTTCTTCGTCGGCGGCGCGCGCCGCCGCGGCAGGACTGGATCAGCGGGGACGACGCTTATTTGCGGAAGTAGTGGCGGGTAGCTTTTTGCTACCATGTTCGTGTGAGCCAACCGGTCAAACTTTCGGATGCGTTGGTCTTGGACGCGCGGGTCGCGGGGGATGCTATGCAGCGTTCCATTGCGGGGCAGGTTGAATTCTGGGCGCGGATGGGTCGGGTGGTTGAGCAGTTGCTCGACGGACGGCATGCCATGGCCTTGGCCCGTGATGGCGGCGCGGTTCCACTGTCGGAATGTTTGGATGCGGTGGACACCCCGGAGGGACGGGCCCGCACAATCCGCTTTTTGGACAGTCAACCCTTTCCCCACTACGAGGCGCATCCGGTGAAGCCCGGCGTCCTGATTCAGATTGAGGCGGACGGGACACGGTCCGAGGGTCGATTTGTGAACCGGCGTTTCTGTGCCGACGCTGCCGTCCGATGAGCGCCCTGCTGGAAACGCGGCCGGTGGTGGTAGCCGTGGCTGGACCCAACGGAGCGGGAAAAAGTACGTTCTACAAGGCGCACCTTCTTCCTGCGGGTCTGCGATTCGTCAATGCCGACGTATTGGCAAAATCTTTGGAATTGGATCCGTACGTGGCTGCGCGTATGGCAGACGACCTGCGGCGGGAATTGGTCCGCCAGCGGGAGAGCTTCGTCTTTGAGACCGTGTTTTCGGATCCGGTTGGCGAGAAGGTCGCGTTCTTGAAGGACTGCGCCGGCCGTGGCCATAGCGTTGTGCTTTGTTTTATTGGACTGGCGTCATCCGACGTGTCCGACGAGCGTGTTGCCATGCGCGTGCTTCAAGGGGGCCACGACGTGCCTATCGAAAAGCTGGTCGCGAGGTTTCCCCGAACTTTGGACAATCTAGCACTGGCCATTCGAGAACTGCCGCACGTTCGGGTATACGACAATTCCGACTTGCGGCATCCGTTCCGGCACGTGTTGTCTGTCGATTCGGGGCGGATTGCGGCAGTGCACCCACCTGTACCGGAATGGTTGGCGCGCTCGCTGCCTGACCGACCTGCTAAATTGAAGACGCCATGCGCGTGATCGCGGGAGAGTTTCGCTCCCGAAAAATTTTGTCCGTTCCGGGGCTCGAAACCCGCCCCACGTCGGACCGCCTACGGGAAACGTTGTTCAACATCCTGAATCCGTTGCTGCCGGGGTGCGTCTTCGTGGATGCCTACGCCGGGACCGGGGCTGTGGGGATAGAGGCGCTGAGCAGAGGGGCGCGGCACGTCGCGTTCATTGAAAAGGACAAGACGGCGCTGGCGGTAATCCAGCAGAATCTGGCATCGTTGAAGGTGGAGGCGCGGTCCCGGGTGATTCGAGGGCTTGCCCCGATGCACATGGCTGCGATTCCGGCGGACATCGTGTTTTTGGACCCGCCGTATGAGAACGAGCGGGACTATGTCGCCTCGATGGAATCCTTGGAGGCGAAACCTCCGGCGTTGGTGGTGGTGCAACACTCCTCACGCTACGCCTTGCAAGAGCAGTTCGGTCCTCTGAAGAGGACCCGTCTGCTCAAGCAGGGCGACAACGCGTTGAGTTTCTACAAGCCTGCGGATTAGTACTTCGGCACGGTGGGGTCGACTGTGTCGCTCCACTTGGTGATGCCGCCCGTCATGTTGCGGACCTTGGCGAAGCCGTTGGCGCGGAGGATGTCGCACGCTTTCGCGCTGCGGCCACCCATCTTGCAGTGGATCACGATGTCGTCGGCGGGGTTCAATTCGCCCAAGCGCTTGGCGACATCGCCCAGCGGGATCAGAACGGAGCCCGGAATACGGGCGATCTGGTATTCGTGCGGCTCGCGGACGTCGACGAGAACGAACTTGTCGCCGCTGTCCTGCTTGGCCTTTACTTCCTTCGGCTCGATGTCTGTGGTCACTTTCGGTTCCTCAACGGGGGGCGGTTGCGACGGGACGCCGCAGAACTGGTGGTAGTCGATGAGCTCGGTGATGGTGCGGTTGTCGCCGCAGATCGGGCATTCGGGGTTGCGCCGGAGCTTCAGTTCCCGGAACTTCATCCCAAGGGCGTCGTACAGCATGAGCCGTCCGATGAGCGGGTCTCCGATCCCGAGGATCAGCTTCACGGTTTCCGTGGCCTGGATCAGTCCGACCACACCAGGCAGGATACCGAGGACGCCGCCTTCGGCGCAACTCGGAACCAGTCCGGGAGGTGGCGGCTCGGGGTACAGGCAGCGATAGCAGGGGCCGCCTTCGGTCGCAAAGATAGTCGCCTGGCCTTCGAAACGGAAGATCGAGCCGTAGACGTTCGGCTTGCCGAGCAGCACGCAAGCGTCGTTGACGAGGTAGCGGGTCGGGAAGTTGTCTGTGCCGTCGACTACGATGTCGTAATCCTTGATGATGTCGAGGGCGTTTTCGCTGGTCAGCGCGACCTCGTGGCGGTCGAGCTGCACGAACGGATTGATATCGCGCATCGATTCCATCGCGGAGTCGATCTTGGGCTTGCCGACGTCTTTGGTGCCGTGGATGACCTGGCGTTGGAGGTTGGTGAAATCGACGACGTCGAAATCCACCAAGCCGATGCGCCCAACACCGGTCGCGGCCAAATAGAGGGCGAGCGGCGCGCCGAGACCGCCGGTGCCGACCAGCAGGACACTCGCGCCCTTGAGCTTGAGTTGGCCCTCCATGCCGACTTCGGGCAGGATCAGGTGGCGGCTATAGCGGAGGATTTCGTCGTTGGAAAGTGATACCTCAGCCGACATGCGCGCCGCCCGCAATGCTCGGAACGATGGAAAGGACGTCGGCATCGACGACCGAAGAGGCTTCCTTCTTGATGTATCGGATGTCCTCGTCGTTCAGGTAGACGTTGACGAAACTGCGCAGCTTGCCTTCGTCGGAGTAGAGATTCTTCTTGAGGTCGGGGAAGCGGGTCACGAGGGCGGCGAGCACCTCGCCGACCGTCGCGCCGGGAGCCTCGACGGTGCTGTTCTTCTCGGTGAATTGGCGCAGGGGGGTGGGGATTAGGATTCGGGCCATGTAAGTTCCTCTTGTTCAGCGTGTGTTTGTTCCGCGTTGGGCAGCCAACTGTTGGCGTGGTCGAAGGCGCCGCTCTTGATGGAGAGAACGACGAACGAGTACCAAGGGCAGGAATTCTTGAGATCGGTTTCTGAAAAATAGGCTCCGCAGTCGGGGTGCGAGTGGTAGATGCCGATGAGGTCGAGGCCTCTGGCGGCGGCTTCGCGGTCGGCGCGAAGCAGGTCCTCTTGCCGGAGTTCGTAGCGGGCGCGCTGGGAGCCTGCGGAGGCGTTGTCGAGCGCCAAGGCCACGGTAATGGTCTTGGTTTCGCCGTCGGAACTGCCCAGCATGGCACCGCAGCATTCGTTGGGGTAGACGGCCTGCGCGTGGTTGACCATTTCGCGCCACGGGCCGCGTTCGATGTGGATCATTCGGTTGTTTCCATTAGTCGGCGTCGTCCCAGAAGTGTTCGCTGAGGTACTTGTCGGCCCCGTCGCAGAGGACGGTGACTATGACCCCGGAACTGCCGGATTCGTGCAGTTCTTTCGCAAGCGCCAAGGCCGCGCAGACATTGCCGCCAGCGGAGATGCCGACCAGCAGGCCTTCCTCGCGGGCGAGCTGCTTGACCATGCGGTGCGCGTCCTCGGTCTCGATCCAGAGGTTTCGGTCGGCGACCGCCTCGTCGTAGATGGCGGGGACTATGGCCGTCGGCATGTGCTTGGTGCCTTCGAGGCCATGGAACCCTGTCGAGGGCTGGGCGGAGACACACTGGACGCCGGGGACGTCCTGTTTGAGGCGACGGGAGGTGCCGATGAAGGTGCCGCTGGTGCCGAGCAGCGCTACGAAGTGGGTGATGCGGCCGCCGGTCTGTTCGATCAGCTCAGGACCGGTGGTCTTGAAGTGGGCTTGCCAGTTGGCGGGGTTGCTGTATTGGTCGGGGTAGAAGTATTGGTCGGGGTCCGCGGCGTAGATTTCACGGACGCGGCGGATGGCCCCGTCGGAGCCCTCGCCGCCGGGGGTGAGGACGAGTTCCGCGCCGTAGGCCTTCAGGATGCGCTTGCGTTCCGGCGAGGCGTTCTGGGGAAGGCAAAGTTTCACCTTGTAGCCGCGCGCCGCGCAGATCATGGCGTAGGCGATGCCCGTGTTGCCGCTCGTGGAGTCGATCAGGGTCACGCCGGGCCGGAGTTGGCCGGAGCGTTCGCCTTCGAGGATCATGTTGAGCGCAGGGCGATCCTTCACGGAGCCGCCGGGATTGAAGTACTCGGCCTTGGCGTAGACTTCGACGCCGGGGTAGGCCGCAGCCGCCCTCGTCAAGCGGATGAGGGGGGTGTTTCCGATGTGGTCCGTGAGGATGTGGGACGTGGGCATGCGGCGCCGGTTAAAGTGAACTATCTCTATCTTATACTGGGATTCCGTTCGGGGGATTCGGGATTCACATGCGGACGTTGTTGGTACGACCGGGGGCGATCGGGGACTTCATTGTGAGCCTACCGGCCATGGAATCGCTGCGTGGCGACTACACCGAGGTCTGGTGCGCGGGGCAGAACGTCGCGCTGGCCCGGTTTGCGGATTGTGCGCGGTCCATCGTTGGTGTCGGCCTGGACCGGCTGGGGTTTCTGCCGGCCGACGATGTCGTGGAGCGGTTGCGGGCCTTCGACCGGATCGTGTCGTGGTACGGGAGCAATCGTCCAGAGTTCAAGGTGTTGACCGCGCGGCTCGGCCTGCGTGTGGAGTTTCTGTCCGTACTGCCGGATGGCAAGCGGCATGCCGGTGACTTTTACAACGACCAGGCCCGTGGTCTCGGCGGATTTCCGCGAGCATTTCCAGTGATTGCATGCCCCGCAGTGGAACGAAAGTTCGCAGTAATCCATCCATTTGCCAGTGCAATTGCCAAGCGGGCACCCATCGGCGTGTTCGAGGCGGCAGCGATACGCCTTGTCGGTAGGATGCCGGTGCATTGGACCTGCGGGCCCGAGGAGTCGCTGCCCGGCGCCTTGCGGTTCGGGGATCTATACGAACTTGCTTGTTGGTTGCGGGGTGCGAAGGTGTTCGTAGGCAACGACTCCGGCGTTTCGCACTTGGCAGCGGCCGTCGGCACTCCAGTCGTCGCCTTTTTCCGAGCCTCGGACCCGAGGGTCTGGGCTCCAAGGGGACCGGCAGTCCAATTGGTTGTGGCGTAGGAGTCAAAAATCCTTGTCAAGTTTCAGTGGTAAATGCCACTGAAACCGCCGCGCGCTCCACCTCTGGAAGTTCTTAATTCACGACAAAAAACGTCACGTAAAATATTCCTTGACCAGGGTAATGCCGACCTGATATTGTCAAGGCTTTAGAAGTACTGGATCTCAGGCCCGGCAGCTATCGCGCTGGAACAAAGGGGGAGTACTGCACGTACCGGGAATCAACGACAGACTGCGGATTTTTCTCTTTCACAGCACCACGCGGAATCGATAGCCCCTCACGGCCACCAGCAGTTTTGGACCTGCACAACAAGACCTGCACAACAACAAAGAACAGGAGACTCAGGGAACATGAGCCAAAGCACACAACAGAATCACAAGTTGGAGTGGTACAGCACGGACCACGTCGACAACGCCGCGAACGGTACGGATCCTTCGTCAAGGCTAGGCGCGGTCCGAAACATTGCAACAGCCCAAGGCGACCACGGCAAGACCGCCCACCGCAGTTGCCCGAACTGCGGTCTCAGCTTTCGTCTGCGCACGCAGCCACTGGGCACGCTGGACCATTTCGCCGGTACCCAGAGATCCCAGTGTGATCGCTGCTTCCTGACCCGGTTCCGACTGCGATGGAGCTGGACCATGGTGCCACGGCTGCTGTTGGTGTCTCTTTTGCTGGCTGCGGGATGTCTGCTGGCGTTCGGGCACCTGCCCAGCAGGCTGGCGCAGCGCCGCGAGGTCGATTCTCTGGTCGAGGCCCGTGCCGTGGCGGGCGGGCAGCTCACGGCATTCGAACAGTTGATGACGAAGCGGCCCAAGACCACCATGGACAACTCGGCCATTATCAAGATGTGGCAAGCCCAGGTGGATCCGTACGTGATTGTGCAACTGGTGCGCACGTCGATTCCCGACTACGACCTGAGTTCCGATGCCATCGTGGCGCTGCGCGAGGCCCACGTGGATCGGGAAGTGATCTTGGCCATGATATCCACCAGCTACTCGCCCAAGTAGGCACTTCCTAAGACCGCTTTTCATCGCACGAGCCGCGCGGTGTGCGGCTTACTGCGGCTTACAAGGACCAACATCAGCCCTACGGCGCGGCTGGACGTGCGCTGTTTCTGGAGAGGTGACGTGCAGGATGGGATTTCGTATCAAACTTTCTGCGCTAGTACTCTTGGCGGTGTGGGCGACAGCCTGCGTGCCGAACACGCCCGAAGGCCGCGCGGCCCAGCGAATTGCCAAGGGCCGAAGTCTGCGGGATCAGAAGGACTATCGCAAGGCAGCGGTCGAGTTCCGTGTGGCTGCGCAGAACATGCCGAGGGACGCGGAACCCGTGTTCGAACTCGGGATGACCTACCTGCAATCCGGGCAGGGCCAACAGGCGGCGCAAGCCTTGCAGAAGGCCGTGTCGCTCAATCCCCGGCATGCGGAAGCGCAGTACCAGCTTGCCCTGTTGAAGCTTCGGAGCGCGGAGCCGGAACTCCTCCGACAGGCGAGGCTGGTGCTGGCAGACAGGGTGGCGGACAAACCATCCGACACGGTTTCGTTGGGTCTGCTGGCGCTCACGGAGGTCAGACTCGGAGAAACAACATCCGCGCTGGTACATTTGGCCAATTACGCGCAGACAAAACACGGCGAACTGCCAGCCGTGGACCAAGGCATCGCGTTGCTGCTGGCCCACGACGACATCAAGACTGCGGTGGAGGTGGCCAGCGCCGTGGCGTCGGTCGCGCCGAACTCAGTCGACGCCGCGGTACTCCACGCGGGCGTCCTGCTGACCTCGCGGGACCGCAGGGGTGCCGACGCCGAACTGGCACGGGCACTCGCCATGTCGCCGGGCTTCGCTCCCGCGTTGCGGCTGCGTCTCCGGCTGCAAGCCTCCGATGGCGATACCGCTGGCGCGGAGAAGACCGCGATGGCGATCTCGAAGCTTCGGGATGAACAATCCTGGACGGCCTACGCGCAGATTCTGGTTGCACACGGCAAGATCGTCGAAGGTACCGCAGAATTCCAACGCTTGCTCAACGAACACGGGGACAGGGCGGGACTGCGCGACGTCTATGCCGGCACGCTGTTGTTGGCGGGCCGCGGGCAGGAGGCCGATGCGGTGGTCGCGGACACCTTGAAGAAGTATCCGGCAGACAAGGCGGCGCTGCTCAAGCGTTTGGACCGGGCATTGGACCGGGGGGATCTGCAGTCTGCCCAACGGGACGTTCAGGCGCTCCGGGACCTCAAATTCAACTCGGCGCTCTTTCGGTTCCAGGAATCGCGCTTGGCGGGAGCGCGGAAGTTGACGTTTCGGCAAGGCGACCTGCTGGCGGAGGCCCTCAGGATGGAGCCCGGTTTTCTGTTGGCCCGTCTGCGGTTGGCACAGATCCTGATCGAGTCCGGCAGAGCTAAGAACGCCCTGCTGCTGCTGGATGCAGCCACACCCGCCGACAAGGCAACCGCTGTGTTCTTGTTTCACCGGAACAGCGCACTCCTGGCCGACAAACAGTGGGAGGATGCGCGCAGGGGGGTCGACGCGGGCTTGTCCATGGAACGTTCGCCCGGGCTTTTTTACCAGGACGCCGCGATCCGTGACCACAAAGGGGACCTGTCCGGTGCTCGGAAGTCCATTGAGGCCGGGCTCGCCCTGGTTCCGCTCGACCCATTCGGCTGGTCCCTGCTCGGTGATACGATGCGGAGCCAGGGGCAATCGACTGCCTATCTCGCGCTGCTGCGCCAGGCTGTGGCAAGGGAGCCGCGGGCCGTCCCGTTGCAGAAACTGCTCGGTTCGAGCCTCCTCGTAATCGGAGATCTTTCTGGTGCGCGCGCGGCCTACGAGGCCGCGAAGACGGTGGATGGCGATCCCGAGGCAGAACGCGAGATCGCAAACGTTGAGTTCCGGTCGGGAGACCCGGAAGCGGCCGGGAAACGCTTGGCTGCTCTCGTGGAAAAGCACGATGGTGTGGATGCCCGCATTCTGATGGCGGACATCGAACTCGCCAAGGGCTCGCGGGATGGCGCGCTGGCCGACTACAAGCAGGCCCTCAACCTCGAACCCTCCAATCCCACGGTCATGAACAAGCTGGCCGAAATGATGGCGGCGAAAGGCTTTTACGACGACGCGCTTTTCTGGGGACGGAAGGCGCTTGCGGTTGCACCCGACAGTCCGGCGATCCTCGACACGATCGGGTGGACCTACTATCGCCAAGGTAAGCTCGCCGACGCCGTTGAATTCCTCGACAGGTCGCTCCGGCGGTTGGACCGTCCGGTGGCCCGCTACCACCTCGCCGCCGTGCTGATCAAGGCTGGCGACCCGCATCGGGCGCGACTGGAGTATGCAACTGGCGTGCGGCAGGACCCACGAGCCCAAGCCCGAGCTGACGTCATCCAGCTGTTCGAAGGGAAGCGATAGACGGCGCGACTGGATGGTCCGAGCTTTCCAGCCGAGCGATCGCCGTTGACTTGTTGTCAAAAGACGTCCGGCGGGACGATTGGGGATACCGTTTGACCCGCCGGACGGGCCTGCATTAGTGCACCAGGCTCGACAGACCGCGAAGCTCCTGCAAGGTCAGTACATCTTCGATCTTGAGGAGGATCTTCACGGAACCCTTGTATTTCGCAATTCCCAGCACGAAAGGCGTCTCGACGCCTTCGCCAAAATCCGGCGGATCTTCGATGTCGGCGGCCGAGAGGGTTAGCACCTCTGACACGCCGTCGACAATCAGGCCGATCATGGCCGATTCGCCTTCCTGGTTGACTTGCACCACGATGATGCAGGTATGCTCCGTAAACGGGGCATCGGGAAAGGCAAACTTCAGGCGCAGGTCCACCACCGGGATGATTTTCCCTCGAAGGTTGAGCACTCCCTTCAGGTGCGAGGGGGTGCCCGGGACCGTGGTGATGTCCTGGACTCCCATGATCTCCTTCACCTTGAGAACCGGGATGCCGAATTCTTCCTTGCCCAGTTTGAACGTCAGGTATTTTCCAGCCCTGGGGTCGGTCATGGGCGGCGCCGAGACCAGAGGCCTTTCGATTGTTTGAGCCGTCATCTGGTAGTACTATCGGCGGAATGGCCGAAGGACTTTAGGGTGTGGCGAGAATCTTGTTGACGAGAGCGGGATTTTTGTAGCCCGGAGCGGGCGCGTCGAAGCGGGGCAGGGCGGCGATCACGCTGGCGGGCACGCCGGGCCATGTCAGTGGCGAGTCGGATGTGGCCACCAACGCGTCGGCACGGTCCAGAAATCGCTGGCTGGAAGCCTTGAAATCCTGGACCGAGCCGTCAACTACCATGCAGCAGAAATCGGGCTTGAGGAACTGCAGTAGGCTGTTGGATTCCACGATGACATTTGGGGCTAGTCCGAGGATCTGGCGGAGTCGGGGCAGGGCGGCACCGAGATGGCCGCCGGGTGTGCGCACCCAAAATGCCCGGCGGGCTCCGGCGGCGAGAAATCGGCCGGAGTCGGTGTCGGGGGCCTCGCCGGTTTCCTGGGAAACGGCGACGGGATGCCTGGGGTCGGCGCATTCACAGGGCTCGCCGCCCTTGGAGCACACATGGTGGCCGTATTGGGTGATCTTTATGGCCGTCCAGTCGAGTTCAGGGGTGGCGCGGATGATGCCGCAGACGACGGAGGTCTTGCCGATATTCCGGGAATGTCCTCCGACCACGACCAGCACCGCTATGCTCCGCCCTTGCGCTTGGACAGACGCGAGAGGGTCGCGAGTTGGCTCAAGTACTGGCGCAAAGGGCGAGCGGGGGTGCCCCAAACGGGCTCGCCCGCGCGGACAATCTTGGACGTCAAGATGCCGGCACCGGAGCCGATGACGGCGCGGGATTCGATTCGCGCCTTGTCGCCCACGCCGACCTGGCCTCCGACAATCGCGTAGTCGCCGATGGTTACACCGCCCGCCAGGCCGGTCTGCGCCGCGATCACCACATGTTTCCCGATGCGGCAATTGTGCGCAATGTGGACCATGTTGTCGAGCTTGGTGCCGTCCCCGATCACCGTGGTGCCCAAGGCCGCGCGGTCGATGCAGCTGTTGGCCCCGATTTCCACATCGTCGCCGATGTCCACAGTGCCGACTTGAGGGACTTTCTGGAAACGCCCGCCGGAAAACTCAAAGCCAAAACCGTCTGCACCGATGACGCAGCCCGAGTGCAGGACGCAGCTGGAGCCGATCGAGACCCGGTCGTAGACGGTGGCGCGCGGGTGGACTAGGCAGTCGTCCCCCACGACCGCCGAGCCGCCGATGGAGGCAGCGTGCAGGATGCGGGTGCGGGCTCCGATTCGGGTTTCGGGGCCGATGAACACGCAGGGGCCGATTTCGGCGGTGGGGTCGATCTGAGCGGAGGGGTCTATGGTCGCGGTTGGATGGATGCCCGGGATCAGCGTGGGCTGGGGGAAGATCAGCGCCAGAGCACGGGCGAAATGAGCGCGGGGCTGGGGAGATTGAAGGACGGTCTGGCCGTCGGGCGCTGTGTATTCTGGCGGTGCGACCACCGTTCCCGCTAGGGATGCGACGCCTGCCGCGAAGTACTTGGGGGAGCCGACGAAGGCGAGGTGGTCCGTGGCGGCGTCTTCCAGGGAAGCCGCCCCACCGATGACGCGACTTGGGTCACCGGAATAAATCAAACCCAGTTTGGCTGCGAGTTCTCCTGCTGTGGTGGCTGTCAAACTTATATGATACGTTCGTAGGTGTAAGGAGGTTTTCGATGTCAATAAACTCGAGACGCGAATTTCTGGCCACGGCGGCAATTGCCGCGACCGCCACCGCTGTCGCCGCGCCTGCGAAGCGCTCGGCCACGGATTTGGTGACTCTGGGCAAATCGGGCGTGAAGGTCACGCGGTTGGCACTCGGGACCGGCACGCATGGAGGCCGGGCGCAGCGGGAATTGGGACAGGAGGGCTTCACCAAACTTGTCCGGCACGCCTACGACCGCGGAATCCGCTTCTTCGAAACCTCTGAAACGTATCCGGGCATGCCGGAAATGCTGGGTATCGCGTTGAAAGGGCTGCCGCGCGGATCGTACACGCTGATGACGAAGTACGGCACGCCGCCCAAGGGTGACCCGGCCCCGGCCAAGATCGACCTCTTCCGGAAGCAACTGCAGACGGACTACCTCGACATCCTGTTGATCCACTGCATCCGGCCAGCGTCATGGGAAGCGGACTATGCCTCGTTGAAGGACCATTTTTCCCAGGCGAAGGGAAAGAAGGCGATCCTTTCGCACGGGGCGTCGATCCACGGGTTGCCCGCGCTGCGGACGATTCCGGGCAACCAGTGGCTGGATATCGCGATGATCCGTATGAACCACAACGGCACGCGGATGGATGTCAACAGTACGCAGGATCAGAATATTCCTGGCGATGTCGACGAAGTGGTGGCGCACACAAGGAAGGTCCACTCGCAGGGCATGGGCGTGATTTCCATGAAGCTGTGCGGCGAGGGCCAGTTCACCAGCTTCGAGGATCGCGACAAGGCGATGCGATTCGCGATGAATCTGGGGTGTGTGGACGCGGTGACGATCGGGTTTACTGCCACCGCCCAGGTGGACGAGGCCATTGACCGGATGGCGCGGGTGATGAACGCCTAGTCGGGGCGTTGCCGGGTGAACAGGATCGAGGGCTGCGACTTGTACTCGGTCCGCAGCGTCTTGCGGTAGCCGCACTTTTCGGCGACGCGGATGGACGGGGTGTTGTCGGGGTGGATGATGCAGCAGGTCTGCGGCCAACCGCGAGTGGTGTCAGCCCACGCGAGCGCGGCTCGGACCGCCTCGGTCGCGTAACCTTTTCCGTGCGACTGGGAAGCCAGGACCCAGCCGATCTCCGGGCAGTCGAGGGGCGGGTGGATGTCGCGGTGGTAGTCGGCGAAGCCGATGTCCCCTATAAACAGGTTGGTTGATTTCTCCTCCACCGCCCAGTAGCCGTAATTGAGCAGGGCCCAGTGTCCGGTGTAGCGGAGGAGGCGCGTCCAAACGTCTTCTTGGGAGAAGGGTTTGCCACCGAAGTGGCGGACGACGATGGGGTCGGCCCAGATTGCGGCCAGGGCGGGGAAGTCATCGAGCCGGTGGGGTCGGAGTCGGAGGCGCGGGGTTTCCAGTATTTCCATCGTGATCAGCGAAGTCTACGCCTGCCGAGGTAACGCGCACCGACCGCCATCGCCAGCCCGACAAGTAGTCCAGACGAAGGTTCCGGCGTGGCGGCCGCTTGGAGTTCGTACACGGTTCCGGTGAAGTCCGAAAAATACAGGGCGTTGTCGGTCGAGGTGAGGCCGAGGATGTTGTGGATCGCTGGATTCGACGCCTGAATGAACTGGGTATACGAGTGGGTGGCGAAGCTGTAGTAGGCCATACCCGCCTCATCGTTGGGGTCTTCGCCGCCGACGAAGCCGACAAAGATTCCGTTGTTGAAGGGTGCCGGGAAGTTGGACGGGGCAAAGGCCAGGTCTGTCGGCCCCTCGAGCTCGTGCTGAACGCCGTTGCTGTCTGTGACGGGCTGAAACGCGATCACTGGTTGGATGCATCCGGTGCCGACGTTCACGCCCGGGATGCTGCCATAGGCGTATTGCACATAGCAGTTGGGGAAACCAAAATCGACCGGGGCTCCCACACCGAGCTGGCTGGCCGGAATCATGTTGAGTTCGTCCGCTTGCGGCGGCTCGTCGCCGGTTGGCACTGGTTGGGTACTGCCCGGCGGCAACTCCTCCATGCCATTGTCCGTGAAATACATGTCGCCAGCCGCATTGAAGGCGATTCCGTAGACGTTCCGGATTCCGGTGGCAACCTGCTGAACGGCGGTTACCGCGGGCTGGGACCCGTTGGTGTTGATCCGGATCAGGTAGAGCGAATCCCCGCTCAGATTTGCAGAGGGCGTCGAACTGAAGCCTACTCCGGTGAGGGTGACCGTGTCCGTGGAGGGTGTGGGAACGTTGTCATACTCGGAGCCTACGTTGATGACTAGATCGTAGGAGCCGGACACGCCCGGGGTGGGACGAGCGCCCATGCCGACGGTGGAGTGGTACCAGTTGGTGGTCGGGTAGTTCATGCGCAGGCTTGCGACAGCGGTCATTGCCGAAGAGGGCGTGGCTCCGGGCTGCAGGATGGTGATTGTATCTTTTCCCTGGTAGATGCCGTAGGTTCCGACCGCAATCTGATTGCCCAGTTGAACGGACCCGGTGAACATTCCCGTAATGCTCGAACCGTCGTAGGTCGAACCGTAAACGGACGAGCCAAGGGTCCCCGATGGGCTCATGTATAGGAGCTGCGGTTGCGTGGAGCCGTAGTGCGGGCTGTTGGAAATCAACGCGGAGCCGTCGGGGGCCAGGGTGATGTCAGTGAAAAGGCCCGCGCCCGTGGCCAGTGTGGTCAGGTTGAAGAGTGTCGGATCGACCGCGGATGAGTTGATGATGCCGGCATTCGCCGCGACCGTCGCCGACAGGACGGCCAGGAGACAGGACATCGGCGAGCTTTTCATGAATAGGATTGTATGCTATGCGGGGGGCTGGTGCAATTGGGGTTGGTCGTCGGGGAGGCCGTTGGCGATGCGGGTGATCCCGTCTTTCATCGAGACGACGTTGAAGTTGATCAGGAGGCCCAAACGCTTGTCGGTAAGCTTCAAGTATGTTAAGAGCTGTTTCTTGTGGACTGGAGCGATGGATTCCACCGATTTGACTTCGACGATTATGCGGTTTTCGACAATCAGGTCCGCACGGAATCCGGTTTCCACAGTAATCTCTTCATAGGTGACAGGGATCAGGGGTTGGCGGATGATTGTCAGCCCCCGCTTGGTCAACTCGTGGACCAGAATCGTCTCGTAGGCTGATTCGAGTAGGCCCGGGCCGAGGCGGGTATGGATGTGGTACGCCGCGTCCATGATCGCACCTGTGATGGCGTTGTCTGTCATGGAAGGGTTGTCAATGAGGTTCCCGCAGGGTACGCAGAGTAAGGGCACGCAGAGTACGCAGTAAGAACTAAAACCCTTGGGAGGTCAGGTTCGTACTGTGAACTCTGCGTGAACTCCGTGTACTCTGTGAGAACCCTTGTTCCTTATCCCTCGTTGGCGAACGGACTCCGCTTCATCACGTAATCCACCGCCTCTTTCGGCACGCTGAACTCGCTCATGGCTCCGTTGCCCATGAAGCCGACGTCCTTCACCCCGACCGGGCTGGTGTAGTAGGCGTCCACCACCATGTTGCGGGTCCAAGTCCAGAACTGGACTCCGCCCGCCACTTCCACGGACCGATTCGCCCGGTAGGACAATTTGTCCAGCAGTTCCGTCTGCTGAGCCGGTTTCGCGGCCAGGAAATCAGCCCCGTACTTCTTCGTCATATAGAGGTCCAGCCAGATGAAGCCGCCGCTGAAGATCGCGGCAAGTTCCGTGTTGTGGCTGGAGAGGAAGTCGATGTACTCGGCGGCCCCGGATTCAGTCGCTCCGGGGACAATCAACTCCGCCAAGTGCCGCAACGTGGCGAACTGGTGTTTGGTGAACGCCTTGGGCACGAAGTTCGGGCCACCGGAGAGCGACTTCGCGTCGGCCAGCGCGATATGAACGTGCTGCGCCAAGGCCGGTTCCAGCACTCCCACACCGGCAGTCGTGAGCACCATCGACTGTCCGACGATGCGGAATAGTTCTCGACGGGATACGTCGTGCATTTGCTTAAACCTCCCCCTTCTTCATTTCGTCCGCCAGATGTTCGGCCGAGCGCCACGCATTGGCCACGATGGTCAGCGTCACGTTCTTATCCGGGTTGCCGTTGAACGGAGCCGCATCGACCACCGTCAGGTTGCGCACTTCGTGCGCCTGGCTGAATTTGTTGAGCACGCTGGTCTTGGGGTCGGCACCCATCTTGACCGTACCCGCCTCGTGGATGATTTCGCCGCCCACCGATACCGCGCTGGCGTTCTGCGGGAACGGCTTGGCGTTCGGGGTTCCGCCCATCGCCTGGATGAGGTCTGTGAACGTCCGATGCATGTGCTGCACCATCTTGACTTCGTACTCGCTCCAGCGGAAGTGGAACTTGAGCACAGGGATGCCCCACTGGTCGACCACGTTGGGGTCGATCTCGCAGAAGGAATGCTCGTTGGGGATCATCTCGCCGCGTCCCGCGAAGCTGACCTGCGCGCCGTAGGACTGGCGGATCGCATCCTTCAAACGCGACCCGTAGCCTTCCGCCTTCGCTGCCACGCCCCGGAACGACCCGATCTGCGGCATGCCGAAACCGCCGCCGATCTCAATATGATAGCCGCGGGGGAAGTCCTTGTTCTTCTTGTCCAGTTCCCACCACGGCACGTAGACGTGCATGCCACCGATGCCGTCGCTGTTGTGGCGCATCATCCCTTCGAGCGCTGGTACGTTGCCGCCCAGCGAGTAGCCGACGGTGTCGGTGAGGTTCTTGCCGACCTGCCCCGAACTGTTGGCGATGCCATTCGGGAACTTGGTCGATTTCGAGTTCAGCAGCAGCCGGGCCGATTCGCAGGCGCTCGCCGCGACGACGACGGCGCGGCAGCGGATCTGCTTCTCGGTCTTGGTCGCCTTATCGATGTACGAGACTGCCTTGACGCGACCGCTGTCGTCCACCAGTAGTTCCCGCGCCATGGCATTGTTGACTATCGTCAGGTTGCCGGTCTTCATCGCCGGGAAAATCATGGCCTGGCTGGAGGTGAAGGCCGAGGCTGTCCGGCAACCGCGTCCGCACTGGCCGCAATAGTGGCAGGCGGCGCGGCCGTGGATGGATTTCGTCAGCATTGCCATGCGCGACGGGATGACCGGGATATTCAGTTTCTTGCCGGCGCGCATGACGAGTTGCTCGTGGACGCGGGGCGGGACGGGGGGCAGGAATTTGCCGTCGGGCGCGGAGCGGATGCCCTCGCGGGTGCCGGTGATGCCGATGAAGTCCTCGGCCTTGTCGTAGTAGGGGGCCATTTCATCGTAGGTGATGGGCCAGTCGGTGCCGAGGCCGTCGAAGGAGTAGGGCTTGAAATCGTAGTCGGCGAAGCGGAGGGAGATGCGCCCGTAGTGGTTGGTGCGTCCGCCGGTGATGCGGGAGCGGAACCACTTGAACTCGGAGCCTTGGGCGACGGTGAAGGGTTCGCCGGGGATATCCCAGTAGCCGTTGGGGGCGAGGAAGTAGCCGAAGGGGTATATGTCCTTGCCGAAGTAGTTCTCGGCGTTGGGGCCGACGCCGCGGTGGTCGACCTCCCAGGGCCACATGTGCTCCTTGAAATCCTTATTGGGATTGAGCATGGGGCCGGCCTCGATGAGCGTGACTTTGACGCCCATTTCGGTGAGGACTTTGACGGTTGTGCCGCCGCCGGCTCCGGAACCGATCACGACGGCGTCGTGCACTTCGGGGGAACGCTGAACCTGGAACATGTTTGGAGTTTATCACCGGGGAGCGGGTTGGGTTTAGTCGAACAACTCGCTATGGCTTCCGGTCCGAACCAAGGTCAACGATGTATTCGTGAACCTGTAGAGAAGCAACCAATCGGGCCCGACGTGACAGTCCCAATGACCTGCCCAGTTGCCCCGGAGAGGGTGTGGGCGGCAACGGGATGGCAGCGCCTGCTGCGCCTGAAGCAGATCCACGATGACCTCCAGCTTGTCCAAGTCCTTGCCCTGCTTCTCAATCCTCCGTAGATCGCGTTCGAACGCGGTCGTCGTGAGAAGTGCGAGGGGCATCACATTTTTCCGCGGAGCTCCCGGAACGACGCGTACCGGTTGAGCCGGGCTGAATCATTGGCTTCCAACATCGCTGCGACCGTCTCGGCGTTCGGGACAGTCACGGGAAAGGGCAGGCCTTGATGCAACTCGACCTGCTTCAGGAACAGCCGAATTGCTTCCGTGGTCGAGATGCCGATCTTTCCGAAGACCTGTTCGGCCGCTTCCTTAAGGTCGGGGTCGATGCGGGCATGAATCATGTGGGTCTTGGGACTTTGGGTTAGCATCGATCTCTACCATCATCGTATCGCAAACGAGAGACGCGGGGTGGGTGAAGGAGCGGCACGAATGCTTGTTCATTGACCAATTTCGCCTGAGGCTCCTTTGCCGCAGCCTCATCCCGTTCCAGCCTCGACGGCGTGCCGGGAGGAATGTGATGAAGCGGTATCAACTCAGAGGGCGCGTCGGGTCTTCGCTCGTTCGGGCCTTGCCGGACAAAGGATCGGACGTCAACGTCAGAGCTTGGAATGGCGGGATTGCCTGCTGTGGGCGTCCGGCAAGAAATTCTTGGAAGTAGTTCGCGCGCTTCTCGCCACCGGAGCCGACGACAATCTGGTCGCGAATGAGGGGTGTGGAAGCCGCCACCCGGTCCGGGTCCCCTAGGATTATGCCCCGGCCAACACGCGCTCGACCGCTGCGGGCGCACCCCGGAGCAACCCGGCTGTGCTGAGATCCTCGTCAATCTCAGGCCAGTGAATTCCATATCCGGCTGCACTTACCCGCCACGACCGACGCTGGGAAGGAGTGGCGTCCATCAACCTCGGGTACCAAGCCAAGGGCACGACAATCGTGCGGCCATCCAAAAGGTCGACCGCGAGTGTGTCCTCGTCAATGTGCACGTCCTTGACGCGTTCCCCAGGTCTAATCGTTGAACCTTGCATTCCATTTCTCCATCACAGATTCAGTGCCAATGTGACCGGGTCCAACCAGAATTTGGCCGATTGGTCGTCGCGGTCTACGTGGACATGGGGCGGCTCGTTCGGCTCGTGGCTAAAGAAATAGACCCGGTACGGGCCAGACCGCAGCACGGTAGGCACAGCTTCATTGTGCCACTCTTCGGCAGACAGGATCAATCAACCTCCAGGAGACTCCGAACATCTGCAGTTGCTCCATGGTGAATGTCCTGCGGGGAGATCCGGGCAAGCGGCGGCTACGGGCCTGCGGTCACCGCGCGGGCTGCCTTCGCTCCAATTGGTCAAGGATGCGGCGGACATTGGGGTCGGGTTCCAATCGCAACGCTTCACGGAGGTGGGGGATGGCTTGCGCAGCCAGTTCGGGGTTTCTTAACTGCAGGATGGCCAAGTTGCGGTGGGCTGCGGCATTGTCGGATTTGGCCCTTATCGACGCCTCCATATGCGAGATGGCGTCGACCTGGCGCAACGGGTTGGTCGAGAGGATGGTTCCGACGCAGAATTCCACTTGCCATTGGCCGGATTGCAGGGAAGCTCCTTTTTCGAGATGTGGAAGTGCATCCTCCAGGTGACCCTGCCGGAACAGAACGACACCAAGGAGACCTTCGGCCAAGCCGTCCGCTGGATCACTGCGGATGGCGGCTTCAAGGTTGGGGATGGCTTCGTTCACCGAACCTGCGTCGATCAGAAGTTGTGCCAGGAGGTCGTGGGCGGTGGCATTGTTGGGGTCGAGAGCCAAGGCGCGATCCACGTGCGAACGGGCCTCCTGCGGACGTCCGTCATCGCGCAGCGCACTGGCCGCGATCACCAATGGTTCTACTTCCGCCGGGGCGAGACGGATGGCGGCCTCGGCCTCGCTGAGGGCTTCGCCGGAATGGCCGAGTTGGCGCGCCAGCATGGCTACGTTGGTGTGGAGTTGGTGGAGATCGGGCCGGAGGCGGGATGCTTCTCGGGCGGCGGCAAGGGCCTCCTCGGCTCTGCCAGGCTGGGCGGCGAGGTAGTGGGCGAGGTAGTACCAAGCCTGGTGGTTGTTGGGTATCGTTTCGATGGCGTGTCGGTAGAGAGGCTCGGCAGATCTCCAGTAGCGGAGCTGAACGCTGGCGGAGGCCGCGAGGGCACCGCATGCAAGCAGTCCGCCGAGGGTCACGAGCCAGCGTGTTTGCGGGACCCGGCTTGCCAAATCCGCTGCAGCCCACGCCACCATGATCGCGATGCCGACCAGGGGAACGTACATGTACTGGTCCCAGCGGGCACCGATGCTGATCTGGATAAGACCGATGACCGGAAAGATGGTGACCAGGAACCAAGCCCAGCCGACGATCAGCCAAGGCATCCTGCGCCGGTAGACAAGGCAGGAGCCCGTCATTGCGGCGAGGATCGCGAATGCGACGAGGGTGCTCGAGTACGAAATGTTTGCCGGGATCGGGTATGCAATGGAGAGCTTGTCCGGCCAGAACGAGCTGCGCAGGTGTTCGACGAGCGAGACCAGGGAGTTTTGAAAGCGAAAAGACAGCGGGTACTCGGTGAGTGCGATCATGGCTCCGCTGTGGGTGGTGAGGATGCCGGCGGAACCGAGTACCGCGAGGACAACCGGTCCAAGCTTCTCGAGAAGGACGGGTCGGGAGAAGGGACGTCGAAGGGGCCAGATGTCAAGCAGGAGCAGGAGGACCGGGACGGTGACGATCATGGGCTTCGACATCAGGCCGAAGGCGAAGGCCAGCAGCGAGATCCCATAGCGCACAGGACCAGGCTTTTCGGTATAGCGGACCCAGAGAAGAAGCCCGAGAAACCAAAAAGAGGCGCAAAGCACGTCCTTGCGTTCGGTTATCCACGCGACAGATGTAAGGTGGAGCGGATGGAAGGCGAAGATTGCGGCGACAAAGGCACTGCCCTCTGTGTCAAGCTTGATGAGTCAGCCTGTGTGACAAGGATTAGAGTGCAGGGCGGGAAAGGCAAACCTCATCATGACGACAAACGGTTTTACAAGCCCGATCCCGGCTCGGACAGGTTATACGGGGATCATCGAC
>CAIVPR010000052.1 GCA_903907865.1 uncultured Acidobacteriia bacterium
CCTTCTCACAGCCACCCAAACCTGCCGCGTCCAGGGCCGCAATCCTCTCGACTACCTCAAACAGGCTGTCCGCTCACACCGCGCGGGCCTTCCCGCACCTTCGCTCCTACCCGCCAAACCACGGGGCTGAACTGTTACGAAATAGGCAACCTGCGGGGGGGGAAGGCATACAGCCGGGCCGTTGCGGCTTTGGAATGGGGCGGAGGTGACCTGGAAACTGCAGGTGGCGGTAACGCGGCGCATCTTCGGTTGCCCGAATAAACGCTCCCTTGCGGTCGCGGCTCGGCTGGGGTGAACTAGCGACTAGCGCAAGACCCGTGCAACAACAGCACCATAAAGAGGCAGTATCTGAAGGCGGTACCGATGGCCCCGGATGCGGAGACGGTGAGGGCGTATCTCGCAGCCATTCGAAGGTAGGACCGTAAAGACAACAGCACCATAAAAATATGCAACCTGCGGGGGGGGAAGGAATACAGGCGCGCCGTTGCGGCTTTGGAAGGGGCGGAGGTGACCTGAAAACTGCAGGTGGCGGTAACGCGGCGCATCTTCGGTTGCCCGAATAAACGCTCCCTTGCGGTCGCGGCTCGGCTGGGGTGAACTAGCGATTAGCGCAAGACCCGGGCAACAGCACCATAAAATGGCAACCGGCGGGGATGAAGGGGCGGTTGCCCGAATAAACGCTCCCTTGCGGTCGCGGCTCGGCTGGGGTGAACTAGCGACTAGCGCAAGACCCGGGCAACAACAGCACCCTAAAATGGCAACCGGCGGGGATGAAGGGGCGGAGGCCCGAACAAACGGTCCCTCGCGGTCGCGGCTCGGCGGAATTGTCGGCCCACAAAAAAGAAGGTGCGCGCCGTGTTTAGCGGCGCGCACCGTTGGGTTGAAGATGCGGAAGTTGACGCGCGGCCTAGAAGGCTACGCGGACCTCGAGTTGGATGCTGCGCATACCCATGGCGCTGTTTGCGGCGCCGAAGCCTGCGTTCTTGGGCAACGAGCGACCCGAAGCGATGGTGCCGTCAGCATTGTACTGACTGTTCTGCAGCGCCATGGCGGTCGGGTTGTTGAAGGTAGCCGTCCCGTTGCGACCGTTCAGAATCACGGCGTTGAGGGTATTGAAGATGTCCGCACGGAACTCGAAGCGACGCGATTCCTGGAACTTCCAGAAGCGGAATCTCCTCACGACGGAGTTGTCGACGTTCACGATCGGGCAGCCGCGAAGGTAGTTGCGGCCCGATTCCAAGCCTACGCTGCCGTAAGCCGGCCCAGTCACGGCCGAAGCCTTGAACTGGTTGAAGGGATCGCTCGAGCATCCGCTGCCGAGGTTGCTGCCCAGAACCACTCTACCGCCGTAGTCTGGAGAACCGGTGATGTTCACGCTGTTTCCATTGGAGTTATAGCCGTAGCCGAGACTGTAGGCCGTTCCGGAAGCTGCCGTCAGAATGCCCGACAACTGCCAGTCCTTTGTCAACTGATGAACGAAGCCACCCATGTTTTTGAAGCCGGTCGGTTCCCAAGTCGAGTTGACCTTGAGGAAGTGCGGCCGACGGTCGAGGGTGTTGTTCAGGGCTTCGTACTGCGCTTGGTCGGAGCGCACCGAAATCGTTCCATCGGTGTTGTGCGTATACCGATAGATCAGTCCGGTGTTGCCCGTCAGCGAGATCCCATAGGTGTAGGCGGCCGCGAACGAAAGCCCATGTGCGAATCGCCGATTCAGGGTCGCCTGGATCGAGTGATAGGTGTCATGGAAGGTCGTCGTGTTCTGATTGATGCTGCCCAGACCTGCGTAGGGACGGAGCAGGTTCGTTGTGTAAGCCGACCCACCCGGAATGCTCGGCGTGCCGAGAGTCGGGTCCTGGTACTTGGGCAGGTACGCGGTGCCGAGGTCAACTGCGTTCTGGTTTTGCAAGTCTCCATTCTGCAACGCTCCCAACCGGTTGTAGCCATGGTTGCCAACGTAAGAAAAATCGGCGACCAAGGCCCAGGGGAGCTGCTTCTGGACGCCGACGTTCCACTGGACTGACGACGGAACCTGGGCGTTGTACTGGAAGGTGACCAGTCCCGGTACGGGCAGCGGGCTCAACCCGCCCTGGCCGAGGGACGCCAGATTCCCGTTGCGCAAGTCCGAAGCCGTTGCGGCCGGTGGATTGCCCGGAGTCGAGAAGACCGTATTGCCATCGGGCCGGTCGTAGAACAACCCGGCACCCCCGCGGATTACCCAGTCGGACTTCCCTGTCACGTCGTACGCAAAGCCGAACCGGGGCGCGAACACCACTTTTGGCCAAACGTAATTCGTCTTGTCGATGCCTTTACCGGCAGCTACGATACCGTTCAACGTAGTGCCCGTGCCGGGAACAGGAGTGCCGATCAGCGCCTGCGTGTTCGCCGCGCCAACCGCCGATACAACCTGCCCTGTGAGCGGATTCAACGCGTTACGAGCGTTGCCAGAACAGGTCGCCGCACCGTTGTTGCAGCCGGCTGTATAGAGTACGGGGGCCTGCGAAGCCTTCCACTGTGCGACGAAGAAGTTCGACGCAGTGCCGTTGATGTCATACTGCGGGCCCTGATTCACAAGGCGCAGGCCGTAGTCCAGCGTCAGGCGGCTGTTCACTTTCCAGTTGTCCTGGACAAAACCTTCGATCTGGTTGTAAACCATGTCGCCTTCGATGAACTTGGACGCCTGCTGGTACTGCGTAAAGACTCCGAGCGCGGCGTTCGCGTAGCCAAAGCCGCTGTCCAGAATATTGGTCGAGTCATTGCCGAAGTTCACGTTCCCCTGGAAGCTCGCGCTGGTGCCCACATTCTGCGCCTTGTAGCTGTGGTTCAGGTAAGCGCCAGCCTTCAGCGTATGCCGTCCCACAATTTTGGTCACGCTGCCGGCCACATCCTGGGTTTTGTTGATGTTCAGCCAGCCGGGGAACTGCAGGTTCGGAGGCGCTGCTCCAATCAGACTGCCCCAACCGAAGATCGGCGGCAGGTTCACGCTCTTACCGTCCCAGAAAACCGGCTTTGTGGCTTGCAGGACTTTGTAATCGTAATAGGCTGGATCCACCACGCCCGCGTTCGGATACAATTCCGGGAAGGCCCCAAGAGTGTTCAGCCGGTTCGAAGCAGGACTCGTATCGAGACCGCCGTTGTTGCCGCCCGCGAGTTGGTTCTTGATGCTTCCATAGGTCACTTCAAGGAACGTGGTGGGAGAGATCGTCCAGTCGAACGTAGCCCCGAGGTTGGTGATGGTCGGATACGGCACGTAGGCGTCATTGAAACCGGGGAGAGACCCGATCTGAACTACTGGACGCTGAAGCTGGCCGGAGTATTTGCCCGAGACGCGGATGTTCGGTGTGAACTGATAGTCCAAGCGGACGACCGGCTGCTGAGTGAGCTGATCATAAGCGGCAGGATTCAGCTGGTAGTTATAGTTGGTTCCTGGCGCCTGCGCGAGGTTCGGCAGCGGGTACTGGCTGAGCACCGCGACGCCCGGAGCATACAAGCGGCTCTTCGGGATGACCTTCCCGGCGAAGGGCTGCCCGTTCGTGTTGTCGATCAGATTGGGGATCGGGTTGCCGTTTTGGTCGGCGCTCTGCGAGAAATCGCCTCCCCGCTCAAGCGCGCTTGGCAGCCGCAACCGGACGACGCCGCCACCATTGGCGAGGATCGACTGGGGCCTGTATTCATGCGCGTAGAAGAAGAAGAACTTGTTTTTCCCGTTGTACAATTTCGGGATCGAAACGGGACCACCGATGGTGTAGCCGTAGGTCTGCAGGCTGGTGAAGACGGGGATATCGCCGTTTTTCTGGGCAACCCACGATCTGGAATTCCATGACGTATCGGTGAAGATGCCGTAGCCGGCCCCGTGGTACTGATTCGAGCCGCTCTTGGTCACGGCCGTGATCTGCATTCCACTGGCTCTGCCGTATTCGGCTTGGTAGCCCTGCGTGAGGACTTTCACTTCGCCGATCGATTCGATGTTCAGCGAGAGCATCTGGCCATTGTTGCCCGTATCCATCGCCGAGACGCCATCCATCATGATGTTGTCTTGGCTTTGGCCGCCGAGGCGAGCAGTGCTGCCGGTGCCGATGGAGCCGTCTACCCCTGGGGTAAACGCCACAGCGTTGAAGAAGTTTCCGTGCTGGATGGGCAGGCTTTCGATTGACTTGGTTTCAATCGCATACGAACGCTCGCCGGTCTGCGTTTGCAGAAGGGCTTGTTCGGCGCTGATCGTTACTGTTTCGGTGGATCCGCCGATCTGAAGCGCGATCTGGGGTACACCGACACGGTCGCCGCCCGACACCGCGATGCCCTTCACGAGCTCTTTCTTAAACGCCGGCGCGGTGACTTCGATGCTGTAGGTGTCGGCCGTGACGTTCGGAATCACGTAGTCGCCACTACCGTTGGTTTTGACCGCGGCGCTCCTGGTATTCTGCGACTCGCTGATCAGAACTACCTCTGCAGCGGGAATGACGGAGCCCGACGGGTCTGTTACGCGCCCGGTCACGGTACCCGTGGTGACCTGAGCAAGTGCGGCCAGTGGCAACAGACACTGGACCACTGTGAGGCCAATGAAAAGCCTTCTGAGGTTTTTTGTCACTGCTAATCCTCTCCTTCTTCGTTAGCGCCATCCGCCGGGCGTCCTGGGACGCAAGGCGAAAACGAACGCTTCTGCCATGGCCCGTCAGGGCTTCGACAGCGCTTGAAAGCACGGGAACTGGCGGGCTACCCCGAACCATCCCCCCCTGACACAGCTTGGAAAACTTTATCCAAAAAACACGCCGGTGTCAAGGGGGTGTGTCAATGTTCGTCAACGCGGAATTTGAGAGTCGGAGAGTTATCGTTTAAACCTAATAGAAAGATGTCTGGTCTTGTGGATGCGTCGGTGGGGGTCGTCGGTGGCCGGTCGAGGATTCCGGCCGGTCGCGGTGTAGGGGGCTTGCGTTGATTGCTTGTTCACGAATTGCTGCGGAGGGTTCGGACAAACACTCCCTTGCGGTCGTGGCTCGGTTTGAGATGTTGATTCGGTGGAGCCGGGGCGGCCAAGTGCGGTTGAAGGCGGGCCGACTCCTTCGCGCATTCGTGCTAGACTGCCGTTCATGCGCCGAAGTGCGTTCCTCCGGATGGTTGGCGCTGCCGTCGTGGTGCCGGTGCGCGGTCTCACCCAGCGTCGCGACACAACTGGCCAGCGAGGCGACGCAGGCGGCGGTGTGACGCTCGACGCGACGGCGCGCGCATACCGGGTTACGCCGGGAGGCAGCATCCAAGCGGCGCTTGAGGCGGCCGCGAAGGATCCGACCAACAAGACCGTCTATGTCCATGCGGGGACTTATCGGCCGACGGCCCACGGGCAGGCGCTGATCTGGTTCAACAGGCGCCACGACGGGATCACGCTCGAAGCGGTGGGCGAAGTGGTGTTGACCGCAGCCAATCCGGCCATCGCGGACAAAAAGGCGGCAAGTTTCCCGGCGGTCGTGAATCACGTGGTCTATTTTGGCGACGGGATATCGCCGAAGACCGTGATGAGGGGCTTTCGCGTCACCGGGGCGAACAACTACTCGACCGGCACGGGCAGAATCTCGCCAATCGAGTCGGATGAAGTGCCGAAGACACCCTTCTTCTATTTGGATGGCGGGGGCATCAAGATCTATGCGCGGTCCTATCCGACCATCGAGCGGGTGGAGGTGGTGGGCAATTGGACCAGTCCGTGCGGTGCCGGGGTGTCCGTGGAACACTTGGGCCAGATGCTCGACGCGGCGGTGTTCCGCGACTGCATTTTCCGCGACAACCGGACGCAGGTCACAGGGGCGGCGTTCGACCTCCTTCACGGCAGCCGCGCCACGCTCGACAACTGCCTGTTTGTCGGCAACATCGCGAATGTGGGTGTGGATTATATCGGCCTGCTGACGGGCGGGGAGTATCACGCGGAGAACGGGTCGGGGGCGATGTCGGTGTTCGAGAGGTCACGGGCGGAGGTGACGCGCTGCACGTTTACCGGGAATTGGGCCGGGGTGGACGACAACGGCACGGGCAGCACTTACGTGAAGTCGATCTTCTGGAACAACACGGCAAAGGGCGGGATCTCGACGGGGGCGCGCTACGAGATCGACATTACCAGCGGGGGCGGCGTGCGGGAGTCGTTCATCCACGGGGAGACGAACGATCTGCGGGGGACGATTGACCGGGCGGCGAACACCTTCGACCCGCCGGATCCGCGCTTCGACGCGCAGTTTGTGCCGCAGGCGCCGGAGTACGCCGGGGTGGGCTACCGGCCGGTGGCCGTGGCGTCGCGTGTCCGGTCCAGCCGGTAGCGGATCGTAACTGCTGAAGCGTGGGCGTTTTGCGCTATCATGTTGGAACCTAGGGAGGTGTATTTGTCTCGCGTTCTATTTTGCCTACTGCTGTGCTTCGTGGTCTTATCCCCCGGCCAGGTAAAAACGTCCAACGCCATCCCGTTGCGGATCCTGGTGCTGAGTTCAAGCGAGGAACTGGCTCGCGTCCGGACGGAGATCGTCGAAAAAGGCGCGGATTTTGCCGTTCTCGCCCGCGAGAAATCCGTGGATGCCACGTCGCTGGACGGCGGCATGCTGGGCTTGGTGGATCCCTCGACACTGCGGGCGGAGATTCGAACCGCTGTGCAGGGGCTGGGCCCAGGGCAGGTTTCGCCGGTGTTCCGGCTGCCTACCGGTTTCGCAATCGTCAAGGTTCTGGCGGTGCAGGAAATAGCCGGAATCACGGAGTCACAGCGCGCCAGGCAGGCGGCTCTTCGCGCGGAAGGTAACATCCGATTTGACGTGAATGTTAGCGGGTTCAGTGAAGCGGCGGCAGCTTTGGCGAACTTTGCCAAGCCTGCCGGTTGGAATACCGATCTGAAACTTTCGTGCTCCCTACGGCAGCAATCGTTCGCGGATCTGAAGGCCCGCGCAAAGAAGCTGGCCGCGGAAGCGGACGGGGCCGGGCACTCGCCTGCCGATTCGGTGGCGTTGCGGCTTGGACTGGCGCAGGTCTATGCCTATCAGGGCGAGATGGACGCGGCTATCGGCCAGTTCGAGGCGGCGCTCCGGACTGCGTCGCGCGGGGCGCCGAAGCTGGTGCCGGAGGTGGAAGAGATGCTGGGCGTGGCGTACCTTCACCGAGCGGGAGCGGTCAACGACGTTTATCGCCATCCCGGGGAGCTTTGTCTTTTTCCGCTTCGTCCGGGAGTCAGTTACCCCAAGGGTGCCGATTCGCAACTAGCCATCCAGCACTTCCTTGCATCGCTCAAATTGCGGCCTAAAGATTTGGAGACCCAGTGGCTGTTGAACCTTGCCTATATGACACTGGGCAAGTATCCGGCCGGTGTACCCAAGGAGCACCTGTTGGCACCTTCGCACTTTGAGTCCGCCGAGGATATTGGCCGCTTTACCGATGTGGCACCCCGCGCGGGACTTGGCGGAGTCAATTTCGAAGTCGGCGGCCTTATTGTTGACGACTTCGATAACGATGGCCTTTTCGATATTGTCACTTCGAACTGGGATTTTTGCGCGCCCATGCATTTCTTCCACAACAACGGAGATGGCACGTTTTCCGACCGCAGCGTGCAATCGGGGCTGGCAAGCCAGCTCGGCGGGAACAACATTGTCCAGACTGATTACAACAATGACGGCAATTTGGATATCCTGGTCCTGCGTGGCGGCTGGGAAACGGCTATGCGGAAGACGCTGCTGCGCAACAACGGCAACGGCACCTTCACCGATGTCACGGTGGAAGCCGGCCTGGGCGAGCCGACGACGACGGAATTCGGCGTGTGGGTGGATATCAATAACGACGGCTTCCTCGATCTCTACGTAGGCAACGAGAACGAGCCGAATCAGCTTTTCCTGAACAACGGCAACGGTACATTCAAGGACATCTCAAAGTCGTCGGGAACCAATCTGGCACTGCTGACGAAGGCGGTAGTTGCGGTCGATTATGACGGCGACGGCTATGCCGACCTGTTCGTCTCGAACTACCGCGGTGACAGCGCGCTACTTCACAACAACCACGACAACACTTTTACCGACGTGGCGGCGCAGGCGGGAGTCCAAGCCTCAGGCCACGGCTTCGCGGCTTGGTTTTTCGACTACGACAACGATGGTCTGCCGGACCTTCTGGCGAGCAGCTACGCGATGTCCATTGACGAGAGCGTGCGCACGTATATGGGGCTGCCCCACAATTCCGCCACCATGAAGCTCTACCGCAACTTGGGCAACGGCACCTTTAAGGATGTGACCGTGGAAACCGGACTCGACAAAGTCTTCATGCCGATGGGCGCGAATTTTGGCGATGTGGACAACGACGGATATCCGGACATCCGTTTCGGGACCGGCGAACTGTCTTTTGCCACGCTGATCCCCAATGTGCTGCTGCATAACCAAGGGGGGAAGAAGTTCGTGGACATCACGACCTCCTCAGGTACGGGCGAACTGCACAAAGGGCACGGCGTGGCCTTCGCGGACATCGACGGCGACGGAGACGAAGACCTGCTGGAAGTGATCGGTGGGGGCGTTCCCGGCGACAGCCATACGTTCCGGCTTTTCGAAAACCCGGGCCACGCCAACGACTGGATCAGCGTGCGGCTGATGGGTGTGAAGGCGAACCGGGCGGCGATTGGTGCCAGGGTCAAAGTGACGGTGAAGAACGGCACGGAGACACGGGCGGTTTATCGGACCGTGGGAAGCGGCGGGTCATTCGGCTCCTCGCCATTGGAACAGCATTTGGGGTTGGGCAAATCGGCGGAGATCCTGGGTTTGGAGATTCAGTGGCCCGGTGATGCGCAGCCGCAGAAGTTTGCGTCCGTGCCCAAGAACAAGGCGATTGAAATCAAGCAGTCCGCGAGTGACTACCGCGTGATCGAGCGGCCCCGGGTTAAGTTGGGGGGCGGCAATGGTCGCCGGGCCAAGTAGACGCGCAGGGGTACTGCTCCTTGTGCTGGCCGCGGTGAGTCTGGCTGCTGCCAAACGATACCCGGTGACCGGGATTGTCCTGAAAGTTGACCAGTCGCAGCGCAGTGTTGACATCTCCCATGGAGCTATTCCAGGGTACATGGAAGCGATGACGATGTCGTATTCCGTTCTGGATAATCGTGAGCTGGTTGACTTGAAGGCGGGTGCGTATGTGGACTTCACGCTGGTTGTGGAGAAGGAGCGCTCGTATATCGAACGGATCCGAATCCATCGCTATGAGAGCGACGAACGGGAGCCGCTGCTGGCGCGCCGTCTCAAGCTGCTGGAAGCCCCCCACGCCACGGTAAAACTTGGCGACGCTGTCCCGGACTTCACCTTGACCGACCAGTCCGGGCAGCCTGTTACGCTGTCGCGATTGACTGGGAAAGTGGTGGCGGTGACCTTCATCTATACCAGTTGTCCGTTGCCCGATTACTGCTTCCGGCTCGCCAATAACTTCGGTCAGTTGAACCAGCGCTTTGCCGGCCGCATGGGTCGCGACCTGGTGCTGCTCAGTATCAGTTTCGATCCGGTGCATGACCAGCCGAAGGTGCTGGAAAAATATGCGGAGACTTGGAAGGCCGATCCGGAATCGTGGCACTTCCTGACGGGCCCGCTCGATGAAGTGAAGGCCGTTTCGCGCCGGTTCGGACTGAATTTCTGGCCTGACGAGGTGTATGTAACGCACTCGCTGCATACGTTGGTGATTGATCGACAGGGTCGGCTGGCGGCTGATTTTGAGGGGAATCAGTTTACTGCTCGGCAGTTGGGGGACTATGTGGAAGTGTTGATGACAGGGGCTCGTTAACCGCGGTGGCGTTGCTCCTGGCAAAGCGGGGTATGATCGTGGTATGACGAAGTCGAAGATCGCGATCAGTCTGCCCAAGAATCAGATCGCGCGGGTCCACCGGGAAGTCCGCGCCGGGCGAACAGCTTCGGTTTCGGGGTATATCGCCAAAATGTGGTTCTTCGCTGTTTTATGTGGGTAGGACCTTCAGGTCGAGCTTGCCGGCGATGAGGTAGATCATGGTGATGAGGTTCTTGTCGGAGCGGTAGCCGCGCGCTTTGGCCTTGGCGGCTTGAATGAGGCTGTTGATGCCTTC
>CAIVPR010000053.1 GCA_903907865.1 uncultured Acidobacteriia bacterium
AAGGCATCAACAGCCTCATTCAAGCCGCCAAGGCCAAAGCGCGCGGCTACCGCTCCGACAAGAACCTCATCACCATGATCTACCTCATCGCCGGCAAGCTCGACCTGAAGGTCCTACCCACATAAAACAGCGAAGAACCGGAATAGGTAACAGTCTGGATGTTCGAGAGCAAGGGCGCGAACGGGGCTGGCAGTTTGCCGAAAGGAGTCCAGCGCTGGATGAAGAAATAGGCGACAGGATTCGCTGCCGTCGGTGCCACAGAAGAGCCCGCAATCAGTGCCGAGTTGGGATCGGCGAAGCGCCAGTCATAGGCGGCGGACGCCCGTGAAGCGCACACGGCAATGCCAAAAAGAGCCGTCAAGGCACGATGAGACGTCATATTCCACACTCCTTTTTAGATACTCGCGATGAGGCAACACCACTACGGCTGACAAGTCGGCAGCGACCCTTGTATTTGGAAGCAGGTCCAAAATGCGACGGTCGTCAAAGCTTTGGTGCGCCCGTTGGCTGCGTGCAAGGATTTCGCGGCGCAGTTAGGGCGTAGGTTTCAGCAGGGAAAACATCCTCTGGAAGAACGGACCCGAGACTTGGGTGTACGCGGCCTGCGTCCATGCGGTCTCGGGTCCGAACTGCTGGGGGGTTCGTCGGACGCGGAAAACGTCCGCGGAGGTTGTATCTTGGCCACCACCACGCGGCACTAAATCAAGCCGATGAGGTGGCCAAGTTGGGTATGTTAACGTCGCCTCCGTGTACGGAACACCAGCAGCGCACCACTGAGGAGCGCGATTGCACTGGCACCCGAGGCCGGGTCTATCTCGGGCACTGAAACCGCCATCAGGCAGACGGAACTGCCGATGGCCAGAAGCGCGACGGCTGCGATTGTTTTCATGCGATAAGAACTCCTTACGTTGGCGGTCTCGACTTGGTGGTCGAACTTCCAAGCCCGCTTTAATTCTAGTACTACCAGTACTTTCTGTCAAGAGGTATTGCGAAAATTTCAGCGCGAATACCGGAAGACCCGCCACTCGCTGGGCACGCCCCGTTCGCCCTTGGCGTTGAACGGCCAGACACGCCACCGTCCCGGTTGCGCGCCGACGAAATCGAACGAGAGCTCCGTGCCTGTCACCATGGTGCCGAACTCGCCCATCTTGGTCTTTTCGGCATGCCAGCCATCGTCGAAGTAGTCCCACTGCAGCAGGTAGGAGGTAGCGCCCGGGACCGCTTGCCACGAACATTGGGTGGTCCTGGGGTAGGTGTTGAATTCGGCTTGGTCGGCGGGGGCGACCGGAATTGGCGGGCCGAGCTTCAGATCCTGGGGGGAGCGGGGATCGATCATCGTGTAAGTGAACGGGCTGGCGGTCTTCACCGGGATTGGGGTTGATCGACCAGCAGAAACGGTTTCCAGTTCCAATACGGCGTGGAGGGGCTGGGCTACCGGGGTGAACCGCCAAGTCCGAAGCTGGTTCGCGATCTCCCCAGCGCGGGAAGCATTTGTCCCCGGGACAGCCACACCGGAGACTCTGCCGTTGGTCGCAACATCGAATTCGGCCCGTACCTTGTCCCCAGCCTGACTGCTTCCCGGCTCCCCAACCTGGCGGCTTCCCAGCCTAGGCACCCGGCCCTCGACCAATTCCGGCGGTGCGGATTGGAGAGGCGAAAACGTCAGGCGCGACAGCACGCCGTCGAAGTCCATCAACCGAAGGTTGACTTCGATGGTGCTAGGGAAATCCAGGGGGCTGCCCGCCTTGCTGGCAGGCTCGAAACGCCACTTGTTGACCGCCTCGACCGCCTTGGCGTCCAATCCGAATCCGGCACCGCGCAAGATCCTCACGTTCTTCGGGATTCCGTTGGTGTCGACTACCAGTCCCACCGTCAGCGTGGCGTTCACCTTGGCACGGGATGCCTCTGCCGAATAGGACGGGTCGATCCGCAGGATTACTTTGGGTGGTACGGTCTGAGCGGTCGCCGCGACCGCGATTGCAAGAAGGGCTGGAATCGCACGCATAATCTCGCACTGATTGTACCTGAAAACAAGGCCCTGCAGCGAACGTTGTAACCTGAATCGATGGCGGGCATCCTCAACTCGATCTCCGCCCTGCGCGAGCGGCCGGAATGGAAGTTCTTCGGTGTCCTGCCGAAGGCTGCCCCCGGCTTGGCCGCCGCGTGGTGGACGGTACTGATTCTGCAGGGCCTACTCCCCGCCCTATTCGCCCTTGCGATTGGCAGACTGGTGGGCGCCGTCGAGCACCAAAGCACGCTCGCCGTACCGTTGGCCTTCGCCGGAACGGTCTTCGTCCTCCTGCAGATCCTGTCGCCGTTGCAACGGGCAATCGGCGCGAATCTCGGCAGCCGCGTTTCAGCCTGGCTCTACGATGAGTTGACCCGCTCCTGCGTCGCACCTCCAGGAATGGGCCACTTGGAAGACCAACGACTGACCACGGACTTGGCAGTGGCCCGCGACTTCGACCTCGGAATCACCGGCGCGCCCATGTCGATCTCCGTGGATTTCATTGCCGGAGGATTGGTGGGAATGTTTTCAGGACTGGCGGCGGCCGCACTCCTAGGACTGTGGGCATGGTGGGCACCGTTGGTCTTGGCCGGAGCCTGGCTCGGCACCCACTGGCTGCTACGGGAGAGCGCAATCTGGCAGGACAGGAATACGGACGAGGTTCGCAGCGCCCAGCGCCATGCCGACTATGCCTATCGCCTCGCCGTGGAGCCGCCCGCAGCCAAGGAACTGCGGCTGTTTGGGCTCGGCAAATGGACCGTGGAGCGCTTTACCTCCCGCCGCCGACACTTGCTCGACCTCCAGTACCACGCGACCCGACTACGGGAGCAACCCTTGGCTTGGAGCCTGCTCCTGGTGCTGGCGGCCAATGGATTGGTCTTTGCAATGCTGGTTTCGGACGCAATCGCCGGGCGGCTGACGCTGGGACAAGCGGTCACGTTCGCCAACGCGGCGGTAGGTGCCGGAGCAATCGCATTCGGGGGCCTTTCGTGGGCCGTCGACTCGGCGTCCGCCCCGGTGGGCGCTGTCCTGCGCCTCAGGGCGGCGATGGCCAAAGCCGGGGCTTTGGGAACCCTGGTCGGCACGAAACCCGCAGCGGGAATGCCAGCGGCCCAGGTCCGATTCCGCAACGTGCACTTCCACTACGAGGGCGAGGGTGCCAAACCCGTACTCGACGGACTCGACCTCACCATCCCCGCTGGAACCTCCATGGCAATCGTGGGCCGCAACGGCGCGGGCAAGACCACCTTCGCCAAATTGCTCTGCCGCCTCTACGACCCGCAGCAGGGCGCAATCGAAATCGACGGCGTCGACTTGCGGGATCTGGATCTCGACGCTTGGCGGCATCGCGTCACCGCCGTCTTCCAGGATTTCATCCGCTTCGAACTCCCGCTGCGCGACAACGTGGCACCCGCCGGAGCCCCGGACGACGCCCCCATCCGCGATGCTCTCGCCGAAGCCGGGGCCTCGTCGCTGGCCAGCCTCGACACCACGCTCGCCAAGGGCTACCAAGGCGGCACCGACCTTTCTGGCGGCCAGTGGCAGCGGGTCGCGCTCGCCCGCGCCCTTTGTGCTGTCAAACTCGGCGCGGGACTGGTGCTGCTCGACGAGCCCACCGCGCAGCTCGACGTCCGCGGAGAGGCTGAGATCTTCGAGCGTATCCTCAAAGCCACGCGTCACACCACAACCATCCTGATCTCGCACCGATTCTCCACCGTCCGCCTGGCAGACCGGATCTGCGTCATCGAAGACGGCAAGGTGGTGGAACTGGGCAGCCACGAGGAACTGATGGCGCTCGGGGGGCGCTACCGGACCATGTTCGACATGCAGGCGTCGCGCTTCGACGAGACGGAAGACGCCGAAACCAGCGGGGAGGTGTCGCTCGATGAGCCGGCCTAAGCGCTTCGACGACATGCCCGCCGCGCTGCCCGCGATGTGGCGGGCCTTGCTGCGCGCCCACCAAGCCGAGCCGCGACTGCTGGCGTTCTCCCTCAGCCTCTCGCTGCTCTCGGCGCTGCCAGACGCTCTGATGGCGCTCTGGCTGAAGCTGCTGGCCGACGGCTTCGTCCACAAGAACCGCAACTTGGCGATGGCGGCGGGCGTGGGCTTGGCGGCATCGGTGGTGGCAACGTGGTTCCTGCGAATCACCAGCGACCGAGCACAACGGCGATTCCGCGACCGGGTCGCGGTGGCGCTCGAATCGCACGTGGCGAACCTACAGGCGTCGGTCGCCACCATCGCCCACCACGAACGACCGGATTATCTCAACCGGCTTGCCATGCTGCGCGATCAAGTTTTCGTCTTGGACCACATGTACATGTCGTTGTTCGCCACCTGCGGCTGGTTGCTGCGGCTGGGTGTCACCGTCGCGCTGCTGGTTTCGGTGCACCCGGTGTTGGCGCTGTTGGTCCTGTTCGCGCTGCCGACGGTGGCGACTTCGGGCTGGCGTCCGGGCGTGGAGCGCAAGACCGAGGAGTCCGTGGCGTCCTTCAATCGTTTGGCACGGCACCTGTTTTTGGTGGCCACGACTGCGCCTCCGGGCAAGGAAGTCCGCGTGGCTGGGATCGGAAACCTGCTGGTGGCCAAACGCCGCGAGGTATGGGAGCGCTGGTATGGTCCGGTGGCTACGGCACGATGGGGCAGCGCGGTGTGGCATTCGCTGGCGTGGGCCGTGTTCGGGCTGGCGTGGGTGGCGGCGATTATCTTCGTGGCGCAACGCCCCGGCGCGACTGCGGGAACAACGCTGCTGGTCCTGGCGGCGGGGGCGCGGTTGTCGGCATATGTGGGCGAGACGGTGGGGGAAATCGGGTTCCTGCGGGGTTTCTGGCTGGAGGGGTCGCGCCGCATGGCATGGCTAGAGGACTACGCGGCGTCGTTCACCGAAACCGCCGATACGCCGCCGCCGGACCGGCTACAGACCGGAATCGACGTCGAAAACCTCTCATTCGCCTATCCCGGCACGGAAAAGCTCGTCTTGGAGGATGTCTCGGTACACCTGCCGCCGGGCAAGGTGGTAGCAGTCGTGGGCGAGAACGGCGCGGGCAAGAGCACGCTGGTGAAGTTGCTGTGCCGGATGTACCAGCCGGACAAAGGTCGGATTGCAGTGGATGGCGTGGATCTGTCGCGGTTCCCGGTCGAGGAGTGGCGGGCCCGCTGCGCCGGGGCGTTCCAGGATTTCTTCCGGTTCGAGTTCCGCGCCGGTCAGACGGTCGGGCTGGGCGATTTGCCCAACTTGGACGACGCGCCGTCCGTGGATGCCGCCATCGGACGCGCCGGGGCGGAGGACGTGATCGAACGTCTCCCGGCGGGCGTCGCAACGCAGCTGGGCCCAAGTTGGCCGGAGGGTGTCGACGCGAGTTTCGGACAGTGGCAGAAACTGGCGCTGGCCCGCGGTTTCATGCGAGAGCGCCCTTTGCTAATGGTGCTGGACGAGCCGACCGCCGCGCTGGACGCCGAGACCGAGCATGCGTTGTTCGAGCGGTATGCGGAGGCGGCCAAAGCGGGATCGCCGAACGGCGGGATCACAGTGCTGGTGTCGCACCGCTTCAGCACCGTGCGGATGGCGGATTTGATCCTGGTGCTGAACGGGTCGAAGCTGGTCGAGGTCGGCAGCCACGAGGAGCTGATGGATAAGGGCGGCCACTACGCGGAGTTGTATGGGATTCAGGCGGCGGCATATCGGTAGCCTACTTCCACTCGGCCAAGCCCCAGGCCATCACCGCGAACGTCGCCACGCACTTGCGGAAGTCCTCGCGGTTGACCTTGTCAAACGTGTCGGCCTCGGTGTGGTGGTAATCGAAGTAGTGCTCCATCGTGGTGCGCAATCCAAGCACCGGGACGCCGGCGGCCAGTAGCGGCTCCACATCCGCCTCCGATTCCCCGACGACCACTTTGTCCGAATGAATCCGGGCGAGCAGCTTGGCGATAGCCGCAACCTTGGGCTGGAAATCAGCCGGCACCGTCGGCGGAGCAGCGGCACCGCCCGCGCGGGCCCGTCGGCGGGGGCTGGCCGAGGCCGCAACTTCGAACCCGACCGGCGTTTCCGCGCCGCCATCCATCTCGATGGCCGCCACGTGCTTGCCCACATTGTCGCCGAGCCAGTCGCGGTACGCCACGCCTCCGCGACCGCCGTTCTCCTCGTTGGTCCAAAAAACCACCCGGATGGTGCGGCGCGGGCGGATACCCAGCTTTTTCATCAACGACACGGCCTCCAGCGCCGCCATCAAGCTGGCACCGTCGTCGTGTGCGCCCTGGCCCACATCCCACGAGTCGATATGCCCGCCAATGGCGATGATCTCGTCCGGCTTCTCGGAGCCCACGATTTCCCCCATCACGTCGAACGAATCGGCGTCGGCGTCGGTGCGGGCTTCCATTTCCAGATGGACCCGGACATTTTGCCCCGCGCGTGCGAGGCCGTGGAGCCACATCGCGTCCTCGACCGAGACGGCGGCGGTTGGAATCTGCGGGTCCCCCGCGCTGTAGCGCATGGCACCGGTGTGGGGGTCGCGCAGACTACGAGCCGTGACGGACCGGACAAGCGCGGCCACGGCACCCAAGTGCGCCGCACGAGAGGCACCGGCCCCCCGGTAGGCGACGGTCTCCCCGTAGGACGTAAACGGAGCGTCGTAGAGCACAATCTTGCCTTGTACGGCGGCGCGGCCCAGCTTTTCCAGCTCGTCGAAGCTCGACACCACGACCACGTCGGCGGTGATGCCTTCCTTGGGCGTGGCAACGCTGCCACCCAAGCCCAGGATGTACAGCGGCTGTTCGGCAGGGGCAACCAGACGCGCCGATTCCCTGCCCCGCACCCAATGCGGAACCTTGACCGGAATGGTTCGGACGTTCTCCAAGCCAGCCTTTCGCATCTCCTCGGCAGACCACTGGATGGCGCGTTCCAAGCCCTGCGACCCGCTCAGGCGGTTGCCGATTTGGTAGCAGAGGTATTCCAGCCGATCCATGGACGTGCGGTCGGCGAGGGCGGCGTCGATGAGCCGGTTGGCGGTTTGAGGGTAGTTGGCGGGCAGGTCGGCGGCGTGGGCGACGGCAGCCAGAATCGGGAGGATAAGGACAGCCAGACGGTTGGACATGCGCATAACTTCCATTCTGACAGTACCTAGCCGAAAAGAATCGAGAGGTCCAAGCGGGTCAAATCCTCCAGCAGATGGTCCGGTCCGCACGCCTCCAGTTCCCCCGGCGGCGTGACGCCGGTCCGTACCGCGATCGACTGGATGCCGTTCTCCTGTGCGGCGCGGATGTCCTGGGGGGCGTCACCGATGAGGGAAATGCGTGCGCCCGGTGTGATCCGACCGTCCCGAAGCGCGTCCGCAATTGCCAATTTCGTCAAACCGCCGCGCGTCGGGGCCATGCCGCCGAATCCGCCGTGGCGGAAGTAGTGGTGGATGCCGGCCCGCTCCAACTTGCGCCAGCCGATGCGAGGCAGATTGCCGGTCACCAGCGCCATCGCCACGCCACGTTCCGCCAATAGATCCAAGATTTCAGGTACCGCCGGACAACGCTTGTCGCGGATGTCGGGAATCTCGGTCGCGAGATACGCCTCCTCGGCGGCAATTAGAATGGCGGGCATGGCCGCGTCGATGTCGGAAGGCGCGATGTCCGCGTTTTCCAGCATGCACCGAATGATATCGGGGTCCAGCATGCCATGCAGCGGCACCCCGTCTGTAGTGGTATCGAGGCCGAGGACATCGTGCACGGCGCGGATCAGCGCCAGCCGGTGTTGCGGACCGGCCCGGCGCACCAATGTTCCATCAATATCGAAAAGGACCAAGCTGGGGGACATATCCCAGTGTATCGGGCACGCCCGGACCCGCTCCCGCAGCGACCCGCCCCGTAAAATGGTCCTAGTGACTCCCGAAAAATTCCGTATCGGCTTGGTACAGACGCGGTGCGGACTCGACTCCGACGCGAATCTCGAACTAGCGGCCACGAAGATCCGCGAGGCGGCGGCCAAAGGTGCCCAGATTGTCTGTTTGGAAGAACTCTTCCGGTCGCAGTACTTCTGCCGGGAGGAGGACGCGCGGCTGTTCGACCTCGCCGAGTCCATCCCCGGCCCCTCGACCGAGCGGCTCTGCCCGCTGGCGGCGGAATTGGGGGTCGTCATAATCGCGTCGCTGTTTGAAAAGCGCGCCCCCGGCCTGTACCACAACACGGCGGTGATCATCGACGCCGATGGCGCGCTGCTCGGCATGTACCGGAAGATGCACATCCCGGACGATCCGCTGTTCTTCGAAAAGTTCTACTTCACTCCCGGCGACCTCGGCTTCCGCGCGTTCGATACGAAGTTCGGGCGTATCGCGACGCTCGTCTGCTGGGACCAGTGGTATCCCGAGGCGGCCCGTTTGGCGGCGTTAACCGGTGCCCGCATCCTGTTCTATCCCACCGCCATCGGTTGGCACCCGGCGGAGAAAGCCGAATTCGGCGAAGCCCAGCACGACGCATGGCGGACGGCGCAACGCGCCCACGCCATCGCGAACGGAGTTTATGTGGCGGCAGTCAACAGGGTCGGCTTCGAGGGACCCGAGGACAAGGGCCTCGAATTCTGGGGCGGGTCGTTCGTGAGCGACCCCTTCGGGCGGGTGGTCGCCGAGGCGTCGCACAGCGAAGAAGAGATCCTCGTGGTGGAGTGCGACGAGAAAGTGATGGAAGAGACCCGGCGCGGCTGGCCGTTCCTGCGCGACCGGCGGATCGACGCCTACGGGCCCATCCTGAACAGGTTCCTCGCATAATGCGCTACCGGATGCCTGCGGAGTGGGAGCCCCACGAGGCGACCTGGATCGCCTGGCCACACAACGTTGAAGACTGGCCGGACCGGTTCGAGCCGATTCCCTGGGTTTACGGGGAGATCGTGCGCAAGCTGGCGGCGGTCGAGAAGGTGCGGATCCTGGTGCGTGACGAGGAATTGCGGGAGTCGGCGCGCGTCGTTTTGGAGATGGTCGGGGCAGACCTGGCTGCGGTCGAGTTCTACATCCAGCCGACCGACCGGGTCTGGACGCGCGATTTCGCGCCGTTGTTCGTGAAGAATGAGGGCGGTCGGGTGGGCGCGACGAAGTGGCGTTTCAACGGGTGGGCGAAGTACGACAACAACCTGCTGGACGAGGTGGCGGGGCGTGCGATCCCGCAATTGGCCGGAGTGTCCGCCACGATGCCCGAAATGGTGCTCGAGGGCGGCAGTATCGACGTCAACGGCTCGGGACTGCTGCTGACGACCGAGGAATGCCTGCTGAGTCCGGTACAGGCGCGAAATCCGGGCATGTCGCGGGCAGACATCGAGGCGATGCTGGGCCAATACCTAGGCGTCGACCGGGTGCTGTGGCTTCGAAACGGAATCGCGGGTGACGACACGCACGGCCACGTGGACGATTTGGCGCGCTTCACGGACGCCGAGTCCATTGTGATGGTGTCCCAGGACGACCCCTCCGACGCCAACTACGAGGTTCTAAAGGAGAACTGGGATTTGGTTGCGGACTGGCCGCTGCGGAAGCGCGAACTGCCGATGCCAGAGCCGTTGGTCTTCGAAGGGGTGCGGTTGCCAGCCAGCTACGCGAACTTCTACATCGCCAACAAGACAGTGCTGGTGCCGACATTCAACGATCCGAATGACCGGGTAGCTTTAAACGTGCTCGCAGAGTGCTTCCCTGACCGGCGCGTAGTGGGGATCAACTGCGTCGAGCTGGTGTGGGGGTTGGGCACCCTGCACTGCATGACGCAACAGCAGCCGGCCTAAGGATTACTCCCGAACGCAGCGGACCGAGAACGCCCTGCCCTTTTCGCCTTCCGACTGCCGAAAAAGCGATTTTTGGCCTTTGGCGAAATTGTAGTAGATCGCCGTGCCCGGTCCGTCTTCTGTGGAGGTCCAGTAGAATCCGTGGGCCTCGAGGCGAGCGTAGGTACCGTCAAGCCCGCGGCCTCCACCCAGGAGCACGTTGAAGCCCGATTTGCCTGCGCGCAGGAGAGGTTCGTAGGCGGATTTGCCTCCGTATTGTTGCGCCAGCCGATCCCATTCGGCATCGCTTGGTAGATGCCATCCCCCGTCCAAGGACGTGCAGGCCTGGAGGGCGGAGTCCCACGTGTACAAGCGTCCGTATGCGGCGCAATTCGATTCCGAGTCCCCGTAACAGAAGGACCCGGCGGTGTTGACGGGGAAGTTCCGGGTCATCCAATGTCTGCCGTCCAGCATTCGCGTGTGGGGCACCGGGGCGGCGTGCAAGGCCAGCGCGAAGAGGACGACGAGGGTGCCAAGGCCTTTCATATGTTCCATCTTACGGGGGGAATCGGTAGAATGGAGTCGGAGAGGCAAATGTCGACGCTAGCCATACCGTTTCTGAGTCCGGAGAAGTACTTGGAGATCGAGCGCCAAGCCGAGTTCCGGAGCGAGTACATCAACGGACAGGCCTATGCCATGTCGGGCGGGACTTCCAACCACGCTTGGATTATTTCCAATACTTTGATCGAACTCGGCGGACAATTGCGAGGCAAGTCCTGCGGTGCCATGTCCAGCGACATGCGGGTCTACAGCAAGACATACGGTCTGTACACGTATCCCGACGTTGTCGTCGCCTGCTCGCCGCTGCAGTTCCTCGACAAGCACAAGGACACCATAACCGACGCGGTTGTCATCATCGAAGTCTTGTCGCCCTCGACGAGAAACTATGATCGGAGCGAGAAGTTCGACTTCTACCGGTCCCTACCCTCGTTCACCGAATACTTGCTAATCGAGCAGCACTCCATCCGCGCCGAACACCGCGTCCGCCAACCCAACGGTTCCTGGCTTTTTACCGACTACACGTCTTCTGAGGACGTCATCGAACTGGCGTCTATCGGCTCTCGGCTAACGCTCGGGCCCCTGTACGAACGCGTGGAATTTGAACCTGTGCCAACGGCCTAACCTACGCGTCCCGCACCACCAAGATCGGGATCTTCAACCGGTGCCGCACCGGGTTGATCGTATTCCCGAAGATCAGATCCTGCAATCCTCCGTGGCCGTGCGCGCCCATCACGATCAAGTCCGGTTGAATTTCCTGCGCGTACTTCACGATCTCCTTGCGGGGATTCGAACCGTGCCGCACGGTCATCTCCACCCCTATCTCCTTGGCACCCAACGACTGCACCAAGCTTTCGAGATACGCCCTACCCGCCTCGACCTCCGCCGTGGACGACTCCGACCCGTACACTTGGCTCGTCACCCCCTCCTCAACGTGCAGGATGTAGACCCGCGCACGGTGGGGGGCGGCAATGCCTACCGCGTGGCTGAGCGATAAACGGTCCAGCGGAGAGTGGTCGATTGGAACCAGAATCTTCCGGTAACTGGGCGGGGCGAGCAGTTCTGCCGACGCCTGGTCCAGCCCCAGCGTCACGGCGGCAGCGGCGGGCGTCCGGAAGGGCCGAATGACGATCCACGCCAGCAGCGCCAACATGCCCCCGGCAACCGTCCCGCAAACCACCCACACTAGCGGAGCCCACGTGCCAGCCGACGCCGCCCAGTCCGACGCGCTCTGCGCCGCCAGCCACAGGTTCAGCCCGACTACCACCACCGCCGTGACCCAGCCACCCAACTTCAACCACGTCGCGCTCACGAAAGAGCCCATGCGTTTCGGGTCGTTGGTGAACTGCAACAACGGGATGATCGCGAACGGCAGTTGAAGATTCAGCACCACTTGGCTCAGCACCAGCAACCGGAACGTGCCAGCGTTCCCCATCACCCAGATCACCGCGATGGCGGGGATGATCGCCAGCAACCTCGTCACCAACCGGCGCAGCCACGGGCTGACCCGGATGTTGAGGAACCCTTCCATCACGATCTGTCCAGCCATGGTCCCGGTCAATGTGGACGACTGGCCGGAACAAAACAAAGCCACTCCGAACAGTTTGGCCGCCAGCACGGTGCCCAGCAGTGGCGAGAGCAGCAAATATGCCTGCTGGATCTCCGTCACCGACTTCCCCGCCTTGTGGAACACCGCCGCCGCCAAAATCAGGATCGCGGCATTGACGAACATCGCCCCGTTCAGGGCGATCACGCAATCCACCAGCGTCCAGCGGCAGGCCGACCGTTTCTCATTTTCGCTGGCCCCGATCCGCCTCGTCTGGACCAACGCCGAGTGCAGGTACAAGTTGTGCGGCATAACCGTGGCCCCCAACATGGCGACGGCGGTATACAGGCTGCGCCCGTTCAAACGCGGAACCAGTCCGGCTGCGATTCCCATCGCGTCCGGCTTGGCCATGAAGATCTCGATCGTCAGGCAAGCACCGATCACAAGGATAAGGCCGATCACAAACGCTTCCAGATGCCGGATGCCGAGCCTTTGGAGCCCGAGGATCAGCAAAGTATCCGCCGCCGTGATCAGGACCGCCACCATCAGCGGAATCCCAAACAGCAAATTCAAAGCGATGGCAGCCCCTAGGACTTCAGCCAAGTCGCAGGCAACAATGGCGATTTCGCACAAGAACCAGAGAGCGGCGTTGACGCCCTTCGGGTAGGTCTCGCGGCAGGCCTGCGCCAAGTCCCGGCCCGTCACGATGCCGAGACGTGCCGCCAGTGCCTGAAGCAGGATCGCCATGATGTTGGACATCACCAACACCCAGAGGAGCTGATAGCCGTAGTTGGCACCGCCATCAAGGTCCGTGGCCCAGTTGCCCGGATCCATGTAGCCGACGCTGACCAAATAGGCCGGTCCCGCGAACGACATCATGCGCCGGAACATGGTGGCGTGGTCCGTCGAAACGGAATGGTGCACTTCCGAAAGCGAGCGGGTGCGCGAGTCGGTCATCGCGGACCTCCAGCCAGCATGATTCCAGCGGCAAGTTCGCTGGAAACGCGGGTCGGGGAGTCGGACCCAATCCTTACGAGGATGCTTCCGGCCCGCGTTCCCGGTTCCACCACAAGCACGGTGCCGGGCAGCAGGCCGAGACGCTTCATCTCGCGAAGTTCGGCAGGGTTCCGGTCAGAGACGCTACTGATGGCGGCAGGCACGTCGCACGGCCAGCTGGCCAGCGCGACTTCGTGCCGCTCGGCAACCGCGCCATCCTTTTCGGGGATGGAATGGCCGTGCGGATCGAGCGCCGGATCGCCCAGCTTGGCCGCAATCCGATCCTCGAGTCGCTCGGAAATGTAGTGTTCCAGACGCTCGGCCTCCTCGTGGACTTCGTCCCACGAGTAGTCGAGGAAATCGTGGAGGAAGCGCTCCAGCAACCGGTGGTGGCGGATGACCTCCAGTGCGCGCCGCCGACCGACCACCGAGAGACGCACGCCATAATGCTTCTGGTAGTGTACGAAGGACGGTTCGCGGGCGGCCAGCTTCTGGAGCATGCCGGTCACGGACGCCGCTCGCACGCCAAGGTGCTCGGCCAGCGCGTTGCTGGTGACGGCATCCTCGTCGACACCGCTCAGTTCCAGGATGGCCTTGAGGTAGTCGTCAACGGCTTCGGTGCTTTGCGGTGCGTCGGACATAATTTAGCTAAACCTAAATTACCACACGCGGCATCGAAAAGGTGGATGGCAGTGGACGCGACCCTACCCGCTGCTTCAAAATGGACATTGCGGATGATTGTTCAGGAAGCTGCCACGGCGGTACCGGAAATCAGGGCGGCGGGCTACACCCGCGACGTTGTGAAGCGGATGCTCGGCCTGTCCGAGCGGCAACTGCAGTCCTGGGAGAAGCAGGATCTGGTCACCGCCTTGGAGCACTACGAATTCTCCGACCTCTTGGCATTGAAGACTCTGGTCCGGCTGCGCGATTTGGGGGCCAGACCCGTCCGCATCAGGCAGGCAATCGATGCCCTCCGGCTCCGGCTGACCGATGTCGAACACCCCTTGGTGGAACTACGGATGACGGTGGAGGACGGCAAGATTACCGTCCACGTCTCGGGAACCCGCATGGAGCCACTCACGGGCCAGTTGCTGCTTGATTTCGACGCGAGGGAAATCGAAAAGCTGCGTTCCTTTCCGGTCGCAAAGCCTGCCGAAGCCGCCCCGCCGGCCGGCGACGAACAAGCGTCGGAGGTATGGTTTCAAAAGGGTCTCACCCTGGAGGAGACCGGGGCACCGGCGGGCGAGGCCATCGCGGCCTACAAGAAAGCTATCGAAGCCAATCCGAACGCCTGTGGTGCGCTGGTGAACCTTGGAACGATCTATTTCCGCTTGAAGCGCCTGAAGGAGGCCGCGGAATGCTACAGTCGCGCCTTGCAGTCCGATCCAGACTATGCGCTGGCGCACTTCAACCTTGGTAATCTCTATGACGAGCAAGGGCAGGTGGAGGTCGCGCGAGGCTACTACCTGACGGCGATCCGGCTCAACAGCCGCTACGCCGACGCCTATTTCAACCTGGCGCTGCTGTGCGAACGGAACAACGAGATCCTGCAGGCAATCGGCTACTGGCAGCAGTATTTGAAGCTGGACGCCACCAGCGAATGGGCCCGCGCAGCCCGGAAGCAGCTGGACCGCCTGAAGAGCTCCGTCCGGCAAAAGTAGGGTAAGATCAAGACATGAACCCGGTTGTGACCAATGTGGTCAATTTGCCCTTCGTTCAGGTCGCGCTGCCGATCCTGATCGGGTTTATCACCATCGGCTGGTGGCAAAACAAGCGTTTGGATGAGATGGGTCGTCGCTTTGACGACAAGATCGACTCAGCCAGTAGGCGGTCGGATGATCGAATCGATGCGGCGAGTCGGCGTTCGGATGAGCGCATCGACTCGTTGGCCAAGCGATTGGACGAAGGATTCTCCTCCGTCAACCGCAGGTTGGACCGCATCGAGTCCAAACTCGACAACCATTCCGACCGCATCGCCCGGCTCGAAGAACACACTTCGCTTGTTCGCGCCTAGTCCCGCTTACTGCGGCGGCGCGAACGGGTAATACCCGGCCCGGTAGCGCAAGGTCACGTTGGGCAAATTGTTGACCGTGATCTTGATACGGCGGAACTGCCTGTCAGCCCGCTTCTCCCCAACATCGGGGTTGTAGCGCATCACGTACTGAGTCGTGATCTCGCCCGCAATGTTGGCGATCGACCGGAAGATCGCGCTCGAAATCTCGGCCGTATAGCCGCCGGTACCGACCGCGATCGCATAGTTGCCTGCATCCGAAGGCGTTGACAGGTACCCGGAAATATCCTTGTAGATGTTGTTGAGCGGCGTTTCCACCTTGCCGCCGGTCTGCTCGGTCAGTTGCACCAGGTTGTCCTCGTCCTCCGTATGCGCCCCGAAAGAGACGGTGCTCATGGCGTAGATGGTCACGAGGTTCCGTTGCGCGATCTCGATCACTTCCTTGAGCGTCTTCTTGCTGGTGTTGTCGTGCCCGTCGCCTATGATCACGATTACGCGGCGCGGCTCGTAAGGCTCGCCCTGGACGGTCTTGCGGCTGGTGCAGGCCAGATAGATGGCGTCGTACAGCGCCGACCCGCCGCCCGGCTTCATCTTCGCCAATTTCGCCACCATCTTCTCGGAATCAAAATTGGTGTCAGCCACCAGTTCCGCCTCGTTGCCGTAGGTGATCAAGTAACCGCTGTACTTCTTGTCGCCCGGCAGCAGGTTCAGGATCAGTTCCGTGGCGGCCTCCTGGTATTTGGCCCAGTGGATCTTCATCCCGTTGCTCTGGTCGAGCAGGAAACCGATGACGATGGGCTGCGACTGCTCATGGCTGAAGTACCCGATATTCTGCTCCTTGCCCTCGTCGAACAGGTGGAAATCGCTTTTCACGAGGTTCGAGACGAAACGGCCCTTGTCGTCGGCCACGGTTACGGGCACGATGACTTCGTTGACCGAAACACGGATCGGTTCTTGACCGCGGGCGGCCGGGTTCAGCACCAAGGCGGCGGCCAGGGTGACGGCCAAAACGGCGCGGACACCCCTCGATTCAACGGCTCTCCTGCTAGAGAACACGGCCAGCCTCGGCGTGATTGCGGGCTGGGCGCGCCGCGGCTCGTGTGCTGGAGGACGGGATCCGAAGAAGCGGGACATGGTGCTCCTATTTTATCCCCTTCGGAACCTGTCCCGCACAACGAGCCCCCGCGTTGCCGTTCGAATGTCCTCGACGCACCCAAATGTCTATAAAAAATTTATGCACCCGACGCCATGGTACGCTTGAATCGTCGCGATGTATAAGGCCTTCTTTGGACTTGTCAGCAATCCGTTGAACCTGAGCCCGGACCCTGCCTTTCTGTATCGCAGCCCCCACCACGAGGAGGCGCTGGCGAACCTGATCTACGGCGTCCAGAGCCGGAAGGGTTTCATCGTGCTCACCGGTGAAGTCGGAACCGGTAAAACCACGATGCTGGAATGCCTTCGGGACCATTTGGACTCGCACCGCATCCCCTTTGCCTTTGTTTTCAACTCGCGCCTGACCCCGGACCAGTTCTTCGAGATGGTCGCGTACGATTTGGAACTGCCCTGCCAGCGCACCTCCAAGACCGAAGTGCTGATCGCCCTCAACAACATGCTGCTGGAGCGCACCAACCAAGGGCGGACGACGGCGCTGATTGTCGACGAGGCCCAAAACCTCGACTGGGACGTACTTGAGGAGATCCGGCTCCTCGGCAATCTTGAAAACCGCCGGGGCAAACTGCTCCAGATCATCCTCGCGGGCCAGCCCGAATTCCAGGACAAACTGGAACAGACCGAGTACCGCCAATTGCGCCAAAGGATCGCACTTCGCTGCAACCTGCGGCCGTTCAACCTTGCCGAAACCGGCGAGTACATCGCCACACGGCTCGCCCGCTCGGGCATGCGCACCCAAAAGGTGTTTCCATCCGAGGTCCTGGCCGCGATCCACCACCGCACTCGCGGGATCCCCCGTCTCATCAACTCGGTCTGCGACAATCTGCTGCTGACCGCGTTCGCCATGGAGAGCCGGGTCGCGACGTTGGAGATGCTCGACGAGGTCTCGCGCGACCTCCAGTTGGACTTCACGTCCGCGCTCGCCACAGCTTAAGGGCCCGAAATCCCCGTTCAACAGCCCCAACCGCCCGCTGCAATTGACATCGTCAACCGGGTGATATATCATCGATACACTTGGGTCTGTCTTGGGGTCCGCGGTCCGCATTTTTTTCGCGGTCCTCTTGCGCCCCAGTGCTCTGCAAACAATTGAGGAAGGTTTAACACATGAAAAACTGGAAGGCAGCCGCGCTCGCGGCCTTCGCCATGGTCATCGCCGGCGTCCCGCTGCATGCCCAATCCATTTACGGAACGCTGACCGGAATCGTATCCGATCCGTCCCAAGCCGTTGTCGCCAACGCAAAACTGACATTGCGCGACCAGCAGTCCAGCTCGCGCCGCGAGTCCAAAACCAATAATGACGGCTACTTCACGTTCGTTTCCCTGCCTCCGGGCGTCTACGAACTGACTGTTACGAACCCGGGCTTCGAGGAATTCCGCGAAACCGGCATCAAGGTGCTCGGCGGCGACAAGGTCAACGTCAACATCACGCTGAAAGTCGGCGCCACGACTGACTCCGTCGTCGTCTCGGGCGACGTGGACCAAGTGGTTCCGGTCGATTCCGGCGAAAAGTCCGAACGCCTCACCACCAAGGAACTGGAGAGTTTCATCCAGCTCGGTGCCAACGCTGCCGAATTCATCAAGATCATGCCGGGCTTCGGCATCTCCAACGGCACGTCGAACTACGCCAACTACAACGGCCAGACGGTCGGCATCAACGGCAACGGCGGCGGCGGCAACCAGAGTCCGCTCAACAACGCCTATTCCTACAACGGCCTGCCCTCGAATTCACTCGACGTGACTGCCGACGGCGCGCACGTCTCCGACCCAGGCTGCAACTGCGCCACCCCGGTCAACCCGAACTCGAACATGATCTCCGAGTTCAAGATCCAGATGTCCAACTTCAGCGCCGAAAGCCAGAAGGGCCCCGGCGTGATCAGCTCGGTCGCCAAGGGCGGCGGCAGCGCGTTCCACGGCTCGGCGTTCGCCACCTTCCGCAACGCCGCATTGAACGCCAACGACTGGCTCTCGAACTACTCCAAGGTCGCCAAGCCGGAAAACAAGTACTACTATCCCGGCATGAACCTCAGCGGCCCGGTGCTGATTCCGAAAACGAACTTCAACAAGAACCGCGACAAGTTGTTCTTCTTCACCGGCTTCCAGTACTTCTACCAAGTGCTCGACACGGGCCTGCTGCGCGCCACGGTGCCGACCGCGGGCATGATCGGCGGCAACTTCTCGCCCGCCGAATTGTCCAAGCAGGGCAACTTCACCTCCTCCAATGCCCCGCCGTCGCCCATCAATGCCAAGAACCTGGCCCTGTATCCGGGCGGCATCCTGCCGACCTCGATCCTCGATCCAAACATGCAGGCCCTGATGAAGAACTACCCCGCCCCCAACGCCGACCCCAATTCCAACGGCGGCTACAACTGGGTGGACGACCTCCACTTCAACCAAAACAGCTTCCAATCGATGTCACGCGTCGACTACAGCATCAGCGACAGCACCAAGCTCTACGTCCGCTACAACGGGCAGCGCGAAGTGCAGTTGTTCCCGATCGGCCTCTGGTCGGCGGCGCAAAACCAGCCAGCATATCCTTCGGCTGTCCAGGGCAAGAACCGGTCGGATTCCGTTACCGCCTCGCTGACGCACGTCTTCAACACTTCGATGACGAACGAATTCGTGTTCGGCTACACGTTCATCGGCTTCCCGAACGTGTTTGAGAACCCGGACAAGGTGGACCGCACGAAGATCGGCTACAACTACAAGGGCCTGTTCAAGAACGGCGTCGTGCAGATTCCGAACATTGGCGGCTCCGGCGAAACGGCCAGCATCTCCAACCAGGGCGGCTTCGAAGTCGGCGGTCCCGGACAGGGCCTGTACGCCAACAAGTACATGCCCAGCTTCAGCGACACCGTGTCCAAGGTATGGGGCACGCACACCCTGAAGGCCGGTATCTTCTGGGAGCACATCCGCAACGCCCAACCGGCGAACAACGCCACCCAGGGTGCCTACAACTTCAACAACGGCAGCGCCAATTCGCTGGGCAACCCCTATGCGGACATGGCGACCGGAACAATCAACACCTACGCGGAAACGTCGTTCAACCGTATCAACGACATTTCGTACAACACCTTCGAAGGCTTCATCCAGGATAGCTGGAAGGTCAACAAGAAGCTGACGCTGGAACTGGGCATCCGTATCACCCACTTCAGCCCGTGGGCCGACAACCTCGGGTTCGGCTTCTCGGTTTTCAATTACTCGAAGTACAACTCGAACTGCAAGCCGACCGACTACTGCGGATTCCTCTGGAACAAGCGCGATCCGTCCGTGCCGCTTGGCGGCTTCCCGACCAACACGGCGTTCTACCAACCCCGCTTCGGCGTGGCGTACGCCTTGGACAACAACACCGTGCTCCGCGGCGGCTGGGGACGTTACTACTACCACTCGGGCCAGTTCACCACGGGCCTGAACGTTTCGGCTGGTATGCAGACAGTCACACTGTCCTCCAACCAAGGCGGACCGAACAATAACCAACCGTTGTACGCCCGGATGCTGGACACCCAGTCGTTTGCCACACAGGCGCTCTCGACCGGTGCGGTGGACACCAAGGACGACAAGGACCCCTACACCGACAGCTACAGCTTCACCGTTTCGCGCCGCGTACCCTTTTCGGGATTGGTGGAAGCGTCGTATGTCGGCAACCAGAGCCACCAGTTGCTGAACCAATCCGGTTACGGCAGCGATATCAACCTCGTGCCGGTCGGGGCGATGCTGTCGTCGAAGAACAACGGCGTGGACCCCAATACGCTGACGGCGAACAACTTCCGTCCGCTAGCCGGGTTTGCCAGCCTGCCGCTCTCGACGAACAACCTGTTCGCCAACTACAACTCGTTCCAGACCAAGTACACGCGGACCAAGGGCAACAAGGTGTTCCTCGTCAACTACACCTGGGGCAAGGCGCTCGGCATCGTCGGTTCCACGCTGGACTCGTTCAACATCAAGAACGACTATGCGGAGCAATCGACCAACCGCAAACACATCTTCAATGCGGCGTACTCCTACACCTTCGGGAAGTACTCGCGGAACAAGATCGTGGGCGGCGCGATCAACAGCTGGCAGATCTCGGGCGTGACGCAGCTCCAGAGCGGCGTCAACCTGACCGGCCAGCGCGGCCAGAACTTCGCGATGAACCTGAATGGCGGCAAGATTCCGGGCACCACGTTCAACATCAGTTCGACTTCCCTGCTGGGGACTCCGAACATCCAGTTGAATCCGATCCTGACCTGCGATCCGAGGGCGAATCTTGCACCGCACCAGTACATCAACCCGAGCTGCTTCTCGTTCCCGAACCAAGTGGGACAGAACGGCCCGAACACGCTGCCCGCGATCTACGGACCGGCGTACTTCAACTCCGACTTGGCGCTGTTCAAGAACTTCAGCATCACGGAGAAGCAGAAGCTGCAGTTCCGGATGAACGCGTACAACTTCCTGAACCATCCGCTGTGGTCGTTCAACGGGTCGAACCTGACCCTTGGCTACTCGGCGGCAGGTGTGTTGAACACTCCGCTGTTCGGAACGGTGACCACCAAGCAGGGGCACCGGATCGTGCAGTTTGGCGTGACGTACAACTTCTAGGGTTGTATAGATTTGAGCGGGAGGGAGGCGGGGCTGGCGACAGCCCCGCCTTTTTATTTGGGTGCCGGAGAACACTCACCGACTTCTCGCAGTCGCCATCCATTCGTCGAGCTTACGATGCGTGTCCACCCAGAATTGAGGGGTGACATCAATCGACTCACCTGAGTTCAGGCCTTCCAGCGCCAGCTCCTCGATCTCGTGCTTCCACGTTTGATCCGCCCCGAGCAGGTACTCGATGTATGCCGAAGGTGTGAGCCCCTCGGCCTCGGCGCCCCGCAGCAGGCGTTCCTCGATCTGCGGATCCAATGCGAGCATGGATGCAAGTCTCCCAGACGCCAGTTTACCGCGTGGGGGGGCTCCGAAAGCAGTAAACTGGAATCGAGGAACACATGACCGCTTTCGACGATCCCATCATCCGCGACCCCGAAATCATGAGCGGTACGCCCGTCTTCCGGGGCACGCGCGTTCCATTCCAGGCTCTGATCGACTACTGGAAGGGGGGCCAGACGCTGGATGAATTCATCGACGATTTTCCGACCGTCACCCGCCAAGCGGCCATCGCAGCGATGGAAAAGGCGAAGGGAATCCTCGTCGCGCAATTGGGATGAGAATCCTGCTTGACGAATGCATACCCCGGAGGCTGAAGGCGAGCTTCCGGGATCATGTTTGCCTGACAGTCCCGGAAGCTGGCTTCGGCGGAAAGAAGAACGGGGTCTTGCTCGGCTTGGCCGAGACTGCCGGATTTGATGTCTTCGTTACGATGGACCGGGGGTTGGAGTTTCAACAGCATCTGTCCGGTCGGAAATTCGCTGTCATTGTCTTGTTCGCCGCATCGAACCGGTTGGCCGACCTGCTGCCACTTGTACCTGAAATTCGATTGTTACTGGAGACGATGCAGGCGGGCACGGTCCTACACGTTGGGGGCCGCGGAATGGCGAACGATCCGGTAAACGGCAAGGAATAATCAAATGATCGAATAACCGAATATCCCATCATTCTCCGGCAGGACGCACGCAAAGCACCCTATTGCCGTCGTCGTCGCGGTTCTGGTAGGACTCGCCCGAGACGAAGTTGAGGCCCAGGCCAGCCTCCGAACTCCAAACCCGCCACCCATTCAGTTGCACGCCTTTGGCGTGAAAGCCCGGCAGGTTGCGATCGTACAGACCCTTCAGTTCGGCGATTGTTGGCAACCGCCAATCGGTGAAGCCACCCAGCCGTAAGTCCTCGGAATATTTCTTCGCCTCCTCCCAACTGAACCACTCTCCGTTGTCCTTGGCGGTCCACATCAGCTTGGTGTCCGGGTCGACCCAAGTTCCCGGCGGGGCCACCTTTGGGACTTCCTTCCTCCCCAACTCAGTTGCGAACTCGCTGCAATTCCGGTAGCGGTCCTTCGGCACCTTCCGCAACGCCCGCCCCAAGACTGCGTCCACGCGTTCCGGCACTGCTGGATTCACTTTGCTCGGGGCAACCGGTTCCTCGTTGAGAATCCGCCCATAAACCTCCAGTGACGCTTCGCCGAACGGCTTCCGCCCGGTCAGCATCTCGTACGCAACCACCGCCAGCGAAAACTGGTCACTCGCCTGGTTGGCACCCTGGTTCTTGATCTGCTCGGGCGACATGTACGCCGGCGTCGCCAGCATCATGCCAGTCTTGGTCAAATTCTGGTTGCCGACGCGCGCAATGCCGAAATCGATCAGTTTCACGCGTCCGTCCGGCTGAATCAGAATGTTGCCGGGCTTGATGTCGCGGTGGATGATGCCCTTGGAATGAACGTAGTCCAGAGCGAAGGCGACTTGGTTGAGGATCGGTAGCGAGGCGGCCAATGTCATCGCCCCGCCCTTCAGCCGCTGCGCAAGCGACTCCCCCGCCACCAGTTCCATCGCGTACCACGGCGGATTCCGCGCATCACCGAACTCCCCTTCGTGATAAAAGAACAGGACCGGGATGTTCTCGTGCGGAAACAACTCCCCCAGCGTCTGGACCTCGGTCTCGAAACGCCATTTCGCCTCGTTGAGCTCCTCTTCCGTCGCTGGAGACGGCACCTTCGGAACCTTGACAGCGGCCCAGCGTCTGACGTTCGGGTCGAAGCCCCGGTAGACCATCGCCATATCCGACCCGGCGATCAGCGATTGAATCTGGTACGAGCCGATTTTTTGAGGCAGCTGCGATGCGGAACCATTAGCCATAGAAACGTTGGGGATCTTTCCGATTATTCCACGCGGCATCCTTCCCCCAGCCATCCGCCCGTAGTAACTTTAAGTTCGTGACGGTACGAATCCCCCTTCTCCTCCTTATTGCCGCAGGCCTGGCCTCCGGTGCTTCCGAATACCGGGCCGGTGTGGCCACGGTGGACATCACCCCGCTGGTCCCCATCCGCCTCTCCGGCTACGCCAGCCGCACCAAACCCTCGGAAGGCAAGATCACGGACCTCCACGCCAAGGCCCTCGTCATTGAACGCGGCAAATCGCAGAAGGTCGTCATCGTGACCACGGACCTCATCGGCCTCCCCCGCAGCATCACGGACGTCGTCGCGACCCGCGTCGCCAAAACCAACGGCCTCGAACGCGCCCAGATCCTGTTCAATTCCTCGCACACCCACACCGGGCCCTACGTCCGGGGCACGCTCCCGCTCATGTTTCCCATGACGGAGGCAGAAAAGACCGTCATCGCGCAGTACGCCGACCGTCTAACCGACCAGCTCGTCGAAGTGATCGGACGCGCCATGCAGGACCTTGGCCCGGTCGAAATCTCGGTCGCGCACGGCGAGACGAAGTTCGCCATCAACCGACGGCAGGGCCCGTCCGGCGCTGTGAAGATCGGGCTGAATCCCAACGGACCGTCGGATTTCGACGTACCCGTGCTGCGCGTTGAAGGCATCGGCCCGAATAAAACGCGGAAGCTCAAGGCGATCCTCTTCGGCTACGCCTGCCACAACACCACCCATCCCGGCGACGACAACCTCATCAGCGGCGACTACGCCGGTTTCGCGCAGATGGCCATCGAATCAGCGAATCCGGGGGCTACGGCGCTGTTCGTCATCCTCTGCGGCGCCGACCAGAATCCCAATCCGAGGGGCAACGTCGACTGGGCCCGCAAGCACGGCGAAGAACTGGCCACCGAGGTCGGGCGCGTCCTCGCCGGCAAGCAGGACAAGGTAACCGGGCCCATCAAGAGCGCCTTCCAAGTGGTGGATTTGGACTTCCAGTCGACCGACCGGGCCACCTTCGAGGCGCGACTCAACGACAAACTGGCGGCGCGCGTGACCCACGCCAAGGCCATGATCGAGCGCATCGACCGGGGCGACCCGATCCGCCACTACCCCTATCCCGTACAGGCCATTTCGTTCGGCAAGAGCTTCACCGTGGTGGCGATGGGAGGCGAGACGCTGGTGGATTACGACCTGCGCATCAAGAAGGAGTTCGCCGGAATGAACCTGATGGTGGCCGGGTATTCGAACGACGTGATGGCGTACATCCCGTCATTGCGCGTGTCCAAAGAGGGCGGCTACGAGGTGATGGATTCGATGTACTACTACGGGATGCCGGCCCCGTGGGCTGACAGCACCGAGGAACGGATCATGGCGACCGTCCACAAAGTGATGGCCCGGGTGAAGTAGCGCATCCAGACGAAGATCGGTTGTCTATGGTAAACTCGCGGTGTTACTGGAAAACAGGAAAGATGGAGGTCGGTAGATAGTGATCATCGTGTGCGCATTCATCGGGTTCATCGTTGGATTTATTCCGATGGCTTCATTCCTGCTGATTCCGTTGGAGGGGTACTTGCTGTACTCGATCATGGACAAGTACCACGCCTTCGATCTGTGGGTCTTCCTGGGCTCTTTTACCGTCCTTGCGGGATTGAGTTTCCTCCTGAAAGGGCTGGCGAGCTTCCTCCACGCGCTTCCTGGGATTGGCCAGTTCGCGAACTCGATCGTCGCCTGCGGTTGGATTCTGGTCTTCGGATTCCTGGCCGACAAGCACTACGCCGAGCTTGCGAAGCCGGAGCCCCGGTCCTACCTGAGCGCCCCGGCTCCGGGACCGAATCCGCGGGATATGCGCAGACTGTTGGCTTAACCTAGCGCGATGCACCGGCGGAATCGGGAGTTCCTGCGCCTGTGGGTCGGCCAAGCCGTTTCCCAAGTGGGGAACAGCATCAGCGGGGTCGCGCTGCAGTTCGTGGCCGTATCGACGCTCAACGCCACTCCGGCGGAAATGGGCCTCCTCGCGGCCGCCAACGGGCTGAGCGTGCTGCTGTTCGGCCTGTTTGCCGGAGCGTTCGCGGACCGGGTCCGACGGCGGCCCATCCTGATCGGCGTGGATCTCGGAAGGGCGCTGGTGTTGGCCACCATCCCGCTCGGCGCGATGTACGGACGGCTGACGATGGGCCACCTGTACGCCGTCGCCGCCGTGATCGGCGCGCTGACGGTCCTATTCGACTCGGCCTACCCGGCCTACATCCCGAGCATCGTGGACGAGCCGGACCTGCTGGAGGCCAACGCGAAGCTGGCACTGAGCCAGTCGGTTTCGGAGGTGGCCGGCCCTGGGGTGGCTGGCGTGCTGGTGCGGGTGGCCGGGGCGCCGGTCGCGGTGCTGCTGGATGCGGTTTCATTCGTGTGGTCGGCGATGTGGCTGGGGGCGATTCGGAAGCGCGAGCCGGAACCCGCCGCGAGGGATGCCGATTCGCACGTTTTCGAGGAGATCCGCGAGGGGCTGCAGACAGCTTGGCACCACCCGATCTTGCGGGCATTGGCGCTCAAAAACGCGACGGGGGCGTTCTTCCTCGGCTTCATCGGAGGTCTGTATTTCCTCTTCGCGGTGCGGGAGTTGAAGCTGGACCCGGGCGTGATCGGGGCCATCATCTCGTTCGGCGGCGTGTTCAGCGTCGCGGGGTCGGCGGGCGCACAGCGGCTGGCGGGGAAGTTCGGGCTTGGACGGTCAATGATTGTGGCCGCGTTGGGGAGCGGGATCGGCTGCCTTCTGATTGGTCTGGCGCGCGGACCAGTGGTGGTCTGCGCGGGATTCCTGTGCGCATCGCAGATGTTCGATATCGCCTGGCCCGTCTACGGCATCGGGCAAACGACTTTGATCCAATCGGTTACGCCGCCAGAGTTCATGGGACGCGTGAACTCGGCGATCAACCTCTTGTTCCGTGGCATCGTGCCTCTCGGCTCGGTAGTGGCGGGATACTTGGCGGAAATCACCGGATTGCGGGGGGCGATGTTGGCGGGCGGCGCGGGGTATCTGCTGTCCGCATTCTGGCTCGTGCGGTGCAAGGAACTGCGCGATTGGGGTCGCGTATGACAATCATGTTGTGAAGCCCAAATTTTTGATTTCGTTGTTGATTGCGGTGCTGGCGTCAGCCCAGGAGCGCTCCCAGAGCGGGTTGGATTTCGAAGGTGCCCGCCCGATGCTGTCGCAGCCGGAGCGAACCTCGAAGGCGATGATCGCCTCGGCGCACGAACTGGCGACGGCGGCGGGCCTCGAAATCCTCAAAAAGGGTGGCAACGCTGTCGACGCCGCAGTCGCGGTCGGTTTCGCGCTCGGCGTGGTGCACCCGGAGGCCGGGAATCTCGGAGGCGGCGGCTATATGGTGGTCCGGATGGCGGACGGCCGCACGAAGGCCTTCGACTACAAGGAGACCATCCCGGCGGCAACCAAGCTCGAGGGTTTTCCTAACACCAACAAGCCCTACGTTGGATTCAAGACGGCGGGCGTTCCCGGCACCGTGGCGGGACTTGCCATGGCCCACAAGCGGTTTGGCAAGCTGCCGTGGGCGACGGTGCTGGAGCCCGCGCGATTGCTGGCCGAACGCGGATTCCCGGCCTCGCAACGCATGGAGATCGTGCTGAAGCTCCAAGCGCCGGTGATGAAGGATTTCCCGGAGGCTGCCAAGGTTTTCCTGCATGGGTCGGACCAGCCCCTCCGGCAAGGGGAACTGGTGAAGCTGCCGGATTTGGCGGCAACCATCCGGCGCATCCAGAAACAGGGCGCGCGCGAGTTCTACGAAGGCGAAACCGCTCGCCTTATCGCCGCCGACATGAAAGCGCAAGGCGGCTTCATGACGCTGGAGGACCTGAAGGGCTACCAACCGATTGAGGAAGACCCCATAACCGGCACCTACCGGGGCAACAAGATCCTGACCATGCCGCCGAGCAGCTCAGGTGGCTTTGTTTTGTTGGAAATGCTCAACATGCTGGAACGGTTCCCGATGGAACTCGGGATGGAGGGCTCGTCGTCGTCGAAGCACCTGTTGGTGGAGGCGATGCGGCGCGGTTTCCGCGACCGGCTGCTCTATGCCGCCGACCCGAAGGTCGCCGCAGTGCCCCTCGACAAGCTCCTGAGCGCGGAGTATGCCGACCGCGAGGCGGCGTCGATCCGGGCCCACGACGGGATCACTCCGGCCAAGGACTTGCCGGGAATCGACGGCAGCATTCCCGTGCCTTCCCCTTGGGCCGAATCACCGCACACGACACACTTCAGCGTCGTAGACCCGGACGGGAATCTAGTGTCGAACACCTACACACTGGGAAGCTTCTACGGGTCGCAGGCGATGCCCAAAGGCACCGGGGTGCTCCTGGGAGACATGGTGGGGACGATTGCGCAGGGGGCGAAGTCCACTGCCGGACGTCCCGCGCGGAATCCGTTGACGCCGGGCACGCGGCTGGTTTCAACCATGTCGCCCGCAATTCTGATCCATCCCGACGGCACGCCGTGGGTGGCGTTCGGGACACCGGGCGGGGTCACGATCCCGTCGACTCTGCTGCAGATCGTGGTGAATCTGGTGGACTACAAGATGCCGCTGCGGGACGCGATCGAGTACCCGCGCATCCACGACGCCTTTTCGCCGGACCGGATCGAGGCCGAGCCGGGCGCTCTGGTGCGCGACGTGGCCGACAAGCTGGTTGCCGAGGGGTATCTGATCGACAAGCGGTTGAGGTCGCAGGGGGACGTCCACGCCGTGGCGATCGAGGAGAAGACGGGGATGCGGCTGGGGTGGTCTGACGGACGGCGCGGTGGCCGGGCAGGAGGGTATTAGGGGCAGGGGGCAGCTGGTTCCAGCTGCCCCCCACTGGTGCTAGAGGCTCAGAGCGCCCTTGTAGGTCATTTCCTTGGGCTCGAACTTGGCCTTGATGGTCATGGGCCCGAACTTCATCTGGACGAGGACGTCCTTGTCCTTGGCGTCGAGCGGGAAGTCCTTCTTCGGGAAACCGAAGATCAACGACTGCTTGTCTGCGGTCTGCAGGACCATGTCGGGAACCGCGGGGTCATGCCCCTTCGCGGTCAAGGACACGGACTGCAGCAAGCGGGCCACCATGGCCTTTTGACGTACTGCCGGATCCTCAGGGGGCGCTTCCGGAGCGGGTGCGCCTTCGCGACCGGCACCTTCTCGGCCAGCACCTTCTCGACCACCGCCATCCCTACCACCGCCATCCCTACCGCCCCGGCCTCCACGACCGCGCCCACCACCGGCAAGCGCCATCATCAACAGTTGCTGGGGCAGGCCGGTCACGCTCAAAGCATAGTGGTCGGCCATCTCCGGGGGAAACTTGTCCTTCTTGATGTCGGTCAGGGGGCCGGCACTTTCCCAACGAACGACGACTTCGGGACCCAACTGGGCAAATTCGCCGCCACCGCCTTCTCCACCGCCACCGCCACGACCACCGCCGCGGCCTCCGCCACCACCGCCGCCGCCAATCCCGTTGCTCTCGGCTCCGGCAATGCCGTTTCCAGCCAAGCCGCCATTGCCCCCGCGACCGCCGCCGCGTCCGCCACCGCCGCCTTCACCACCGCCGCGGCCACCGCCACCGCCGGTCATTTCGCCGCGGACCTTCTTGGCCCAAGGCGACTTCGTCTTCAGGGCCTCTTTTTCCGCGTCGGTCCATTCACCGGCTGGTTTCTTGTTCCAAAAGTCGGAGGCCGCGAAGGCCATGGGCGCGGAGGCGTAGAACCATCCGGCCCCGGCGGCGAGGCCGAGTAGGCGTCGCCGACTGGTCGACGCCGCAGTGTTTGCGATAGGCATAAATCCCATTAGAACGCCGTAGACCGGGCGGTGTCTTGGAATCGGGCCGGGTATGACAATGTCTTACAAAAGCGACCGCGCCGCCGGACGCGGCAGCGATGGAATAGGAACCACCCCTCCTTGCCGCGGTCTGCGGCGAGGTCGGGCGCGACTTGTTTAGTTGGCGACAGGGAGCCGGTCGACAGTATCGAGAACGAGGACGTCCACCGAGGCCTTCTCGGCGTTAAAGCGCAGCCCCAACTGATCCTGGATGAGACCTGTCAGCGAGGGACCGTCGTCACTGCCCCGCAGCATTCCTTCGAAGGCGTGCTTCATTCCGATCATGTCGTCGGCCACCTTCAGTTCGAAGTCATACCGGCCTTCGAGTCCAGTCTTGTCCTGAATGGGCCTGTCAATCCGAAACGGAACGCCGGCGAGCGTGGCGATCAGATCTTGAATCGTGTAGTTGCGGAATCGGATGGAGCCGCCGTCGAACTGCATAGACTTGTCGCCAGGCTCGGACGCCACCCGCAGCTTCTGGCCTCGCTTGCCAATCTCCAAAGAGTACACCGCGATTTCCTTGTTTTTGTGGTGCAAGGTGACATGGAAACGTTCGGCGAGGAGCGTTTGCAGCATGAGCCGCAACTGGTCCGGCTTCACCGGACCCACGGATTTCCCAGCTATGTCGAAGCGCGCAGTGTCCAGCCATGCAGGGCCCTCGATCTGGTGGGAATAGACGTTGTATGCGGTCTTGATACAGGTCGTCAGGGTGACGTTGGTCATGGTGACGCCGCCGGGCTCCAGGACAATCCTGTCCGTCGCCGGCTTGTTGTTGACCTCGCCGTTGCCGCTGTTGATCTTGATGGACGCGACGTCGAAGGAGACGGCGGCGAAGGCCGGCGCGAACGGGAATGCGAAGAGAAGCACGGCAGCAGAGCGGATCATGCCCCTATTGCCGCCGGACGCCATTGAAGGTTCCAAACAATTCCTACGCCCGGGTCGACAGAACCTCGTTCAACGACCCCTGCCGGTAGCCTTCCAGGTCCAGCGTGACGTATTTATACCCCAAGCCCTTGAAGATGGAGGTAAAGCGGGCAGCCATCGACGGGTCGAGCGCCTTCGGCAACTCTTCGCGGGCGATCTCGATGCGCACTAGCTCGCCATGGAAGCGCGTCCGGAATTGGCGGAAGCCGAGGGCCTTGATTTCCTCCTCGCCGACCTCCACGGTCTTGATGTTTTGGATGGTGACGGGCGTCCCGTAGGGTATGCGGGAGCTGAGGCAAGCGGCTGCGGGACGGTCCCACGTCGGGAGTCCGGCCAGCCGGGAGAGCTCGCGGATCTCGGGTTTCGTCAGTCCCGCCTCCACGAGCGGAGCCTTGACGTGGTGCAACTGGGCGGCGCGCTGGCCAGGGCGGTAGTCGCCAAGGTCGTCCTTGTTGACGCCGTAGACGATGTTGGAATAACCGCGCTCTTCCGACATGCGTTCGAGGACCGCGAACAGTTCGTCCTTGCAGTGGAAGCAGCGGTCGGGGCCGTTCTTGACGTAGTCGGGATTCTCGAACTCGCGGGTTTCGACGTACTCGTGGCGGATGCCGTACTTGTGGACGAAATCCTCGGCGTCGCGCTTGTGCGAGGCCGGGATCGAGGCGGAGTCGGCAGTGACAGCCAGCGCATTGTCGCCCAGTTCGCGCCATGCCATCCAAGCGAGATAGGCCGAGTCGGTGCCGCCGGAGTAGGCCACCACAACCTGCCCCATGTCGCGGAGCAGGGCCGCGAGGGTCTCCTCCTTGGCCTGAAGTCCCGACTGCGTGCTCAATTCAACCAATACCGGCATTCCTTTATGATACCGTCGGGCGCGCTGGTTGGCATTTACATTGGAGGCGCAAGCGTGGCCATACGCGAAACTGGGATGATGCGTGCCATCCTGCACTCCGCCGCCGAGCGTGCCTCCCGCTATCTGGACGAGATCCAGGAAAGGCGCGTCTCGCCTTCCGCAGAGGCGGTCGTCGCGTTGGACGCGCTAGTCGAGCCGATGCCGCAGCATTCGTCCGACGCCGAATCCGTCCTCCGCCAGTTGGACGAACTGGGCTCGCCCGCGACGATGGGAATCTCAGGACCGCGTTTCTTCGGGTTTGTGATTGGCGGCTCGGTGCCCGCTGCGCTGGCGGCCAACTGGTTAGCCGGGGCGTGGGACCAAAACGCGGGACTCTTTGCGGCGACTCCGATTTCGGCGATGCTGGAGGAAATCTCGACGACCTGGCTGCTCGACGTGTTGAAGCTGCCTGCCGGATGCGCGAGCGCCTTCGTCACCGGGGCGACGGTCGCGAACTTCACGGCACTCGCGGCCGCGAGACACGCGGTCCTCGCCCGGGCCGGGTGGGATGTCGAGGCGCAGGGCTTGTTCGGCGCGCCGGCAATCCAAGTCGTTGTCAGCGACGAGGCCCATCCTTCGGTCATCAAGTCATTGGGCATGCTCGGGTTGGGCCGCGAACGGGTCCAGCGCGTGCCAACCGACGAGCACGGCAGGATGATTGCCGAAAAGATGCCTGACCTGTCGGGTCCTGCGATTGTGTGCCTTCAGGCAGGCAACGTAAACACGGGGGCGTTCGATCCCGCCGTCGAAATCTGCCGCCGTGCGAAGGACGCAGGAGCGTGGGTCCATGTCGACGGCGCATTCGGGATTTGGGCCGCCGCGAGCCCGGAACTGGCGCACTTGGTGGAAGGCGTCGATCAGGCCGATTCCTGGGCCACCGACGCGCACAAGTGGCTGAACGTGCCTTACGATTCCGGCTTGGCGTTCGTACGAGACCCCTTGGACCTTCGCGGCGCGATGTCGTTGACTGCGCCGTACCTGCCTCAGGGGGCGCGTCGGGAACCTTTGATGTATGTGCCGGAGCTCTCTCGCCGGGCCCGAGGCGTGGAGGTTTGGGCGGCACTGAAGTCGCTGGGACGCGAGGGCTTGGCCGAACTGATATCGCGCAACTGCCGCTGCGCCCGGCGATTTTCCGACGGGCTGCGGGCGGCGGGGTACGAAGTGCTGAACGATGTCGTGTTGAACCAGGTCCTGGTGAGCTTCGGGGACGCGGATCGGAACCGCGCCGTCATCGCGGCGATTCAGGAAGACGGCACCTGCTGGGCTGGCCCGACGTTGTGGCAAGGCCGGACGGCGATGCGGATCAGCGTGTCGTCCTGGGCGACCACGGAGGCCGATGTGGACCGGAGTCTGACGGCGATGTTGCGGTGCGCGGGAGCGGCGTAGGCGGGGCTATGGACCAAGGCTCGACGGCCTTTGCCCGTGCCGTCAACTGTCCGGCGTGGGCGATACAATGGAATCGGTCCACAAATGCCAGCCCTAGCCTTGGACACCCTTTACGAGACCGACCTCGCCGAATGGGCCGACACCCAGGCTGCGGCGCTGGAGCAGCATGACATTAGCAGTCTCGATTGGGAGAACTTGGCCGAGGAGATCCGAGCTTTGAGCCGCAGCGACAAACGCGCCATCGAATCCCACCTGAAAAACATCCTGCTACACCTTATCAAGTGGGAACTCCAGCCGCAACTGCGCTCCATTTCATGGCGACTTTCCATCCGCAATTCCCGTGAGGCAATACGAAAGCTCGTTGCCGAATCCCCAAGTCTCCGCTCACACCCGGCCCAAGTCCACGCCGAAGCCTTGGCGGACGCTTACGCTGATGCCTTGATCGAGACAGGTCTGCCCGACCCGCAACCTTTCACTCCGTTCACCATCGCCCAAGTGCTTGACCAGGAATTCATGCCGTAAGGCAGGGCGACGTGGGCGAAAACGGGGTGTGGACGCGGCTACGCGATCAGCTGTTTCGCCAACTCCCCGTGCACGTCCGTCAGCCGGAACGGCCGAACTCTCCCGGCGAACCCACACAAATCAAAAGTCTTCGGCGCGCATCGTAAGCCGGACGGTGCCGTTCTGGCCCGGATTGATGGTGAGCGTCGCAACTTGACCCGTGGCGGGGTCGATGAAGCGTTTGACAACCGGATCGGTTAGGACCAGAAGAAACTCGCGCGTCACCGGATCGGGTCCGATCTCTGCGATGTTGATCGGTATGTTGTTGGTGCTTCCGATGGTGATCACTTCGTCGTCACCGGCACCTTTGATCCCGCCCTTGATGGCATCCACTCCGAATGCCGAGACGGCACCGAGGACGCCGGTCAGCCCCCCTGTCGCGACCCCGATCCCCGCACCCAGGATGGTCGCAAACAACCCAAGAAGGAACTTCGCCACGTCGCTTGTTTGCTGCCGATTAACGACGGTGAGGTTCAACAAGGTGGAGTCCTGGACCTCCTCCTTGAACAGGCCATTGCTCGAAAAGCCTCCGAGGGACAGGTCGTTGTCGCCCGACACCAAGTCTGCGACCGTCAGCGCTGACGTCACGGTGGGGGCACCAGAACGAGGATAGATCAACGTCGCCATCACGGCGTGCTTGATCGACTCGTCATGCACGTTTGGGGGTTCACCGGTCAGATTGAGGGTAATGCTGTCAATGGAAACGAATAAAAGTTTTCTCTGCATTCGAATTCTCCTTTGAACTGGACTGAGCTTCTGCCATGTTAGCTAATCGCCAGCTTGAATGCAAGGTTCAAGCGATCAGCTGTTTCGCCAACTCCCCGTGCACGTCCGTCAACCGGAACGGCCGACCTTGGAACTTGAAAGTCAGTTTCGTGTGGTCGAAGCCCAGCAAGTGCAGCATCGTCGCGTGCAAGTCATGCACGTGGACCTTGTCCTTCACCACGTTGAACCCGAGGTCGTCGGTCTCGCCGATCACCGCCCCGCGCTTGATCCCGCCGCCCGCCATCCACATCGTGAAAGCGTTCGGATGGTGGTCGCGGCCGTCGTCGCCACCCTGCACCATCGGCGTCCGACCGAATTCCCCGCCCCAAACGACCAGCGTGCTGTCCAGCAACCCGCGCTGCTTCAGGTCCTTAATCAGTGCCGCCGCCGCGCGGTCGGTATCCTGGCAGTTCTTCGTGATGTCCTTCACCAGCGCCGAGTGCTGGTCCCACGCCTCGTGGTAGAGCTGGACGAAACGCACTCCCTTCTCCACCAAACGGCGCGCGTAGAGGCAGTTGTTGGCGAACGAAGGCTTGCCCGGCTCGGCCCCGTACATCTCGAGCGTTTCCTTCGACTCCTTGCTCAGATCCATCAGTTCCGGCGCGCTGGCCTGCATCCGGAAAGCCATCTCGTAGGAATTGATGCGGGTGGAGATTTCGGGGTCGCCCGACACGCCCAAGTGCATCTCGTTCAACTTCTTGATCGAATCGAGGGAGTCGCGCTGCACCTGGTCGTCGGCACCGGCGGGGTTGGAGAGATACAGCACCGGGTCTCCCGACGAACGGAACTGGACGCCTTGGTACACCGACGGCAGGAAGCCGCTGCCCCAGCACGAACTGCCGCCGCTCGGGCCTTTCTTGCCCGAACTGAACACCACGAACGCCGGGAGGTTGCGCGATTCGCTGCCCAACCCGTACGTCACCCACGCCCCCATCGACGGCCGTCCAAACAGCATCGACCCCGTGTTCATCAGCAACTGCCCGGGCGCGTGGTTGAAGGCGTCGGTCACCATCGACTTCACGATGGTGATGTCGTCCACAATCTCCGCAAGGTGTGGCACCAGGTTGGTAAGTTCCGCGCCCGCCTGGCCGTACTTCTTGAACTCGAACTTCGGCCCTAGCAGCTTGGAATTGGGATTGATGAAGGCCGACCGGTAGCCTTTCAGCAACTCCGGCGGCGGCAGCGTGCCGTCGAACTTCTTGAGTTGCGGCTTGTTGTCGAATAGCTCCAAGTGGCTGGGCGCGCCCGCCATGAACAGGAAAATGACGTTCTTTGCCTTGGGCGCGAACTGCGGGGGCTTGGGGGCCAGCGGGTCGGACGACACGGCCGCCTGCGCGGAATCCTCCATGAGGCTGCGCAGCGCGACCGCGCCCAGCCCGACTCCGCATTGCTCGAAGAACCAACGACGTGAAATTTGGGTACCGATGTTCATGGCCTAATCCTTGGTGATCGTTTCGTCGAGATTCCGCGCATGAATAACCGCCCCGTGCGCACGCTCTCCCACACCCCGATCTTGATCATACTCCAAACCATGACTACGAGCCCGCTCCCTGACCCCCTCAACCGTTCCTTGCACCGCGCCCTCGGCCAGCAAGAGCGCCGAGAGTCGTTCCCGATGGTGCTCCAACAAGTGATCGGCGAGGCGGTCGATGGCATCCAGCCGCTTTCGAATGCTGCGTTCCTGTCTCAAGTGCCCTCCAGATAGGCCTCAGGCTGTGGCAAGCGCACGGTACCGGTTGGCGAAGGTCCGCTTGACGCGCCGCTTAACGTTCCGCACCCATTCCACCGTACGATTTGCGGCTGCGGCGATTGCCAGGTCGGCGTTGCCCAATTGGTTGTCGTCAATCTGCTCGACGGCGCGTAGCAGAACAGCCACCTCAGGGTCCTCCGCCGCCAACTCCCTCAGCGATTCGGCAATACGCGCCGGGCGTGTGTCCGTCGAACGGCTGGGACGCCGCCCACCGCAGGACGACAAGACCGGCCGGGCGGGGTCGTCCAGCGAACGCGTGCGTTTGCTGCGCAGGAGTCGGTCCATGAGTCTGCGCTTGAGGACCAAACAGAGGTAGTTCTCCAAAGTTCCACGATCCGGATCGAACGGGAGGTCCCCTTGCTGGTACGCGAGAAGGACATCGTGGACCGCGTCCTCTGCGGAACAACCGTCGAATACGGCCGGAAAGGCCATCGCCACCAAGCCCGCGCGTGTCCAGAGCGCCAGCAAGAGCTTCCTCATCTCGGTGTCGTCCAGTTGTTGTTGGGCCATGCGCGCCTCCCGTATCCATTGCGATTGAGATCGGGCGGTTTCGTCAAGAATCTTTTCAAAAAACACATGGCGAAACTTGGAGTTGCCATTCGCAGGATGTTCGAGGGTTGGCCAGCGCCTAACCCGAGACTATTTTCAGGAGATTACGGATGAGGATGAATCGAACGAATCAGATGTTCCTGCTGGGGCTGGTGGCGTGCGGGCCGGCCATGGGAGCGTCCATCACGGACCTAGGGACGTTGGGTGGGTTTGGGAGCTGGGCGTATGGCGTCAACGCCAGTGGCCAAGTCGTGGGAAGTGCTGTCACTTCTGATTTGGAATCTCACCCGTTCGTGTGGTCGGCAGCCACAGGAATGGCGGATCTGGGCACACTGGACGGCAACTATGGCGAAGCTCATGGCATCAACGCGAGTGGGCAGGTCGTGGGATATGTCGACGGCCCGGGGGTGACCGGCCGTGCGTTCCTGTGGTCGGCGGGAGGCGGCATGACCGACCTCGGTACACTCGGCGGCACTTTCAGCCTAGCGTATGGCATCAACGCCGACGGGGAGGTCGTAGGTGGCGCAGCTACCTCGACAGGTGCGAATCACGCGTTCTTGTGGACGGCGGGCGTGGGAATGACGGATCTGGGTACGCTAGGGGGCTCCTTCAGCAACGCCTATGCCATCAACGCCGGTGGGCAGGTTGTGGGCGAAGCGTCCACTTCGGGCGGTGCGAGTCACGCGTTCTTGTGGTCGGCGGGCGGAGGAATGACGCAACTTGGCATCTTAGGTAATTTCGGTACCGGCCGAGGGATCAATTCAGCCGGACAGGTCGTGGGCGATTCCTACACTACAGACAATGGCCTATTTGACCCATTCGGATACAAGGGAGAAGAACCGTTCCCTCTCGGTGGAGGCGGTGGTGTTGGCACCGCCACGGGTATCAACAACCGTGGTCAGATCGCTGGTTACTCATATAATGCCACTGGCAATCTTGATCTCGTCGCGTATTGGTACTCGGGAGGTGTTGTGACAGATCTGAATACTCTCCTTCCTGCCAATTCTGGCTGGCAACTTGAGAAAGCCACCGCGATCAATGACGCCGGGCAGATCGTAGGATACGGCATCAACCCAGACGGCCAAACGCATGCGTTCCTCCTCGACACGGCGGCCCCGGAGCCCGGCTCAATTGTCCTACTGTTGTCCGGCTCTGCCATCCTGGTAATCAAACGCCGGACCACCCTCGCTTCCCTCAGGTTCAGACGTAAGCATCTTGGGATACGATGAGGGTATGGAAACCACGTGTGATTGGTCCGCCTGTCTAGCAGTTGATCGGAACCCGGAGCGCCTTGGCGGAGCCTGGGCGTTTCGGGGCACCCGTGTGCCGGTCTCCGCGCTCTTCACAAACCTCGCGAGCGGTGCAACCGTGGACGAGTTTACCGATTGGTTCCCCGGGGTCAGCCAAGAGCAGGTGAACTTGGTCCTTGAACATGCCGCTCAAGGACTGACGGCCCCGCTCGCCGCGTAACCGTCCGCGACCCTCCCGCGCCTCTGCGCGGGCACCAGGTCGACTCCTGTTTCAGAGCCACGACAGCGATGGACCGGGCCCTTCAATCTCCCCACAAACGCTCGTTCCCAGTTGCACAATGGGTTGCGGGAAAGACTGCTCCATGACTGTCGCGGCTCTGTCAACGCGCAGCCCGCCCATTAACCGGGAAGAGGACATAAGCCCTATTCCTTGGTGATCGTTTCGTCGAGATTCAGCACCACGCGAGAAACCGCAGTCCAAGCTGCGGCCTTCACTGCATCGCCGCCTTTGGCCAGGGCCGGACCCGCGAACTTTGCCGGATCCAAGCCACTGCCCGCAAACCGCGACTGCTCCCGTGCCAGCAGCGCCAGCAGTTCGGCCTGTTCCGGCGCGCTCGGCGGACGCGACAGCACCCGCTTCACCACATACCGGATGCGCTGTTCGTCGGTCGTGCCACCATTTTCGAGTGCCTTCGCCGCCAACGCCTGCGCCGATTCGAGGAACAACGGCTCGTTCAACATCGCCAGCGACTGCAACGGCGTGTTCGACCGCGACCGTCGCACGCACGAACTCTCCCCGTTCGGCGCGTCGAAGGTCTGCAGGATCGGATACGGCACGCTGCGGAAACGGAACGTATACAGCGCCCGACGGTATTTCTCCCCGCCTGTCGATTCATTCCACACCTTCGGACCGTAGCTGGTCGGGGGCTGGAACAGGAACGACGGCGCGGGCGGGTAGGCGTTGTCGCCGCCAACCGTGGAGTTCAGCAGCCCGCTGGTAGCCAATGCGATGTCCCGGACCAACTCCGCATCCACACGAAAACGGGGGCCTCGCGCCAGAAGCCGGTTGTACGGATCCTTCGACAACAACTCCGGCGTCGCATTCGACGATTGCCGGTAGGCGGCGGACAGCAGGATCGTTCGCAGCGTACCCTTGACGTCCCAGCCCTTGTCCATAAACTCGACCGCCAGCCAGTCCAGCAACTCCGGATGCGATGGTGGCGAGGCCTGGGAGCCGAAATCCTCGGCGGTCTCCACGATGCCGGTACCGAACACCTCAAGCCACATCCGGTTGACGAACGCTCGGGCGGTAGTCGGGGAGTCGCGCGCCACGATCCACTTCGCCAATGTGAGGCGATTCACCGGCGCGTTGGCAGGCAGCGGATTCAGAAACGACGGCACGCCAGGCTGCACGACCTTCCCCGGCGTCAGGAAACTCCCGCGGGTAAGTTGGTGCGTTTCGCGCATCTCGTCGCGCTCGTTCAGGACCAGCTGCGACGAACCCTCGGGATGGGTCTTCCACAACTCCGCGATGGTTGTATTTTCGTCCTTCCACTCGGGAACGGTCGTCCGCCAGTAGGCGAAGACGGCCTGTTCCTGGTCCGACGAGCGCCGCTCAGCGGGAATCGCCATGATCTCGCGCACCTTGGCAGGGACGGGGTCGGCAACGGCGTCGGGATCAGTGGTGACGGACACGCGCATCCGCCCCAAGTTCTGGTTCTGGTTGTCGTCGCTGTTCCAGCCGCCGCCATTCTGCTTCAGGTAAACGGTGAGGATGGTTTCGCCTTCGGTCGAAATCGCTTCAGCTGCGTTGAAAACGGCCTTGCGGGCCTGATTGCGCAGTCCGGGCCCGACATCAATGCCCCATGCCGAGTTGTCGTTGCTATCGATGGCCAGCTCCACCGGGCCGGTGGTGCGCTTCTTGTCCGTCTTGTCGAAGTACATCGGCAGCAGCGGCGCTTCCGCCGGATTCACGTCGGCGGTGGCGCGGACGAACTTCACCACCTTCACGGCCTTCGGGTCCGACGCGGGCGCGATCTCCACTTTGAACTCGCTCAGCGCGCCGGTTCCAGTGATCGACCGACCCGGTCCACCCAACGGCAGATTCGGATCCGTCAACAGTTCCAGCCGGAACGCCGTGATGTTCTTCAGGTCAGTCTTCGCCGTCAGCTTGACGGTGTGTTTGGTGGGCGCATAGCCCTGTGCCAGCAACGACCCATCCTCCTGCAGGATGTAGCGCTGCCCGCCGGTGGAAATGTCGTCCACCTCCGGCTTGATCACAGTCCAGCGGGTCTTGTCCGGCACCGAGGCCTCCCAGCGGTGCATCTTCTCACGCCAGTCGGAGGTACGGTGCTGCAACCCGGCCTCGATTTCCTTCGTCCGCCGCAAGATCCCCGCGATCTGCATCTGCTGCGCCGGGGAATACACAGGTGCCGTCGATTCGTGCGAGTTGTTGAGGAACGCGAAAAGCCGGTAGTACTCCTCCTGCTTGAGCGGGTCGTACTTGTGGTCGTGGCACTGGGCGCACTGGATGGTGACGCCGAGCATGCCCTTCCCGATGGCCTCCATGCGGTCGAACATGGCCTCCATGCGGAACTGTTCGGGGTCGATGCCGCCCTCCTCGTTGATCATGGAGTTTCTGAGGTAACCTGTCGCAACCCGTTGATCCTGCGTAGGGTTGGGCAACAGGTCGCCAGCGATCTGCTCCGTGATGAACTGGTTGTAGGGCATGTTGCGGTTGAAGGCGTTGATGACCCAATCGCGGTAGAACCAGACGAAGCGGGGCTTGTCCTTCTCGTAGCCGTCGGAGTCTGCGTAACGAGCACCGTCGAGCCAGTGGCGCGCCCATTTTTCACCATAGTGGGGCGACGCGAGGAGGCGGTCAACCTGTTTCTCCCAGGCGCGCGGACTGCGGTCGGCGAGGAAGGCGTCGACTTCCTCGGGTGTCGGTGGAAGCCCCGTGATGTCGAGCGCGGCACGGCGGAGGAACGTGGCACGGTCGGCTTCGGGCGAGGGCGACAGGCCTTCGGCTTCCAGCTTGGCCAGGATGAACCGGTCCACCGGGTTCCGCAGCCACTTTGCGTTCTTCACCGGCGGCAGCGCCGGACGGACCGGGGCCACAAACGCCCAGTGCTTCTTCTTGGAGCCCGCGATCGAATCGGCCCACGTCTTGATGGTGGCGATGTCGGCGTCGGCAAGCCGGCCGCCCATCGGCATGCGGGCCGCGTCGCCCACTCCGGCCACTCGCCGGTAGATGTCGGCGGCCTTGGCATCAATGGATTCCGGACGGTCCAGCCGCAGCCCCCCGCTCTGGAGTTTTTCGCCGTGGCAGGAGACGCAGCGCGTTTCGAGGATCGGGCGGATGGGGGCGGTCTGGGCGTGGAGGCAGTGTAGGGCGAAGAGCGGGATGGCGGCGGCGACCATGGCGGGGCGGCGTGGAGGCATCGTGTTGCTTCTACTTTATAACGTGGGGATGGGGGATGAGGGACAGGTATCCACTAGGCTTCCCATTCAGATCTGGACCAAAGCCCGGCAGAAGTAAAATCGAGAAAAATCGTTTGACGATACAGAATCATGCTACTATCGATCATCATGGCTAGAAGACTTGGTATTTCGTTAGGCGTACTGATCATAATTTCAGGGGCCTTGGCAGAAAATTCAGATCAATGCCGTTCATGGACGTCAACCAGGGTAATTATGCAGGCGTGTTCCTATGAGAGTGGCAGGTCCGGGTACTATAAAATCACGAATAACGGCCGCGCGGCTGCCGATGTTTGCTGGACAGTCACTTCCAACAAGGGAAAAGAAGATAAAGGCTGCCACTCAAATATGCCTGCAGGCGAAACGACGTCGGGTGTCTGTGTCTGGTGCGGCGCAAGAAACGAGGGCGTGAGGTCCATTAGCCTTGATAAGTACAATCTCGTCAGGTAGATTGTACTATTTGGTTGGGCTCTGATGGCTTGGTGCTTCGTAAGAGCGCGCCCCCGGCCTCAGGAAATCCGTCGCATCCACTTGGTCCAGCGTGGCTTCCTCGTGGTATCGAATCTGACGCGGGCTATAGAAATCAATCCAGGTGCCCGTGGGGTTGTACCGCTCCCGCGTGACGATCAGCAAGTGGAATCCGTGCCAGGACACGGCCAACCTCGTCGGCTCCGCCGCCGATCAAGGTAACGATCAAGCGATGTGACGGCGTCCGGTGGGAGGCTCCGTCTCAGGCGGCAAACTGCAGGACTTCGATTTCGGCACCGTTTCCCATAGCCACCTCTGCCCGCCTGAGAACACTGCCGCAATCTGCTCGGAAAGATAGTACTCGCCGCAGTTGTCGCAGACCTCGACCGGAACCCCCTTGAGTATCACAGTCGTCTCGCCTCGTTGAAGGGTCGCGACGATCCTTCCGACGCGGGTCTCACCGTGCCGGCAGATAACGCATTTCATGATCGCCTCCGCGTTGGGAACCCTGGCTGCCAGACGGCAGGATTCGGCACGTATGTCGTGATCACATGGCACACCGACCCAACGGGATCGAGGGCGTCAACAACATGGACGGGACAACCAGCCGGAGATCCTAGCATCAAACAGTTTGCAAATGGTTTGCCCTCGGGATACGGCATAATCACCTCGCCCGAACGGAGGACGGCGACAACCCGTCCTTGCCGATGTTCCACTCGAACATCCGCCTGACCGCATGCCTGTTAAACAGCTACCGGCTGAAAGCGGGTAGAATTGATTGCGACTGAAAGTCGAGGGTGCGGCTGAAGCCGCCTGAAGTCTGTTCCGGCTGAGAGCCGGCTCAAGGCTCGGTGGGCGCGGTTATCTTGAACCCCTCCTCGTCCTCGTCCCACGTCTGGTTCTCGATATAGGCCTTGATCGTTGCCTCATCCACCGCGCCCACCGTCGCGCAGAAATACCATCGAGCCCACATGTGCTGGCCCCAGTACCGCTTCCGCAAGTCCGGGAATTCCGCCTGCAGATGCCGCGACGACCGGCCTTTAATGTACTGCGCTAGTTTCGCCGGTGCCAGGATTGGCGGTGCCGACAGCTGCAGGTGGATGTGGTCCGGCGACACCGCCCCCCGCCCCTTCAGAATCTTGTATCGGTATTTCGTGCACCACACCAAGTGGTACTTCAAGTCGAACACCGCGTGTGCGCTATGCCTGTACTCCGCCATCCATCCCATTGTCGAAGATCGGAACGGGCCGCTGGAAGCGGACCGCCTCAAAGGCGGTGGGATTAGACCGGGCGGACGGAGCTAAATACGATTCGCTCCCATTGCAATTGCGATACGCCTTCACGTTCGATGCTCTCCTGGAACCGTCAATCCATTCTTGCGCGAACCTGGCGTTGCACAACGCCGCCACCGGGGGGACGCAAGAATCGGAGCGGACTACCCGGCAAAAGCTGCTGGCCAGCCCGGCGGTCGGCATCCAACATTTCCCGGACACCGAGGCGCAACCGAAAACTGAAAACCCTACGCCTCCATCGCCTCGCCGCCAGCCCGCGCGGCCTTTTCGGGGGCCTCGATCATGTAACCGATGCCGCGCACGGTGTGGATGAGCTTGACCGGGTAGCGGTCGTCAATTTTGCTGCGCAAATGGCGGATATAGACGTCGACAATGTTGGTCAGACCGTCGTAGTCCATGTCCCAAACGTGCTCCACGATCATGGTGCGGCTCAGCGGACGGCCCTTGTTGCGCATCATGTATTCCAGGATGCCGAATTCCTTGGGAGCCAGTTCCAAGGTCTCGGTGCCGCGGATCACCTTCCGACGGGAACAATCGACGACGAGGTCGGCCACTTGGAGGCGCTCGGGCGTGGGCTGACCGCGGCGCAGCAGGGCACGCACGCGCGCCAGAAGCTCAACGAAGGCGAAGGGCTTGGTCAGGTAGTCGTCGGCACCCTGTTCGAGGCCTTTGACGCGGTCGTCCACATGGCCGCGGGCGCTCAGGATCAGCACGGGGGGACCTGTGCGCCGGGCCCGGATGCGCTCCAGCACCTTGAGGCCGTCCATATCCGGCAACATCAGGTCGAGGATGACGAGATCGTAGTCGGTATCGTGGGTGAATTGGAGGGCGCGCGTGCCGTCCGGGGCGACGTCCACGGCGTAACCGGCACCCTGTAGGCCCCGTCCCAGGAAGTCCGCGATCTTTTTCTCGTCTTCGACAACCAGTATGCGCATGCTGCCCTCAGATTACCGCAACGGGACAACCGCCCGCGCGCGTCACGAATACCGAGTGACACAGACGCGTGTTTTCGTTTCGCTGATTCTGATCGCCGCCGCGCTGCCGCTGACTGCGCAGACCAAGGCACTGTCCAAGGCGAAGACGCCGGTCGTGCCGCCAACACCGCAGTGGGTCGAAACGTTCTCCGAAGACTTCAACGGCACGGAACTCGAATTCCCCAAGTGGACCGCGCACGATCCCTGGGGCAAGGAGCGACCGCGCGAGGTCCAGGCCTACGTTCCCGAAGCTTTGACCTTGGCCGACGGCATCCTCCGCATCACGGCCAGACGCGGGTCGGCCCGGTACGCGGGCCAGTTGCGCGAATACACCTCGGGGTCCGTCGCGACGTGGGGATCGTTCGCCCAGACCTACGGAAAGTTCGAGATCCGCTGCCGGATGCCCGCAGCCAAAGGCCTGGAGCCGAAGTTCTGGCTCGTGCCCCTCTCCGGTTCCGAGATTCCCTCGATCGACGTCTTCGACGCCATTGGCTCCGACCCCACCCGCCTCCTGATGGCCAACCGCTGGGGAGACGAGAAAACCGAGCGCTCCTTCAGCGGCTCCTGGTCCGACGTGGACTTCTCCCGCGACTTCCACACTTTCGCCGTCGAGTGGGACGCCGACAAGATCGTCTGGTTGGTGGACGGCAAAGAGCGCCTGCGGGCCACCGAAGGCATCCCCAGCCAGCCGCTGTGCCTCGTGATCAATCTGGCGGTCGGAGGCCTTCAGGCGCGCTATCCGGACAACTCCACCCCGCTTCCCGCGACGTTCGAGATCGACTACGTCCGGGTCTACCAACGTCCCTGAGGGCGTCATACTGGTATTTTGCCCCCGAAAAACCCATGGTGGACGTGGCTGGCGGTCGTCGGCGCGGTCGCGATCCTCGCCGCGCTCTACCTTTCCAACCTGTCGACGATGGGGCTGGTGAGCGTCGACGAGCCGCGTTACGCCGACATCGGCCGCGCAATGGCAACCTCGGGCGACTGGATTACACCCCGCCTCTTCGGCTCCCCTTGGTTTGAGAAACCGCCCCTGCTGTACTGGATGGTCGCTATCGGTTTCAAGCTGGGCCTCGGACCGGAGACGGCCCCGCGCTTGCCGGTGGCTTTGGCCGGCCTGGGCTTCCTAGCCTTCTACTGGTTGCGTCTGCGCCGCCTGTGGGACACCCGCGCGGCGACGTGGGCCACGGCCATGCTGGCGACCAGCGCGGGCTGGATGGCCTACAGCCGGATCGCCATCACCGACATCCCGCTGGCAGTCCTCTTCAACGTGGCGCTTCTGGCGTCACTGACTCCGGGTCGGCGCAATACCCTGCTGGCGGCCATGGCGCTCGGAATGGCGATGCTGGCCAAGAGCCTGCTGCCGCTTGTGCTGTTTTTCCCGGTCTTGGTGTTGGCTCTGCGCTCCGATGCCCCGCGCAGGCTGCGCGAATGGCTCTCCCCCGCCCCGCTCCTCTTGTTCGTCGCATGTGCGCTGCCATGGCACGTCCTTTGCTATTCCCGCAACGGCTGGGCGTTCATCCAGGTGCTGTTCGTCGACCACCAGTTCGGCCGAGCCGTCTCCACAGCGTTGCAGCACGCCCAGAAACCCTGGTTCTACCTGCCGGTTCTCGCGATGCTGCTGTTTCCGTGGTTCCCGCTGGTCGCTCTAATCCGCCCGGATCGGAAAGACCCAAGTGTCCGAACGTTGCTGTCGGTCACGCTGTTTGGCTTCGTGTTCCTGTCCGCCGTGATCAATAAGCTGCCGCACTACGTCTTGCCTTTGGTCCCGCCCCTATGTGCCTTGATGGGGCGCGGCGTGGCACGCAGCCAACGGCCTCAGTGGGCGCTGGCGATCCCTGTTGGCCTGCTGGGGCTCCTGCCGGTTGCTGCGCAAGTGCTCCCGAACGCCCTGGCCCACGGACTCCGCGCGACCCCGGTGGTACTCTCCGGCGCGGCATGGTGGATCTTCGCCGCGCTCGGCGCATGGGCTGCGTTGGCGGCGTGGAGGGGCCCAAAGGTAGCGGTGATAGCCCCCCTGTCGGCCGCGACGGCATACCTCTGGCTCCAGTCGGCAGCCTTCCCCAACCTCGACCTGGCCGCGTCCGCCCGGCCTCTCTGGGTCCGCGAACATCCAGCCTGCCTCTCGTCGCCCAGCCGCGCGACCGGCTACGGCCTCTCCTACTATGCGCACCGCCTGCTTCCGCCGTGTTCGCCAAACGTCGCCCCCCTTGACCTGGGAGCCCGCGCCGTTATACGGTAACCTAGTACAGGTCGACCACGAAAAATGATTCTTCCCGGCAGCTACCTATTCACAATCGGTCTCCTCGTCCTCGGCATGCTTTGCTGGGGATCCTGGGCCAACACATTCAAGTCCACAGGGCCGAAATGGCGCTTCGAGTTGTACTACTTCGATTTCGCGCTAGGTGTGGCGATAGCGACAACAATTGAGGGCTTCACGATGGGAAGCCTGGGCTGGGACGGATTTTCGTTCCTCGACGACCTCCGCAATGCCGGCAAGAAGCAGGATCTATACGCCTTTCTTTCCGGCGGCGTCTTCAACCTTGCGAACATGCTCATCCTGGGAGGCCTGTCCGTCTCCGGCATGGCAACCGCGATGCCCATCGGAATCGGGATCGCACTGGTCGTCGGCACCGTTTGGAACTACTTCCTGCATCCCGGAGCCAATCTCATGATCTCGGCGCTGGGCTGCGGCCTGCTGATTGCCGCGGTGGTGTTCAACATCGTGGCCTTCCGCAACTACTCCCTGTACCGTCAACTCCTCTCCATCCAGGCTGGAAAGGCGAAGTCGACGAAAAAATACTTCACCGGGACGGCAGTCATTCTATCGGTGGCAGGCGGACTGGTGTTGGGCTGCTACCTGCCGCTGCTGGAAGCCGCCAGGGACACCGATATCGGCCTTGGCCCGTATGCCGCCGCATTCCTGTTCGCGGGTGGAATGGTGTTCACAACGTTCCTGTACAACCTGTTCTTCATGAACCTGCCCGTTCAGGGCCAGCCGGTCGATTTCTCGGAGTACTTCAAGGGCTTGGCGCGCGACCACTACATCGGCATCGCCGGAGGAATCCTCTTCGCCATCGGACTCATTTGCAACTTGGTCGCTGGACGGGCCGAGGCGGCCGCTGCGGCACCGGCCGGGCTGGTGTTCGGGATGACCCTCGGGGGCGGCCTAGTGAGCGCACTTTGGGGCTTGGTGATTTGGAGGGAGTACGAGGGTGCCGAGGCTGGCGTCCGGACGTTCATGTCCGTCATGCTGTGCCTGTTCCTGTTTGGCGTAACACTAGTTTCGATCGCGCCGCTGTTCCCGACCTTGCACTAGCCAAGGACCAACGCTTCCGTGCGGTCGCGGCTCGTTAACGCTTAGCCGAGCCACGACCGCAAGGGAGTGTTTCATTTGGGCTCTCAGACGGCCACCACCTTCGCATCCCGTGGGCGAACGTACCAATCCAGCGCCTCGGGCATTCCCAAGCCGTTCGGCTCCGCCGCCGCATCGGGGTGCGTCGACCGGAACCGCACCAGCATCTCCCCGGACAACCGCTTCACGACGTCCGCGTGTCTTAACGCCACATCGTGGAACTCGCCTGGATCGGCCTGCAGGTCGTAAAGACGGACGTACCGGCCCGGCGTCGGGTTGTCGGTCTTGTATCCGTCGGTCCGCAGCCGCTTCCCGCTGCAATGGATGAACTTCCATCGCGACGTCCGCACAAGCGCCTCCTCGTTCTCCAAATACTCGCTGAACACCGTCGCGCGCGGCCTCGCCACCCGCCTCCCTTGCAAGTACGGCTTCAAACTCTGCCCATGCTGGATCGGCAAGGGTTCCGCAGCCAACAGGTCCAGAATTGTCGGCGGGACGTCGACCGACTCGGTAAAATCCCGCACCACGCCCCGGGAGACCCTTCCCGGCCAACGGATGATCAACGGCACCCGGAGCGCCGGATCGTACCCGCAATGCTTCTCGAAGCGCCCGTGCTGCCCCAGGCAGTAGCCATGGTCGGCCATGTAGACCACCAGGGTATCGTTCTCCAGGTTCAACTGGCGGAGCTTGTCCAGCACCACCCCCACGTTGTAGTCGAGGAAGTTCACGCTGGTGTAGTACGCTTGCGCAATCCCTTGCTTCTCTGGACCAGTCAAGTCCCGGAATATCAGAGGGATCTGCCCTGTATCCTCAGGCCCCACTTGAGGTATGGCGAATGCCTCCGGCTTGTACTTGTTGCGCCACTCCACCGGAAAATCGTACGGCGAGTGCGGCTCCTGGAAGCTGACCCAGAGCGCGAACCGGTCGTCCTTGTGCTCCTGGAGGAACCTGCAGGCCTCGCGCGCCACCCACGTTGACTTCATCTGCTCCCGAACACGCGGAAACGGCAGCGCTTCCGAGTTCAACCAAATCCGCGCCGGATCTTGAAACGGATGCCACGCCGGCTTTGTCTTTTCGTTGCCGAAACTTGGCACCGGCCCCACTTCCTTGGACCATTGCCGGGCCACAACGTCCTCGGTCCACGCCATGTCAAACCCGTGCAAGCCCGGCTTGCCCGGCTGGTTGAAGTGCATCTTCCCGATGACGCCCGTCGTCGCGCCCTCATGCTGGAGAACTTTGGCCAGTGTCATCCGGTCGTCCGCCAGTGGGGTTTCAAGCACCGTGACACCCGCCGAATGCGGCAACCGCCCAGTCAGGATGCACTGCCGCGACGGAGTGCACACCGGCGAATTGCAGTAGTTGGACGCAAAACGTGTACCCTCGGAGGCCAGGCGATCCAAGTTTGGAGTCTGCGCCAAGCGATTCCCATCAGCCCCCAGCACGTAACCGGCATGGTCGTCGGCCAGGATGAATAGGAGGTTGGGCTTGCGATCCGTGGCGCGTGCGGGCTTGGCCACCAGGGCGGCTGCGGTCTGGATCAGTTCACGACGGGAAACCATACCCCGACAGTCTATTCCATCCCGCCCGGGCGCTAGAACTCAAGCCGCATCAACATCTGGAACTGCCGCGCGGCGTCGTTCAATGGAGCGAGCGCCGGAAACCCGGATGGCGCACCCTGGCGCCCGTACGTCGCGATCCCGAAATTCTTGTCGCCCAGCGTGCCGTCAGGATTGCCCAGATTCGCATGGTTGAGCACATTGAAGGCGTCGGCCCGCAGGGTCAGCGCGGCTGATTCCGGCATTCGCAGCGCGCGCGGCAAGCGGAGCGTCCGCGCCAACGAGAAGTCGACGTTGTACAGCCCCGGTCCCCGGAACGCGTTGCGCCCGGAAGTCCCCGGACCGTTTGCCCCCGGAAGCGCAAACCCTGCGGCGCTCAACAAATGCACGCCCCCGACCGCAGGGGTCGGAGTTGCCAGCACCGCCGTCGATACCGACACCAAATTCGCCCGCTGGTTGAGGATCGTACCGCCGAAATCCGGGATGCCGTTCGATGGAGCATACACCGTGTATGGCGTACCGGTCCGGAATGCCGAGAGCCACGAAAGCTTCCAACCGTTGGTCACAACCCGAGGAACCTTGCCGCTACGCACATCTGGCTGCCAAACGCCCAGCAGGAACAGGTTGTGCCTCTGGTCGAAGCCGGAACTGCCCCGGTCGGCGCGGTTGTCGAACTGTTTGGCGAAGGTCGCCTTGGGAGCGTTGCCCGACCCGTTGTTGATGGCCGTGAAATTCAGGTCGAAGAAGTCGCCGGTCAGCGGGTCGCTCTGGGTGTCGATGGAATGGCTCCAAGTATACGCGGCCTGCAACTGGGACGAACGGCCCCGGTACCGCACCAGCGCCGTGCCCGCATAGTAGTCCGAGATTCCCTGCCCCGAGCGCCATGAAACCAGCGGCAGGTTGTCATTCGCATACCCGAAGCCGGACGTGGTGGTGAAAGGCCTGTTCACGATGTCGGTCGTAACCAGCCGCCGCGCGAGCGAACTGGTACCGGTTGCCTCGAAAACGACGTTACCCTCGGAATGCTGGACACCGAGGAACGACGATTCCGTGTACCCGTTCCGCAAACGAGGATCCATCACGGTCAGCCCAGGGAAGTCGCTCGACGACGCCCCCAAAGTCTTCAACGCCGCGCCCACCGGCTGCAAGTAGTTGGTGGAGGTCGAAGGCAGAAAATACGTCGGCAGCACGATCCGGTTGTTCCGGACGTTCTGCCACAGGTTGTCGAAGGGCCGGTCATAGAAGACGCCGAAGCCCCCGCGCACCACGGTGTTCGCCAAGCGGCTCTTCCTGTCCCCGAACGGTTCCCAGGAAAAGCCGAATCGCGGTGCCAAATCGCCGTTGTCGGCTCCGTACAGTTGCTGATTGCCGGACGCAGGTGCCGCCAAAGTCGCCGACGCCAGCCGCGCGTTGAAGCTGGCACCGCTGCCGAGGTTCAGCAACGCGTCCTTCACAGCCCCGGTGTTGGACGGCGCGCCGAAACGCTCGTACCGCAGCCCGAAATTCAAGGTCAGGCGCGAAGTTAGCCGATAGCTGTCCTGCACGAACACGAAAGTCTGGTTCTGGCGGTAACTGCGGTCGAAATTCGGAACTACAGGATCCTTCGAAAGCCTGTCGATCGCGGCCCGGAACGTGTCCGGCTCGTCCAGTTCAAACGCAATGGGCCCGCTGAACGTGTACAGCCCGTCGCGCCCCGCCGTCATATACCCGCTGTTGGACCGGAACAGCAGACCGACCCCGGCCGTCAGCACATGCCGGTTCCGGGTCCACACCATGCTGTAAGTCGGCTCCACGGAGCGGTTCCGGTTCCGGTAGGCGTAAAACGCGGGACTGCCCGGGAGCTGGGTCCCGTCCCCCACTGACAAGGTCGGGATCTCGGGATGCGCCCGGTCCCACCACAGGTTGTCGTCGCCGAAACCCAGCTTCAGCTCGCTGGTCACGCGAGGGGTCCACGAGCGCTGCCAGTTCGCAGCCACGCTCGCCGTGTTCTGGTGCAGACCGGAAATGAAATCGGGGTAAGGGGACCAGACGAAATCCGGTTGGCTGGTGCGGGCCAGCGCGAGACGCCCCATGAAGTGGTCCCGTCCGCTTTTCGGAGCATAGTCGACGCGTTCGAGCGCCAGCAGGCGGTCCGTCACCACCGGCGGGGCCACCGTATAGTTCCCGGTCACGCCGGTCGTCGCGACCACCGGAGCCGGATACTTCTGCAACAACTGGTAGGCTTGCCGGGTCGACGGCAGGCTGAAGATGGACGCGAACGCGGGCGACGGCACCTTGAAAGCCGTGGTCGACTGGGTCCCGTGGCTCACCAATTCCTCCAACGAGCTCGAGAGGAACAACCGGTCCCGAAGCCCCTGCCTGGGAACCAGCGGACCACCCGCTTGGTAGCCAAACTGGTTCTGCTGTTGCTTGCGCCGTCCCACGCCCCGCAGGTTGTCGGCGAAATCCGCTGCGTTGAGCGCAGTGTTCTTCAGGTACTCCCAAGCCACGGCGTGGTACGAGCCGCTGCCGGCCTTGGTCACGGCGTTGGCCACGAAACCCGCCGTACGCCCGTACTCGGCCGAGTAGTTGTTGGTCGAAATCCGGTATTCCTGCACGGACTCCGGCGTGGCCTGCGCCAGCGGCCCGGTAACAAGATAGTTGTCGTTCTCGACGCCATCCAGCAGGTAGTTCGACGACGAGGGCCGCTGCCCGGCCACCGAAATGCCCAAACCTCGCCCGGTACCGCTATCGGCGGCCACTCCAGGAAGGCTCACCAGCATCGTGTAAACGTCGCGCCCCTGGAGCGGGAGGTCGGCAATCTGGGTGGGGTCGACAACGTAGGAAGCCGAGGTGTCGAGGGTCCCTTTGTCGCCCTTCTGGGCCTCGAAAGTGCCGGAACGGCTGGAATCGACATCGGGCCCGTAGAACGTCAGGATGGTCTTCGTGCCGGGCAGGAACACACTGCGGTACTGGCCCGATTCCCAGACGTCGTTCAAAGGGCGCAGCCGGAAGTCCAGTTGGACGCGGCCGGCGACCGCCAATTCGATCCGCTGCAGTTCCTGGGGCTGGAAACCGACGCCGGACGCGCGCACAACATACGTCCCCGCCGAGAGGAGCGGCAAGAAATAGTACCCGCCAGCGTCCGTTTGCAGCGTACCCGACGCGGAGAGCGCCGTACTGGAATAGGCGACCGACGCGCCCGGCACCGGTCGGCCCGTCACGGAATTGAGCACCCGGCCGGAGATAAGTCCCTGCGTGGTTTGCGCGTTGCCGGTCGCCAAGCACGCCAAGGCGGCGAAAACCTGTGCCAGTACCTTCGATGCGGAACGTCGGCGGCGCATCATTTGATTATAGATGTGGATTCTGGTTCCACGCCCCACGGAGCCGCGCCCGCCCGGGGGCCGCGTTTCTTACTGGCACCGAAGTCCGAACTCAGGTATTGTGGTAAGAATGAGCAAGAGTTCAATTGCCGCACTCGCATTATTGATCGGTGCATCGATTCCGAACGCCGCACTGGCGGGCGATATGGTGGGCAAAAGTTACCGCAAAGCGTCCGGAGCCTACGGCGTCAGGTTGGACCTCGCCCAAGCGCAGGGGTTGATCGTGCCATTCCGGGTAGCATTCGAAAACCCTACCGCAGGCCGGGTATGCTTCGACCGCGTCCAAGTGAAAGGCACCGGGGACGGCAAGCAGGCCTTTATCTTTTCCATGTTCATGACCAGTCCCACGGAGATTTCGGCGACCCCCCAAAATAAGACCGAGGCTCCCGCGTTGAAAACGGACTTCTTCTGGACTGCGCTCCCACAGGCAGGCGTGCGAGTCGACAACGTTGAAATAAGGAGTCTGGACTGGAGTGCGGCCAGTTCCCAACAGGTCGCCATCCGGTTCTTCTTCAATCCTGCCGGTCCCGGTCGAGCCGGTTGCACCCCGCCTCCGTCGGACACCTTCGTGTTCACGGGGAAATAACGAAAGAATTAAGACCAGCTTATGCAAGCCTTATGCCACCTGGGCTAGGATAAACGCTTGCAGCGAATTCAAAGTTTATTCCTCGGGCTCCTGCTGACCGCGACCTCCGCGCTCGCCATGGACCCGGACACGCATCCCATTCGCAAGACGGCGAACCTCGTGGCGGTATCCGTTTGGGCGGGACGCCTCGACTCGATTGCCGGGGGCGTGCCGTTCCAAGTGCAAGTGGAGAACCTAGGCCAGAAGGACTTGTGCTTCGACCAGATCCAAGTCCGCGGCATCGGGGAAGGCCGAATTCGCTTCGCGTTCACAATGTTCCGGGGGTCGGATGGCAGGGTCGAAATCACGGCGGAATCCACCGGCGATTTGCAAACCGTGGATCCGCCGCTTTTTTGGAAACTCGCGCCGGGAGGAGGCATGAAATTTCCCGAAAATGTCATCAAGAGCCTCGGCTGGATCGGGGCCAAGCGCCGGGATCTGTCCGTCATCCTCGAATTCGCGCGCGCCAACTCGAAGATGAAATCTTGCGACGTGCCGCCGCCGCACGCGTTCGACTTCACCCCCGATCCCATCCCGGTCACACCGAAGTGAGTTAGACTACAGTCGGGAATCTGGATTTGACTCGTAAAGCCAAGCGCGCCCTTGTCTGCGTCGCCATCGTGGCAGGCAGCGTCGGGCTCACGCTCGCGTTGTCGAGCCTTCGGATCTTCCAACTGATCAACCTGAAGGCCCAGGACGCCAATTTCCTGCTCCGCGGCACCATCCCGCCTAAGGACATCGTCCTTGTCGGCATCGACAACGAGACCAACAACCGCTTCCCCGAGCTTTCCTATTTTTGGCACAAATACTACGCCGATGCCATGCGGGGAGCGGCCGAAGGCGGTGCCAAGGTGATGGTGCTCGACGTCACATTCGGCGTTCCCGTCACCAAGTACGAGCCCGATTTCGACGCCTATCTCGCCCAGGCTTTCGCCGAGGTCAACCCGGTGATGCCGGTCGTTACCGCCTACGTCCCCGAGGCGATGGGGGCCCAGGCGGAATCGCAGTTCGCCATCCCGCTCAACATGATGTCGTCCGCCATGGGCAGCGCCGGCTACGCCAACCTCACCAACGACCAGGACGATTTCGTCCGTCGCCAGGAACTGATTGAGGAGCCCAAGGCAGGCACTCCGACCGAATCCTTGGCGCGCAGCCTCGCATTTCTTGCCGTTGAGAAGTTCACCGGCAAGCAGGCCAAGTTCGTGGACGGCCAATTGCACCTCGGCGACACTCCCCTGCCCGTCGACACGGACCGGTTCCTGACCATCAACTATGCCGGTCCGCCCGGCAGCTTCCCCCGCGTGCCCCTTTACCGCTTTATAGAGGCCACCCGCAAGCACGACGTGGCGCAGTTGCAGGCCTGGGTGAAGGACAAGCTGGTGCTGCTGGGTCCCGACAACATCTCCGACCGCCACGACACGCCCTTCTACACCTTTCTCGGGGGCGACAAGTACACCACGCCCGGATTTGAAATCCATGCCTCGACCGCGAACACCCTGCTGAGCCAGGCCTATTTGCGCCCGGTTCCGGAGTGGGCGCGGCTTGGCGCAATCCTGGCCACGGCCGCAGGTTGCGTGGCCATCGTCGCCTCGCTGCCGTTCTCGCAAACCGCGATCTGGTCCTTCGCGCTCCTGATCACGGTCCTCGGCGGCACCCATGCGTCCTTCCGGACGGGGTGGCTATTCGCGACATCGGAAATCCTGCTCGCCTTCGGCACGGCGCTGCTCGGCGGTATTGTCTACCGGTTCGCGACGGCGGAACGCAAAAGCAGCTTCTTCAAGACCGCCGTCGAACTGTTCGTCGGCAAGCAGGTGGCTACGTCGCTCGATCAGCACGGCGTCATCGCCCTAACCGGCGAGCGCCAACTGGTGACGATCCTCTTCACCGACATCCGCGGCTTCACCTCGTTCTGCGAATCCCGCGACCCGGCTGTCGTCGTCGACCTGCTGAACGAATACCTGCGCACCATGGTCTCGATCATCGTCAAGAACGGCGGCCACGTGAACAAATTTATCGGCGACGGCATCCTCGCCGTCTTCGCCGACACCGATCCCGGCGCCCGCCCAGGCGACCACGCCGTCCGCACCGCGCGCTGCGCCACCGAGATGGTGGACACCATCGTGGGCGACTTCCGCACCGGTGCTGGCTTCCATTCCGGCGAGGTCGTCATCGGCAACGTGGGGTCGTCAGACAAAATGGAGTTTACGGTGCTGGGCGATACCGTCAACGTGGCGGCCCGCTTGGAGAGCCTCAACAAGGAAAAGGAGACGCGCCTGCTGATGAGTGTGGAGGCCCGTGAAATGTTGGGGGGGCTCATCGACACCATCTGTGTGGGAAGCGCCCGCGCCAAGGGCAAGAGCGAGGAGTTGCGGGTGTACACCGTCACCTCGCTGCTTGAAGAAAGCCGCATCGACGCGTTGCGGGAGTCCGAGTTGAAGGAAGCTGTCGCATGAGGAAGATCGTAGTTCTGGCCGCATTCGCGATGACCTTGCGAGCTGCCGCGACGCCTGCCCGCGAGGAGGCCGTCGGCTTGGTCCTGCTGCCCGGCGGGGCGAAGGTGCTGCGCGCCAATACCGAGACGCCTCTCGCTTCCAAAGCGGGCGACATCCTGTTTTCCGGCGACCAGCTCAAGGCGGAAGGGGCCGCCGCAACGTTCCTCTACTGCCCCAATAAGACCTCCCAATCGTTGGAGCCCGGCGGCGAAGTCCTGCTCGACGCCAAGCAGTTGAAGCTGAAGGCGGGAAAGTTGGGGGCCTCCAAGCCGGTCAACGCATGCTTCCTGCCGCAGGTTGTGCGCGTCGCCGTGGCCAGCCAACAGCATTACGGGGTCAGCATGACCCGCGGTCTCACCAAGGCGGAGGGCGAAGTCCTCGCGTCCACTGCCCTGCCCCAGAACGTGCGCAATGAAATCGCGCCGCTGGAAGAGATGCTGAAGGCCAACCCCAACGACGGGCAAGCCTTGGTCGAGGAAGCCGTTGTGTTCGACCGTAGCAAATTGGAAGCCAACGCCTTGGCCGCCTACCGCAAGGCCTGGACCGCGTGGCCCGACGCCCTCTGGATCCGGGGCCGCATGTTCGAGCTCGAGGAATCGCTCGCGACCCAGGCCGCCATCAAGGCCGCCGCGATTTTGCCGGACGCCAAGACGTACGCGATGGTCGTAGGCATCTCCAAGTACCAGAAACTGCCGCAGGAACTCTGGCTCCAGTATCCGGGCTCCGACGCGACGGCCTTCGGCCAATACCTGGCCAGCCCGATGGCCGGTTCCGTCCCCGCCGACCAGATGGTGGTCCTGACCGACGAACAAGCCACCACCGCCGCCCTGCGCAACGCCTTCCAGACGTTTCTCAAGACGCGTCCGGGCAAGAAGGACACCGTTTTCATCCTCCTAGCCGGACACGGCACCGTCGACAGCCGGGGCGCGTTCCTTGTCACCTACGACAGCGATCCCCAGGACCTCTCCTCCACGGCGCTGCCGATGGCGGAACTGCAGCGCTTGGTTGAGCAGGACCTTTCACAAGTGGGCCGGGTCGTCCTGTTGGCCGACCTCTGCCGCGCCACCACCATTGGCAACATCAAGAACGCGTCGATCGGCACCGTGGTCGAAAAGCTGGGCGAAGCTCCAGGAGAGATGCTGGGCCTGGTGGCCTCGCGTCCCAAGGAAATGGGGACGGAGGGCAGCCAATTCGGAGGCGGCCACGGCGCGTTCACCTACTCCATCCTGAAGGCCATGGGCGGCGGCGCCGATCAAAACCACGATAAATCCGTCACCGCCGGGGAGTTGATCGATTTCGTCCGCACCGACGTCCCCACCCAGACCGGCGGCAAACAGCATCCGCGCGACTTCGGCAGCATCGAGAACGGCACCAAGCTTTCCGATGTCTCCAAGGCCGGAATCAACATCACCCGCTTCAAGACCCTGTACGATTCGCGCAACGGCCAGCCGCTGCTGCTCGCCTCCGCCGCCGACGTACCGCTCACGCCCGAGGCGCAACGCGACGTCGACGCCTTCCAAGCCGCCGTCAAGGCGAAAAAGCTGCTGCCCGGCGAGCTCGGCAGCGCCTACGACCTCGTCGACAAGCTGCGCGGCGAGCTCAAGCCGGAATTGATGCTGCTGCAGGAGAACAATCTGCGGGTCGCGTTGGAGGACATGGCGCAACAGGTGCTCCTGCAGTACCTAGCGGGCGACCAAGCCCCGGCTGGCAAATCGGAGTTCGACGCCGGTTCCAAGTACATGGAAGCCGCCATGAAGCTGACGCCGGAGTCGCTGTATCTTCAGGGTCGCGAGGCGTTCTTCCTCGGGCGCGCGCTGCTTTTCGAAAAGCGCTTCGCAGACGCCGCCGACCTGCTGGAAAAGTCGGTCCGCATCGACGCGGGCGAGGCCTACGGCTACAACGCGCTCGGCATCGCGTACCTCGAACAGGGGCAGTTCGCCAAGGCCATCCCCGCCTTGCGCGACGCTGCCAAGCGCGCCCCGAACTGGTCATATCCGCTGCACAACTTGGCACTGGCATACGTGGAATCGGGCGATACCGAGGGTGCCGTCCGGTCCTACCAACAGGCGATGAAGGTGACGCCCCAGTTCGGCTACCTGCCGTACAACTTGGGACTCGTCTACCAGCGCACCAACCGCAATCGCGAGGCCGAACAGGCCTATCGGAAGGCGGCAGAGCTTGCGCCCGCGTCGGGCGAGCCGCTAAACGCACTCGGATCGCTGAAATCGGCTCAGGGCAAGAACACGGAAGCTGAAAAGTTCTTCCGCGACGCGCTCACCAAGAATCCCAACCTCCTTCCCGCCCGGCACAACCTGGCCCTGCTGCTTTCCGGCATCAAGGGCCGCGAAACCGAGGCCGCAGACCTCTGGAAGCAGAACCTCGCCATGCAGTCCGATTTCCTTCCGTCGCGCCTCGGCTTGGCCGAACTACTAGCGAAACAAGGAGATTCCGCCGGTGCCGCCGCCCAGTACCGCGAAGTGGTCGCCGCCCGGCCGGAGTACGTCGGAGCCCGCACCGCCTTGGCAACCGAACTCCTGAAAACCGGTCAGACCGACGCCGCCATCGAGCAACTCCGCGCCGCCGCCAAGCTGGACTCCCAGAACGCGGCGTTGTGGGAGCGCATCGGAGATGCGGAGCGCGCCAAAGGCAACACCACACAGGCCAAGGACGCCTACACGGAAGCGATGAAGCTTGGGGTTGAAAAGGCCGACCGCAAGCGCATCGGGAATAAAATGGCTTTCTGATGGGTGACACTCCGGTCCGTGTGAAGTTTTGGGGGGTGCGCGGGTCCACGCCGACCCCGCAAGTCGAAAACCTCGGCTACGGCGGCAACACGTCGTGCGTCGAAATCGGGACGCCAGCCGGGGAGACGTTGATCTTCGACGCGGGCAGCGGAATCCGCAACCTCGGCAACGAGATGATGCGGCGGGCGGCGGGCGCACCGCAGGATGTCTCGCTGTTCCTGACCCACTACCATTGGGACCACATCCAGGGCCTGCCGTTCTTCGTCCCCCTCTTCGGTGCCAAGAACCGCGTGTCGTTCTACACCGGTCTCGACAGCCGCCCCGTCCGCGACGTACTGGAAGGCCAGATGTCGAAGCCGTACTTCCCCATCGGGCTCGACCAGGTGGCCGCACAACGCGAATTCGAGGTCATTCCGGAAGGCGAGTCGAAGTCGGTCGCGGGCTGCACCGTGATCCCGTTCCCCATGAACCATCCCCAAGGCGCGGCCGGATACCGCATCGAGGTCGGCAGATCGGTAATTGTCTATGCGACCGACTACGAACACGGCAACGCGAAGCTGGATTCGATCCTGCTGGACCACGCGCGCGATGCCGACATTCTGATCTGCGACGCCCAATACACGCCCGCGGAGTACGAAACCCACCGCGGCTGGGGCCACAGTACCTGGGTCAATGCCGCCCACGTGGGACGCGAGGCCAACGCAAAACGCGTCGTCCTTTTCCACCACGACCCCCTCCACGACGACGCCTTCATGGACGCCATGGTCGCCGAGGCTCGCACCGCTTTCGACGGCCCCGCTTCTGACAGCATAGTGGCAGCCCGCGAAGGCCTGCAAATCGTACTTTAAATTTTTTGCGACCCCTGTCGATTCCGAGGCTACCCGCGCGTCGTATCCACGAACGGGCAGCAGCCCGGAACGAAGAATCCACCAGGAGACCACCATGACCTACCTACTCACCATCTACGGCAACGAAGCGGCATCCGCGCAGGCAGCACCCGAAGACATGAAAGCGATGATGGCGGCCTACTACGCCTTCACCACCGAGATCAAGGAGAAGGGCGTCTACATCAATGGCAACGCCCTCCAGCCCACCGCCACCGCAACCACGGTGCGGGTCCGCGACGGCAAGACCGTCACCACCGACGGCCCCTTCGCCGAAACCAAGGAACAACTGGGCGGCTATTACCTAGTGAAGTGCGAGAACCTGGACGAGGCCATCGGCTGGGCGGCCAAGATTCCCGGCGCGATCCACGGGTCGATCGAAGTCCGTCCCGTTTGGTCGATGTAGCCGTGGCAGCTCACTCGGCTAGGCTCGAAGACGTGTTCCGGCGCGAATCGGGGCGGATCATCGCCTCCCTGATCCGCTATTCGGGCTCGTTCGACCTGGCCGAGGAGGCGCTTCAAGACGCCTGCGAGATCGCCGCCCGAAGTTGGGCTCTGGCCGGAGTGCCGGAAAATCCCGGTGCTTGGCTGACCGCCGCTGCCCGACGGCGCTTGATTGACGCCGTCCGCCGCGAACGCGTGCGGCGCGAAAAGGCTCACGACGTCCTGGCCGCAAGCGTTCTGGAATGCGAGATGCCCGACCCGGAGACCACCGAAATGCCGGACGACCGCCTGCGCCTCATCTTCACCTGCTGCCACCCCGCGCTGAACCCCGAGGCACAGATCGGCCTCACCCTGCGAACCCTCGGCGGCCTCACCACGGATGAGATCGCCCGCGCCTTCCTCATCCCCGAGCCGACGCTGGCCCAACGACTCGTCCGGGCCAAGAACAAGATCCGCCAAGCCGGAATCCCTTACGAAGTGCCGTCGCGCGAACGGCTTCCCGAACGCTGCGAGGCCGTCCGCACCGTCCTCTACCTCATCTTCAACGAGGGTTACTCCGCCACCTTCGCGCCGTCGCTTGTGCGGTCCGACCTTTGCGCCGAGGCCGTCCGTCTGGGCCGGGTCCTGTGCGAACTGATGCCGTGGGATCCCGAGAACCGTGGCCTGCTAGCACTGATGCTGTTGCAGGATTCGCGGCGCGCGGCGCGTGTCGACGCATCCGGTGGCTTGGTCACCTTGGAGGACCAAGACCGCGGACTGTGGAACGCGCCGCAGATCATCGAGGCTCTTGCTATCTTGATGCGGTCCGCCGATGGCCATGGCCGGTACGTCCTGGAGGCCCGCATCGCCGCCGAACACGCCCGTTCCGCCGCGACCGGCGAGACCGACTGGCGGGAGATCGTCCGGCTCTACGACGAACTGGCGTTGTTTTGTAGAACGCCTGTGGTGGAGTTGAACCGAGCCGCCGCCGTCGCGATGGCAGAAGGTTGCGAGGCCGGCCTCGCCCTGATGGACCGGATTCCGGGCTTGGAAGCCTTCCACCTCTTCCACGCAGCACGCGCCGACCTTCTGCGCCGGATGGGTCGGCGCGCCGAAGCATCCGAGGCCTACTCGAAGGCGCTCGATCTTGCAACCAACCCGGTGGAACGGGCCTACCTGGAACGCCGGTTGTCAGCGTTGTAGCAATGGAAGCTCTGTTGAGACGGCCAAACGCTCCCTCGCGGTCGCGGCTCGGCGGAACCAACATGTTGCCGAGCCACGACCGCAAGGACGTGTTTGTTCGAGGAACCAATAATGCGCCGTGGTACGCAACTGCCGTTTCCATATTCACAAAAAAGGCGGGCGCGTATGACCGCGCCCGCCCAAATGCCGCCCAAAAACCACCAGGCGACTACGGGACCGTGATGATGCCCCAAACCGGTGATCCGACCGCAGTCCCCGTCGATGCATAGTATTGCACCATGTACGGGTGTTCGCCTTGACGGGCGTCCACGACCACCGGACAGTTTGTTGTCGTACACGAAACCACCGTCTTCTTGCTCGACGGCTGGATCACAGTAACCTTGGCCGTGGTGGCCTTGGCAACCGAAGCGAAGTTGAGCGTGACAGTCTTGTTCGTAATCACAGCAGGTTGCACGCCGCCCAACCGGACGGCCGGCCATTGGTGCGCCATGCCCATGCCGAAGGTGAACCCGAGCCACTTGTAGTTCCACGTGTTGTCGGAATCAAGCGCGGTGAGATAGACGTCATCCGAGTAGGGTCCGCCCAGCTTGCCCCACTGCGCCCCGTAGAACTTGTCGCCGAAGTCCTTATTCGTGGCTGTGGGATTGGCCTCATAGGCTACCCGCATCGCATTCTGCGCCTCGGCGTTCAGCATCCGGGCGCTGGCCCGCGAAGCCGGGTCGGTCGCATAGGTGCAATTCATCCGGGGATTGGTCTTGGGCTCGCACCCGCCCCATTCCCGTGCGTAGTTCAAGCCGCCGGTGACTGGATCGAAGCCCGTGTTCATCAGCCAGTTGGCCGCCCCCGTCGCCAAGGTCGCATAGTCCTTGGCCGTGGTGCCCGTTGCGCCCAAGGAGGCAAGCTTCATCGCGAAGGTCTTGATCCCCAGCATGAAAGGCTGCTGGCCGTAGCCGAGTTCGCAGTACCGGGACGACATGTAAACACCCGTCGCGCCCGTCCAAGGCCGGTCCAACTTGATTGTGGAAGCGTCGACGTATTGGCACGCATAGAGCGTGTTCATGTTCGCGGCGTCCGTGTAGGTTCCGGCGAACGCCAGCCAGTAGTTGTCGGCCTCCAACTGGTAGGGGTAGGTTCCGGTGTCGCCGTCGTAAGGTGTGCTCATCACGATACCCGACGAGGAGTTCACCGTGTAGTAGGAGTAGAAGAGGTACGGTTGCCCGCTCCGCTTCCCCATGACGACGATCTTGGTCGACGGAACGAAAGGCCCGCCGCCGGTGCCCGTGCCGAACGTCAATCCGTTGGTGACAGGCGATCGTCCCCGTGCCGGTTACCGGACACATGGACGGACTCACGTTGCTTCCCGTGACCGTTGTGCTGCCGTTGGTCAGCGTGAACGATGCCCCGGTGTTGAAGCTCGGTGCCGGAAACTCGTTGTTCGCGCCCTTGCAGGACTTGTCGCGGGCCAGCGCCAAGGCCAATTGCGCCTTCCAGTAGGAGCGCTGGTTGGGCGTATTCGGATCTCCCGTGTCCACCGGGTCGAACATGGCAGCCAATGCGATCCACGACAGGCCGTAGGCGCCTTCGCGGACATCCGAAGTACAGGGAGCAAGAATCGCGCCCCCGGCGTAGGGATTTTCGATGGCCTGCGAGGCCAGCCGGCGAATCGTATACCAGTTGTTGACGCGGGTGTTTGCCGCTCCCGTATCATCGGTACCGTCTAAAACGGCGGCCGCCACCAAGCCCGTGGCACCAACTCGCCGGGGCAGTATTCCCTGCCAGCCCTGGTCAAACCCGGGGGCCGTCGGGAGGTAGTCCCCAACTGCGCGGGCATTGTCCCGGAACATGGAGAAGCCGGAGCGATAGTACCCGGCATAGTGGGCCAGGACCTCGTCGTAGTAATTGGGACCGAATTCCGAGAACCAGTCCTGGGACGCGTCCTGGAAACGTACCGTCTGGCCTGTCTGATTCCCCTGCACGCTGGAGAAGATGTCGCCGTGGTAAACCCGCGTGTCGCTCTCGCAGGACGAGATGGAGGACAGGCTGTTGCCGACCGTGAGATCGGGCCGCAGCCAACCCCGCACCATGTACCGGCTCGGTTGCAGGATCGCGTAGCTGAAAGAACCGGCGTCCGCATCCACGGGCCAGGGTCGCCCCAGCATCATCGAATTGCCGCTGGCCACGTTTGCCACGGAGCTGAAGAACACGAACGCGACTCCACGGTGCGTCCCCTGGATCCGAATCCGCAGACTTTCGTACGTGCCATTCCAAGCCGTTCCCGTGCCCGTCAGCATGGTGGAGCCGGGTGTGGGGGAAACGGTCCCGGCCTTGTACGCCACGAATCCCGGCTCGCCTGGCCCGGCGGCGCAAAAATCGGTGAGGAATTTTGTGCCGACGCCCTTGGTTGTGGCCTGCCGCACAATCGAAAGTGCCGGCCAAGACTGTGCAACTGAAACCTGTTCGTACGTGCCAGCCATGAATGCGCGACCGTCATAGCATACGGTCAGGACATTTCCGGCGACCCCGCAGATGCGGATTTGCTCCACCGGCGTCCAAACACTCGGCGTGTGGATCATGATGAGAGCGGGCAAGACCGAGAGGTCCATCGTGCTCACGTCGGTCACCGTGATCGTCGTGTCGGTCGGACCAATTGCGGAGGCCAGTGTGGTCTGTGAGGACGAATTCGCGGAACTCGGGATGTAGCTGATGGTGCCCGAAAGGTTGGCACCCCACCCGGGAGGGCTGATTGCCGCCAAATACGGCTGCCGTACCTGGGCCGAATGTAGCGCCATTTGGTCCGCCCACGGCCACGGATTCTTGCCGAACGCGATCATCGGGCCAAAGATCAAGTCTGCCGCAGGATTCGCCTGCACCACCACTCCGTTGTTGTCAGTCGCCACGGCCCCAACACTGATTACGCTGGTGGTTGACTGGCCCGTGACGTCGGTAACGGCCAACGTGAAGGTGTAGGTCCCAAACACAAGGCCCCGGACGGTCGGGTTGGCGGCCGTTGGATCGGAGAAGACCACCGGCGTGGGACCGGTCGCAGTCCAGGCATAGGTCACGACATTCGATGTTCCGTCCATGGAAAAGCTGTGCGAACCATCCAGGGTCGCCGCGAAACCTGCCCGCAACGATACCCAGGTTGACCAGGTTGGCGCTCCGCCGGTCCGCGGCAGGGAAACGGGCGGCTGTTTGGGGGTGGGGCCGAACACTGCCCCGGTACCGGAGGCGTCGTGGTGGTTGCCGGACGCGTCCAGCAGAGTCCCGTCGAACCTGAGGTTGGTCGCCATCACTTCGGACGAGTATGTTGTTGGAGGAGTGCTGCCATCCGGCACGACCGTGTCCAGAATCCGGAAGAAGCCGAGGGTTGCGCTGGTGTTGCCGCCTCCGATGCTTCCGCCCGATCCCGACCACGCGTTGGGGCTGAATGTGGACGCAAAACTCTCATACCCGGTGCCGTCAAGATTCCAGAGTTCGGTCACGAACCGGGATTTCGCGGCATCGCGCTGGATGCGGACCAGAACGTTGGTGCGCCCGTTGAGCGCAACGTCGTTTACGCTTGCTCCGGTCACCATGGTGTCGCGTTCGTCATAGGTCCGCAGTATGACCGTGCCGCCTTCGGCCACGTATGTGGATGCCCAGACACCCAGACCACCCATGTGCCACAGGGTGTCCCCGCCGGTCGTGGGGCACCAGTTGTTCAACTGGAATTCGACCCGCCACGACGAGGTTGCCGCGCGAGCGGGGTCGGACACCAAAAAGGCGGGATTTCCCGAAACCAAGGTGAGGGATTGGGCGACGATCAGGGTCTGTGCGTACGCGGGAGATGCCATCGTGATGTCGTGGTGGCCTCCGGAACTGTCGGCAACGTTCCCGTCGAAGTCCCAATAGTTGAGTGCCGAATCCTTCACGAACGGCGCGGGCATGGCGCTGCCATCGGCCAGGATTGTATTGAACAGACGCGCAAAGGCAAGTTTCACAGTGGTGGACGCGCCGCCGAAGCCCTTGCCGCTGAACGTCTTCGAAACCGGTACGATGCCGTAGCTGCTCTTGGCATACCCGGTTCCATCGGCATTCCAGATTTCACAAACAAAGCGGTTTTGCGTTGCGTCGCGCTGTACACGCACCATCACATTGGTGCGGCTCGCCAGGGATAGGTCGCAGACTCCCGTGCCGGCTGTGGCGGTGTCGCGCGCATCCACCAGGCGGAGCCAGCTGACGCCGTTCGTGGCCTGGTAGATCGCGGCGGTGGCACCGATGCTGGAGAGCGACCAAATTGTCCCGGTCCCGGTAGTTGCGCTCCATCCATGCATCTGGAACTCGAATCGCAGCGACTGGGAAATGCCGTAAAGGGCCTCTCCAACCTTGGTGCTGACTGCACCGGGCGTCAGGGACAGCGACTGGGCGGCCAACGGCGTCGTCGCGTATGTGGCGCCCGACAGCGTGGCATCATGATGGTTGCCGGAACTGTCCACCGTGCTGCCTTCGAATTCCAATTGCGTGTATGTCGGTTCCAGTGTCACCAGAGCGGGGGCGCTGGCACCGTCGGCAAGGATCGTCGCGAAGGTTCGGAAGAAGCCGATCTTGGCGGTCGTTGTGCTGCTGCCGAAATCGCCGCCAGTGCCGGTCCAGACCGAAGAGGGAGCAAAGTTGGAAGACGCATGGTCATATCCGCTGCCGTCTCCGTTCCAGATTTCGCAGACAAAGCGGCCGTTGACGGCGTCGCGCTGCACCCGGACCAGGACGTTGCTGCGGTTGACCAAAGAGAAACTGCATGGGCTCACGGCCAAGTCGCGCTCGTCCGTCAAGCGCAGGGTCTCGCCTTGCGCGCCCGCGCCGGTGTTGGAACTGACTCCCGCGGTGGCACCCGTGCCGTGCATCGTCCATAGGGATGCGGTGGTGGTGGTAGCGGTTTGGGGCGACCAAGCGTGCATTTGGAACTCGACCCGCCACGACTGCGTGGCTGCCTGGGTTGGGTCGACAGCGACCGCGCGGGTTCCCGGTGCGAGTACCAGGGATTGGGTGCCGGCGACAGCGCCCCAAGAGGGTCCGGCGAGGCCAAATGCGAGGACGGCACCGATGGAACACGCGCGTATCACATGGGACCACTGTGTTTGGGTATTCGCCACCGGCACGAAGCCGATCCGTCCTGTGCGAACACTAGGGTTTGACATATTGCCTCCTTCTCAGTACTACTAGGACTACTAGTACCTTATGGCTATAGCGTGCCCCTCTTCACTAGTACTAGTCAACAAAAACAGTACTCAGGAAAACACGCAGACCCGTGCCCCGTGGAAGAACCTGCTCCGACCGGAGGCTCCGTCGGTATAGAATCAGACAGGAATGACCGGCTGCCACCAGAAGTGGAATGCGGAACGGGCATTGGCGACGATCCGCGGCTTGGCGGATGTACCCGGTGCGTTGCTGCCGGTCCTGCACGCGCTTCACACCGATTACGGGCATGTTCCCGACGAGGCTGTGCCCTTGATTGCCCGCTCTCTGCGGCTTTCGGAAGCCGAGGTGCACGGCGTCATCAGCTTCTACCACGATTTCCGCCGCACGCCTCCACCGGCGCACACCATCCGCGTCTGCCGCGCCGAAGCCTGCCAGTCAATGGGGTGCGAGGCGGTCTTCCAGCACTTGGACGGGAGCACGGGCCCCGATTTGGCGGTCGAAACGGTCTACTGCCTCGGCAATTGCGCCTTGGCCCCCGCAGCCATGGTGGACAGTGATTTGGTCGGCAGATTCTCAATCGCCAAGGCCGACCGGGCTCTGGCCGAACTGGGAGCGCGGCCATGAAGGTCTATGTCCCCCGCGATGCCGCCGCACTCTCGGTTGGTGCCGAGGCGGTTGCACGGGCTATAGCGCGGCTCGGTCCAGACGCCGAAATCGTCCGGACCGGTTCGCGCGGCATGTTTTGGCTGGAACCGCTGGTGGAAATCGAAACTCCGGCCGGCCGGGTCGGCTATGGCCCTGTGGAACCGGAAACCGTCTCGTCGATCTTCGACGGCACCCACCCGAACGCGCTTGGCTTGGTGGAGGACCTACCTTATCTCAAGAACCAAGAGCGCGTCACTTTTGTCCGGTGCGGCGTCACCGATCCGCTCTCGATTGCGGACTACCGCGCGCACGGCGGTTTCCGTGGACTCGAAACCGCCCGCAACATGGCCCCCGCCGCCATCGTGGAAGCAGTCCTGCAATCCGGCCTCCGTGGACGGGGCGGTGCCGGATTCCCGTGTGGAATCAAGTGGCGGACGGTCCTCAACGAGCCCGCCGACCAAAAGTACATCGTCTGCAACGCCGACGAGGGCGACAGCGGCAACTACGCCGACCGCATGCTCATGGAAGGGGACCCCTTCCTATTGATAGAAGGCATGATCATTGCCGGCTTGGCAGTGGGGGCCAATCAAGGCTACATATATGTACGCTCCGAATACCCCCACGCCTTCCGCACGCTGAACGACGCCGTGGCGATCGCCCGCGATGCCGGATACTTGCAGGGCTTCGACATCGACGTCCGGCTCGGAGCCGGCGCCTACATCTGCGGCGAGGAGACGGCACTCCTCGAAAGCCTCGAAGGACGTCGCGGCCAAGTGCGTCCCAAGCCTCCCCTGCCCGCCATTTCGGGCCTTTTCGGGAAGCCGACGGTCGTCAACAACGTTCTGACGTTGGCCGCCGTCCCCACCATCCTCGACAAGGGTGCGGAGTTCTACCGCGATCTCGGCATGGGCCGGTCACGCGGCACGCTGGCGATCCAACTCGCGGGCAACGTCAAGCACGCCGGGCTGGTCGAAAAGGCCTTCGGAATCACCTTGCGCGAGGCCATTTACGACTTCGGCGGCGGCACAGCCTCGGGACGCCCCCTACGCGCCGTGCAGGTGGGCGGGCCCCTCGGAGCCTACTTCCCGGAATCGCTGCTCGACACGCCGCTCGACTACGAGGCGTTCGCCGCCCGCAAGGGCATGCTGGGTCACGGCGGCGTGGTCGTATTCGACGACACGGTCGACCTCGCCCGCCAAGCCCGCTTCGCGATGGAATTCTGCGCCATCGAAAGCTGCGGCAAGTGCACGCCATGCCGCGTCGGGTCCACGCGTGGCGTCGAGACCATCGACAAAATCATCGGGACGCACGAACCCGCCAAGAACCTGGAACTGCTGCGCGACCTCTGCGACCTGATGGTCGACGGCTCCCTGTGCGCGATGGGCGGCCTCACCCCCTACCCGGTGCTGAGCGCGCTCCAACATTTCCCGGAGGATTTCGCCAGATGACTGACTTCGGCACGCCGAAACGCCTCTCGGACACGCTCGTCACGGTCGAAATCGACGGCAAACCGGTAACGGTGCCGAAGGGCACATCCGTGCTGCGCGCCGCCGCCGAACTTGGCATCGCGATCCCCAAACTGTGCGCCACCGATTCGCTGGAGGCCTTCGGTTCCTGCCGCCTCTGTCTGGTGCAGATCGAAGGACGCCGCGGCACGCCCGCATCCTGCACGACGCCGGTGGAATCCGGCATGAAAATTCAGACCCAATCGCCGAAACTGGCCAAACTGCGCCGGGGAACGATGGAGCTGTACATCTCCGACCACCCCCTCGACTGCCTCACCTGCGCAGCCAACGGCGATTGCGAATTGCAGGACATGGCCGGGGCGGTGGGTCTGCGCGAAGTCCGCTACGGCTATGCGGGCGAGAACCACCTGGCGTCCAAGAAAGACGAATCCAACCCCTACTTCACCTTCGACCCCGCAAAATGCATCGTCTGCTCCCGCTGCGTCCGCGCCTGCGAGGAGACCCAGGGCACCTTCGCCCTCACCATCCTCGGTCGGGGTTTCGATTCCAAGGTCTCGGCGGGCAACACCAACTTCCTCGATTCCGAATGCGTTTCGTGCGGGGCCTGCGTCCAAGCCTGCCCCACCGCGACGCTGATGGAAAAAACGGTGATCGCCCAAGGCCAACCCGAGCACAGCGTCGTCACCACCTGCGCCTACTGCGGAGTCGGGTGCACCTTCGAGGCGCAAATGCAGGGCAACGAGGTCGTCCGCATGCTGCCATATAAGGACGGCAAGGCCAATCATGGGCATTCCTGCGTCAAGGGCCGTTTCGCGTGGGGCTACACAAGCCACAAGGAGCGCGTGCTCGATCCGATGGTGCGGGCCAGGATTACCGATCCATGGCAAAAAGTCACGTGGGACGAGGCCATCCGGCATGCGGCGACAGAATTCCGGCGCATCCAAGCCAAGTACGGGCGCGATTCCATCGGCGGCATCACGTCGTCGCGGTGCACGAACGAGGAAACGTACCTGGTCCAGAAGATGATCCGGGCGGCGTTCGGCAACAACAACGTTGACACCTGCGCCCGCGTCTGCCACTCGCCCACTGGCTACGGACTCAAGACGGCGTTCGGCACTTCGGCTGGCACGCAGGACTTCGATTCGGTGGAGCAAGCCGACGTCATTTTGGTGATCGGGGCCAATCCGACCGACGCCCACCCCGTCTTCGCGTCGCGCATGAAGCGCCGCCTGCGTTCGGGGGCGAAGCTGATCGTCATCGACCCTCGCCGCATCGACCTTGTCGATTCCCCCCACGTCCACGCCGAATACCACCTGCCCCTGCGACCAGGCACGAATGTCGCGGTGATCAACGCTATCGCGCACGTGGTCGTAACCGAGGGCCTCGTGAACGGGCCTTACGTGGCCGAACGCTGCGAGACCGCCGCCTTCGAACACTGGTGCCGGTTCATCGCCGAGGAGCGCAATTCCCCAGAGGCCACCGCCGCCCAAACCGGAGTGCCCGCCGCCGACCTCCGCGCCGCCGCCCGGCTGTACGCAAACGGGGGCAATTCGGCGATCTACTACGGGCTTGGCGTGACCGAACACAGCCAGGGCTCGACCATGGTGATGGGGATGGCGAATCTGGCCATGGCGACCGGGAATTTGGGGCGCGCCGGGGTGGGCGTAAATCCGCTGCGCGGACAGAACAACGTGCAGGGAGCCTGCGACATGGGCTCGTTCCCGCACGAATTCTCCGGCTACCGACACGTTTCCGAAGACCCCACCCGCAGCCTTTTCGAGGCCGCCTGGGGCGTGTCGTTGCAAAACGAGCCCGGATTGCGCATTCCCAACATGCTCGACGCGGCGGTGGACGGCTCCTTCAAAGGCATCTACATCCAAGGCGAGGACATCGCGCAGTCCGACCCCAACACGCACCACGTGACGGCGGGCTTGGCCGCGATGGAGTGCGTCGTGGTCCAAGACCTCTTCCTGAACGAGACCGCCAGCTACGCGCATGTCTTCCTGCCGGGGAGCAGCTTCCTCGAAAAGGACGGCACATTCACCAACGCCGAGCGGCGCATCGGACGCGTGCGCAAGGCGATGCCGCCCCGCAACGGCATGGCCGATTGGGAGATCACAATGGCGCTGTCGACGGCGCTGGGGTACACGATGCACTACGCGCATCCGTCGGAAATCATGGACGAGATCGCGCGGCTCACGCCCACGTTCGCGGGGGTCAGCTACGAAAAGCTGGATCGGCTGGGCAGTATCCAATGGCCTTGCAACGCGAATGCTCCGGAAGGGACACCGGTCATGCACATCGGCGGATTTGCGCGCGGCAAGGGGCGGTTCATGATTACGGAGTTCATTCCCACGGAGGAGCGCACCACCCCGCGCTTCCCGTTGCTGCTGACGACTGGGCGGATCTTATCGCAATACAACGTTGGGGCACAGACGCGGCGTACTCCGAACAGCTTGTGGCACGACGAGGATGTGCTGGAAATCCATCCCCATGACGCCGAATTCCGGGGCATCCACGACGGCGATTTGGTGGCGTTGGCCAGTCGCGCGGGCGAGACCTCGCTCCACGCGCGGGTTTCGGAGCGGATGCAGCCGGGCGTGGTTTATACGACCTTCCATCACCCGGAGTCCGGCGCGAATGTGGTCACGACGGAGTTTTCCGATTGGGCGACCAGTTGCCCCGAGTACAAGGTTACGGCGGTGGAGGTCCGGAAGACAGCGCAGCGGTCAGACTGGCAGCAGGTCTACTCCGAGACGCGCGCGAGTACAACCCATGTGGCGGGAGACTAGTCGGTGACCAACGAAGTGATGATCCACAACGCGAATCAGATAGCGGCGTTCTTCGCGGCGTATCCACGCGAGGAAGCGGTCGCCAGCGTGGAGGATCATTTGCGGAAGTTTTGGGAACCGCGGATGCGGAGGCAGTTGGTCGAGTATGTGGCTGGCGGCGGCGACGGGTTGCACGATTTGGCGATCGCTGCGACGCAACGTCTCGCGACCTGATGCTAACGGCGCGCTACAGGGTGCGAACGATGGCGTCGCGGGAGACGCCCTTCTTAATTGCCACGGCCTTCAGGATCGAATGGAGCGTACCAATTTTCAACGCGGCATGGGCTGGAACGGCGATACGGTGATGAACCGGAACCCTTGTTTCCAAAACGATATGACTTCCCTCTTGGTGAACGCGGCTGTAACCCCACAAACGGCAGAGAGCGTCTGCCAGCTCAACACCGGAGAGGTCGCGGGGTGTTTTCATGCAACCAGCAGCACTTCATCCCGGACCAAGTGGAGCCGGATCCGCCTAGCACCCGGCCGGTCGAAGAAATATGCCGCGGTTGCCTCGGCGGCATTCGTGCGCAACTCGTCCCAGGTCTCGGCCTGCGTGAAGATGTCTTCGGTCAGGCATTCGGCGCAATAGCCACCTTCGGACTCCTGCACAACTTCGAAGACGAGTTCGCTCATATAGGTTCATCATAGCCGGGACGGGTGGCACCCACGGTCGCGAATTGCGCAGATGTCGGAAGCACGCCAGCTCACTTCATCGCCGCGCTCGAGTACGGCCATTGTTCCGGCCTGTCCGTCAACCCCAACGCCACCGGCGTCAGCTCTATTTCGCGCGCCACCTCGGCACATTCCCTGCGACCGGCGATCCAACGGCTCGCGACCACCTCCTCGGCGTCGTCGGAAACCGCGCCCGCGATCTGCTCGAGCGAGGCTGCGGGAGCAAGCAGCGCGTGTCCCTCGCCATTCACGATCACCCATGACCGCAATCGGTACAGATGGCGGCCTTCGCCCTGGGCCAGGCGGTTCTTCGCTGTCCCGGCCGAGTCGGCATCGGCGGGGTTCATTCTCCATGCGATGTACAACGCATCGCCAGCAAGTTTCGTGCGGGTCACGTCTCTATGACTCATAGTGGGGGCAGCGCGGAATTTTTCTCAACTTTTTTTCGCACCCCTGTTAGAGTGGACACCATGGGTGCCAGGTTGAAAAGCTTGGGTATCGCGTTTGTCGCTGCCGTGGTCCTTGGCTGGGGCCTCGACGGGCCGTTCTGGCTGCTTTCCACGCCGTCGGGTGCAACTTCGGAACAGCGTGGGGCCATCGCGAGGCTCCATTCCTGGCGCGGCTTCACCCGGGCTACGGCTGCCACGGATCTGAGGAAGCTCGGTCCAACCGCCGCCATCGCCATCCCGGCGCTGGTCGACCACTTGGACGACGTGGGTTGGGCGGAAGGCTTCGCCGAGGGCTTCTCCAAGTCGTTCGCATTCCATGGCGGGCCCGTCGTCGTATTCCATCCGGTCTACGACGCCCTCCTCGCCATGGGTCCCGCCGCCGTGCCGGAGTTAATCGGGGCCATCGAACGTGGACGCGAGGGAGTCCGCCCAATCGCCGCCGAGTTGCTGGGCGAGCTCGGCGATCCCCGCGCCATCCCCGTCCTGCGGGCGGCATTGGATCCAACCAAAGACCGTCTGTGGAGCGCCGCAATGCGAAGTCTGGGGCAGTTCCGCGATGCCCCGACGTTGCAACTGGCGATCAAACGCCTCCACAACCCCGAGTGGGGCCAGCGCTCCCTCGCAACGTATGATGTCGAACAATTCCACATGCCCGAGGCCGAACAGGCGCTGAACGCCGCGCTCTCCGATCCCGATCAAAACGTGCGGGCCCGCGCCGGCGAAGCGCTGGAAAGATTGGCGCGATGGAAACAATACCCCCCCGGCGTGCGAAAATATCAGAAATGACTCCCCGACAATTCACCGCCACGTTAACCGGCGTTTTCGGTTTCCCGGTCACCCCGTTCCACCGTGACCTTTCCCTCAATCTGGAAGCTCTCGCCGCCAATGTGGACGCGATGGCCGCCCATCCCTTCTGCGCCATGGTCGCGGCAGGCGGGACCGGCGAAGTCTATTCAATGACCCCCGAGGAGATCGAACTCGTGGTGGCGGAAAGCGTCAAGGCCGTGAACGGACGCATGCCCGTGGTCGCCGGAACCGGCTACAACGGCGTCCTCGGTGCCGACATCGCCCGCCGCGCAGCCCGCGCCGGTGCCGACTGCATCCTCGTCCTCCCCCCCTACTACAGCCACGCGCCCGAGGAAGGCCTCTTCCAGTACTACGAAACCATCGGCAAGGCGACCGACCTGCCGCTCATGATCTACAGCCGCGACTGGGCCATCTTCTCGCCCCAGCAGGTTGCCCGCCTCTGTGACCGCGTCCCCACCCTCGCCGCCTGGAAGGACGGCCAAGGCAACGGCCGCACCTACCAGCGCATCATGAACTACAACGGCGACCGCCTGGCGTGGCTCGGCGGCCTCGGTGACGACTGCATCCCGACCTATTTCGCCGCCGGCGTGCAGGCCTACACCTCCAGCATCTCCAACATCGCTCCGAAGCTGTCGCTCGAACTCGCCGACGCCGGCATGAAGCGCGATTTCGACCGCCTCGATCCGCTGATGGAGCGCTTCGTCCACCCGCTCTACGCCCTCCGCGAGCGCCACAAGGGCTACGAGGTTTCCGTGATGAAGGACGCGATGGAGATCCTCGGCATGACCGCCGGTCCCGTCCGCCCGCCGCTCATGAACACCAAGCCCGCCGACATCGCCGATCTCCGCGAGCTGATGGGCGTCTACCGCCAGTGGATCTAACGGGGGATAGTCCCCGTGGCCGTCTTCGATCTGGTTCCGCTCCACAACCCGGCGGGTTTCGGCCCTACTGACGCCCTGTTGTTGGTTATAGCGGTTCTGATTGGCGTGCCGATGCTGTTCTGGGGGCGTTCCATTGCCCCCTTCGCGGCCAAACTGGCCCGCCGCACGAAAACTTGCATGGCCGGATTGGGGCTGTTGCCTATCCTGCTCCGGCTTGCGCTACTTCCGAACCACCCGGTGCCGACGCCGGACCTCTACGACGAGTTCGGGCACCTGCTGGTCGCCCGAACCTTGTTGAGCCTAAGGCTCGCGAACCCTCCCCACCCGCTTTCGCAGTTTTTCGAGACCCATTTCGTACTGCAAAGCCCGTCCTACGCCTCGATTTATCCGGTCGGCCATGGATTTTCGATGGCGTTGGGGTGGTTCCTGTTTGGAACGCCGTGGGCGGGAGTCTTGCTTTGCACCGGGGCGTTCTGCGCGTTGGCCTATTGGATGCTGCGGGCGTGGATCACGCCGGGTTGGGCGCTATTCGGGGGGCTGCTGGCAGTCTTCGAATTCGGCCCGTTGAACCAGTGGACGAACAACTACTGGGGCGGCGGATTCTCCGCTGCTGCGGGGTGCCTCGTGTTTGGAGCGCTGCCGCGCATTCGGAACGGGAACCGCCGCTCCGACGGCCTGCTGCTCGGACTCGGCCTCGCCATGCATCTGCTGAGCCGACCGTTCGAATCGATCTTCCTGCTCCTCGCGGTTTTGATATACTTCGCGCCGGAACTGGTGCGGCTGCGGCCTCCGAAGACGCTGTTGTGGGCTTCCCTGCCCTGCCTCGTGGCGGTCGGCATCACGTTGGCGCAGAACAAGAGCGTCACCGGCGAGTGGACCAAGCTCCCCTACGTGTTGAGCCAGCAGCGGTACGGCGTTCCGGCTGCGCTCACCATCCAGGACGCGCCGGTCCCCACCGGTCCAATGACGCATGAGCAGGAGCTGGATTACCGGATGCAACGCGGCTTCCATCCGGGTCGCGACACGCTGGGGAGCTATGCGGAACGGCTGGTGTACCGGATCCGGTATTACCGCTTCTACTTTTTCCCGCCGCTCTATATCGCGCTGGCGGTGTTCCTAGCCACGATCCGGTCCTGGCGGTGGGGTTATGTGGCCGCCGTCTGCGGACTGTTCGCACTGGGAGTCAACCTGTTCCCCGCCTTCCAGTTTCACTACGTGGCGGCGGTGGTCTGCCTGTTCCTGTTGATGTCGGTGAAGGGGTTGGAACGACTGTCGCGTTTTCGGCATGGCGCGGACGCCGCGAGATTCCTGATCCTGTTGTGCGGTGCCCAGTTCGCGTTTTGCTACGGCACCCATGTTTTCGATACCCAACCGACTGCCGTCTCGGCGCGCAGTTGGGATCTTTGGGATTCGATCAACCACGGGAATCCCGAGCGGCGTATCGACGTGGCGAAGCAGCTCGCCGCGATTCCCGGACGTCTGCTGGTCTTCGTCCGCTACTGGCCCGGCCATGTGTTTCAGGACGAGTGGGTGTACAACGAGGCCGATATCGACCGTTCCCGGATCGTCTGGGCCCGCGACCTGGGCGATCAAAACCAGAAGCTGATCGAGATGTATTCGGACAGGAAGGTGCTCATGTTGGAGCCGGACGCCCGTCCGCCCGCGTTGGAAGCCTACGAACCGCCAGCCGCGCAACCGCCGCCAAGTGCTTCGCCGACGCCGGATTCCGCGTCGCCGGTGCCGACCAAGAAGCCGCTGCTGGAATTGGAGCAGGTTAGGTAGGAGGCTTTTTGTGCTTCGGACTGCGGTCAGCCTCGCTTGTGGGGCAGCGATTCTTCGCTGCCCCACACGAAGCGTGCCCCTGAGTCCGGTCTACGGCAAATGTGAAAATGCTCTAGAAGGCCGGACGAGAGGAAAGATACCATGCCAATGAAAAACCCCAACCACCCCGGCGACATCATCCGGGATTGTCTCGACGAACTGGGTGTCAACGTGACGGATGGTGCCGAGGCACTCGGCGTAACGCGTGCGGCGCTGTCGCGCGTGATCAACCGCAACGCTGGTGTATCCGCTGAGATGGCTGTGCGTCTCGAAAAAGCCCTCGGCAGCACGGCTGGCTTTTGGATGCGCCTGCAGATGAACTACGACTTGGCGCGGGTACAGGCGCGAAGCGGGGAGATCCTTGCGCGCAGGTTGGGCGGGATGGAACAACCCGCGCTCTGATGTTGCGGCCGCTGCCAAAATTCGACGGGGCTGCGCCCCGTACACTGCCCTTCCCCTGCCCCCGAAGCATCGATTGGAAAATGGAAAAAGGGGAAAAGAAAAAAGGGGTATTTATTCCCCCACACACCGAGCGCCGAAGTAGTTGCCACGTTGCGCCGACCCGTCGTTGCCGCGAACGGAGGCGCGCAGGCTCAAGGGAAAGTCGCTCCACGAACCGCCACGCAGCACACGCTGCGTTCCCGTCGCCGGCCCCTTCGGGTCCAAGGCTTCGCCTTTCTTGTAATATTCGGCGTCCCACCAGTCCGCCGTCCACGACCAGACATTCCCTAGCATGTCGTACAAGCCCCAGTCGTTCGGCAACTTGGTTCCGACATGGTGCGGACCATTGCCGTTGTCGCGTAGCACGGCTCGATAGGGGTCCCAGTTCCCGTCGGTCGGGACCATCTTGGACGTGTCCAAGCGGCTTTTTCCGCTGTTGTCGCCGTACCAAGCAATCGAATCCAGATCACCGTACCGAGGTCCTTTCGAGCCCGCCCGTGCCGCGTACTCGTATTCCGCTTCCGTCGGCAAGCGTCCGCCCGTCCGGGAACAGTAATCGCAGACCTCGTCCCACGTCAGCCCGATCACGGGCATGGCACCGTCCGCCCGGCCCGGATTGTAATCCCGCTCCTTGCCTGCGATCGTCCATTTCGCGTTCCATGACGGTGCCTTGCCGTAAACCCGATTCCAGGCATCCACAGTAATCGGCGTCTTCCCCAACCAGAACCCTTTGCTGATGGTGACCTCGCGGGCCGGTTTCTCATCTTCGAAGGCCTCGGTATCTCCCGGCGACGCCCCCATCATGAACTTCCCCGGCGGAATCCAGACGTATTCCATGCCGTCCTTCGGATTGACCTTGGTGTCCCCGGCCTTCGGTGGGCGCAACGCGATCGCCTCCACCTCCCGCACTACCGTCAACCAAGCTTCGTCGCGGTCGGCGGGTTCGCGACCGTACTTGAACACCGGCCTGTCCGCGCAAAGGACTTGGAATTGGCCCAACTCCATCCCGTCCCAGTGGCACTGCCGCACGATCACGGCGACCACGGTCGCCTTCCCCCGCTTCTGGTGCTCCAGTGCCGCGTCCAATTCGCGCGTCGCAAAGTCGGAATTCAGGAAGTCCGCCGTCACCAGGATCACGACAATGGCGGCCGACTCAAGATTGGACCAGATCGTCGGTGCCTAGCTGCTGCCGGTGGGAATCTGGTCGTCCACCCAGATGTCGACCACCTTCCGCCGCTTCAATGGCGCCAAATGGGCAATCAACTCGTCCCGGAACGACCGGTCCTTGTGGGCGTACGAAATGAAAACCTTTTTCATGGCAAGTCGCGGACGGCCTGGACGCCCAACCACGTCATTATCTCACCGCCTACAAAACGGCACCTCCGCGAAGCCGGTCACACTCGATCGAAAAATATATTCCCTTTGCTTTCAACACCAAGCCGCTAGATCAACCCGAAAACGCTTGCGCCACGGGGTACCCTCGAAACCGGGAGAAAGCTTATGTCCGAACTCGAACTCCGCCGCCAATTGAACGACGAACTGCGGCCCGTCGGCCTCATCGAAAACGCGCTCGTGGACCAAATCCTCTTCGCGCTACTGGCCCTGCGCCAGTCCGACACACTCCGCGAGCGCACCCAGGCGCAAGGACTCATGCTCCGCGCCACCGCCGAATTGCGCCGACTGCGCGCCGACCGCGCCAAGAACCCCGCGCCGACCGCCATCGTCACCGAAAACCCGACGGTCAAACCCGAAACCACCGAAATCCCCCGCTCTGCCCCATGCCCCTGCGGCTCCGGCCTCAAATACAAGCGCTGCCACGGCTGGAACGCTCCCGCGGCTACTTCGTCTCGTCCACCAACCCGTGCGCCGCAAAATCCACCCGCCGACCCCGGAACGCAACCCCCTCGAGCCGCAACCGCAAACGCTGGTCCGCCCCGCGCTCGCCCGGTAGCTTGATCTCGCCACCCGACCCCAACACCCGGTGCCACGGCAATCCGCTGCCGTCGTCCGCCAACAACCGTGCGACAGCCCGATGCGCGCGCGGATACCCGGCAGCCTCGGCGACCGCCCCGTAAGTCGAAACCCGACCCTTGGGAATCGCAAGCACCGCCCGTCGGACGGATTGCGCAAACTCAGGCGTCACAGCTTGAGCAGTTTCGCCGCGTTGTCGTGCAGCATCTTGCGCGTGGCGGCGGCGTTGGGGCTGAGCCGCTTCACGGTCGCGAGTTGCTGGCTGCCGCTGCACTTTTCGCCTTGGCCGACCGAATCGCTGCAGTCGCTGGCGTAGATGAGGCGGTCCTGGTGGCGTTCGAGGAAGCCGCGGGCGTGGTCCTCGTCGCGCAGCAGGGCGTTGAGGCCGGAACCGGCGGAGAGGTCGCCCCACATGTTGGGGTAGTCGGAGAGCAGGCGGTCGGAGATGCCGCCGGGCGTGACCTTGCCCTTGGGATATAGCACGTCCTGCTTGCAATTCTTGTCGATATTGGCCCAGAAGGTCTGCGCGTGGCCGATGAAGTTGACGGTGGGGTAGGCCTTGACCAGGTTGTGGAAGCGCTCGATGGCCAGGTTGTAGGTGTCGTGCTGGAAGTGCATCAGCACGGGGACGTGGTGGTGCTTGGCGATGTCGGCGATCAAGCGCATGGGCTTGGAATCGCTGTCGACGTGGAATTTCTGCTCGCCGATGCCCTTCGCGCCCAGTTTGAGGTACTTTTCGATGACCGGTTTGGTCTCGGGGATGTCCGGCAGCTCGTTGGCGAAAAAGACGAACTGCTTGGGGTACTTTCGGGCAAGGTCGACGCAGGAATCGTTGCCGTAGGCGTCGGCGGCAAGGCCGTATTTCGACCCTGCGGGCAGCAGGACCGACAGCGAAATTCCCATCGTCTTCTGGTGGGCGATCAGCTGCTCGTCTGTGCGACCGCTGTAGTGGGTGTGCTGGTGGAAGTCGATAACCGGGACGTCGGCGTCGCCCTGCGCAAGGGCGGGCACGGCGGCGGCGAGTTCAAAAGCTGTTAATTCGAGGAAGCTGCGGCGCGAAAGCATTTACGTACCACTATAGGCCAGCGCGAGCCTACACCTCGATTTCGTTCGACCGCACCACCGCTCCCGACGGCAATTCGCACCGCACCACAACCCGGTACCGCGCCTTTCGCTCTGCAGCAGCCCGCAATCCGAACAACTGCCCCACCGGTACCCGAGCCTCCGTGCCCGTCCCCGCTTGCAGCGTCACCTCGATGCGTTCCGTACGCCGCTCCGGCTTCAACAACTGAGCCCCGAACGGGCTGAGCGCAACGGACCCGTCCGGCCCCGCCACCTCCGCCGACAGGAAAAACAGCCACCCAGGCACCGTCAACGAAACCGGCCCCATCCCGATATTCCGCAGCACAACCGACACCGAAGGCAGCGCGTCCCTGTCCGATTGCGGGATCAATTCGGCGGAAAGTGCCGCCCACTCCACGGGCTCACCCCAAGTTCGGGCCGCGAGGTCGATCACCTTCACCGGATCGTCCCGCATCGTCAGGCCGAAGCGGGCCGAAAACTCCATAACGGAACGGAAGATCCCCATCTACTGCCACATTTCCCGCAGGATCCGGCCCATCGCGCCGCTGGGCTCGTTCACCCCGACGATGGCGCTCAGCGTCGGCGCAATGTCGTTCACCGTGATCTTTTCGAAATACCGGCCGGCCTTGATCCCGGCTCCCATGAAAATCACCGGCACGTGCGTGTCGTAGCCGAATGGTGTGCTGTGGGTGGTTCCCGTGGCGTCAAAAAGGTAGTACGGGTCCTGCACGATGGTGATGTCGGCCGCGCGGGGGAAATAGAAGCCGTTTCGAACCGCCGCATCGACAGCCTCGGTCGAAACCCGCCCGTTCTGCAGTTGGTCCGCCGTGTATACCCGGAACACGTGCGGCACCTTCGCCACCGCCTGGGCCGCGACGCGCTGCACCTCGGCGATATCCAGCTTCTTGAAGTCGATCAGTTCCCAATTCAAATACACGCTGGACGCCACGGCCGATTCCACCCAACGGCTCGGACCGTACTTCGCCCCCAAGGCGTCGTTGACGGCCTTCGAAATCGCGTTGGGCGCCATGCGACCGCCTGTCATCTGGCGCGCCTGGTTGACTTCGGGAATCGGGGCGACGCCGTGGTCCGCCGTCATCACGAACAGCACGTTGGCGAGGCCGACGCTCTTGTCGACGGCGTCGAGCAGCTTGCCAAGCAACCGGTCGGTACGGATCGAAATGTCGCGGACCTCGGGGGAATCGGGGCCCATCGCGTGGCCGACATAGTCGTTCGACGAGAAGCTGACGGCCAAGACGTCCGTGCCCCCGTGCTTGCCGAGTTTTTCACCCAGCAGCGCCTGCTCGGCGAAATCCTCGATCATCTCGTTGCCCCAGGGCGATGCCTCCAGCGAACGGCACTTCGGGAGCGACGGCGTGGCCTCGGCCATGGTGCACAACGGCTTGCCGCCCTCCAAGCTGGTCCAAACAGCATTCCGAGACGGTGCGTCCGGCTGCGCGGCATTGGCCTTCATGACCCACGGCGGCAGTTCCTTCGCGTAATACGTGCTCGTCACCCATTGCGCCGACTTGTTGTCGAACCAATACGCACCGTCCGCCATGTGCCCGACCGGCAGAATCGCGGAACGGTCCTTGATCGAGACGCCGACCACCTTCGATTCCTGGCCCGACATCTTGATCTCGTCACCCACGGTGCTGACCAGCATCTTGCGCGGCGAGGAACCTGCGCCTTCGGCTCCCAGCAGCTTCGTGGTCGCATCGGCCACGCTGGTGGTCGATTTGCCCGTTTCCCGGTCGTACCACTCGTTGCCCACGATGCCGCTCACGGCGGGCAGTGCGCCGCTGAGGAAAGTCGAATGCCCGACCGCGGTCACTGTGGGGTAGTGCACATAGTGGGCGTCCTCGAAGACCGCCCCCTGTTCCAAGATGCGCTTGAAACCGGAGGTATACCCGTCCCGGAACCGCTTGAGGTATTCCCACCGGAACTGGTCAACGGCGACGGCGAGGATGAGCTTGGGCTTGCGTGGCGGTGGCGCGGTCTCGGCCGCAGGGAGGCAGAGTGCGGAGATGGAAATCAGGCTGGCGAGGCTGAGGGCTATTTTCATCTAAGCCACTATTATCCCTTCCACAGGAGTTCGGCGTCGGATCGGCGGACGTAGTTGGCCTCGGCGAGCGCGGCATCCGGGACTTTCCCGTCGGCCGCGCGCTGGAATGCTATCCTGCCGATGGCGGAGGCGAGGGCGCGCGGGGCACGGGCAACGGGCATCGTCGCGAAAGGTGTGCCCGCGAGGGCGTCGGCGAAGGGCTCGAAGTCCGTGGACACCCATTCGAATTCGCGCGCTCCGGCAACCGACCCAAGCTGCGCCAGGAAGCTCGGAAACGGCATGACGGACTCGGCGATGCCGGGGCCGCCGTCGTCGAACAGGGCCGCGTACACCTCCCCGCGCCGCGCGTCCAAGACGACCGCGCGCAGCGGGTGCTGCGAAAACTCCCCGACCGCCTCCAAAGTCGATACGGCCGCGACGGGTTTCCCCTGCACCTCGCCCAAACCCTTCACCGCCGCAAGGCCGATCCGCACGCCGGTGAACGACCCCGGCCCGGAGGCCGCGGCTAAGACATCCACGTCATCCAGTTTCCGTCCGTTGCGGGCAAGCAGGTCGCCGATGCGGTCGAAGATGACTCCCCCGAATCCGGCCGGCTCATGCAGCAGGACCTCGTCGACGACCTCCGCGTCGTCAAGAAGTGCGATGCTGCCGAACTCGCCGGAGGTGTCAATTGCCAATGTCAACATGGATTTAGCGCGTCTAATCTCAACTACTTCTTCAGCACGTAATTCCGGTCCAGCACATAGACCTTGCCCAAACCGTTGATGCCCGTGAGCTTCACGTGAAGCGCAGCCGGGTACTCCGAGGCGATGGATTCCGGGATCTGGAAAGTCCCGCTCGCCCCCACCCCGATCACCCGATAGCCGTGCCCCGACACCGTAACCTCGCCCGTCCATTGGTAGGTCATCTTGCGCAGCGCCTTCGAATCGCGTTTGAGCTTGACGCCGAACTGGACCGGCCGCCCCAGCGACAACTCGTCCGCCGACGGCTCCACAATTTCGAACGGCACCTTTTCCGGATTGCCCTCGGCGTCCTGCAGCGCCAGTGGCGGGTCGCGGGATTCGAATTTGTAGCTCTTCAGCATTCCTGCCTTATGGCCTTCGCGGGAAATGTGCAGCACCCAGTCGTGGTTGGCGCTGGGTGGCGAGAACGTCATCTCCTCGGCCTTGCCTTTGGCTTTGACTTTGCTGCGCTCGCCGGTGGCCGGGTCCAGCCACTCGACGTCGTAGCCCTGCTTCTCCACGTTGACAGTTACGGGACCGGGCTGGGCGACGTAGACCACATATTCGATGCCGTCCAGTGCCGTCGCGCGCCCGTTGTCGACGTCGAAGAACGGTTCCAACTCCCAATGCCGGGTGCCCTGCATGAACTCGTACCAGATCTTCATCGCGTTGGCGGAAGCCTCGTCCGGGATGAACGCCGCGGGGTACTGTCCGTTGGCGGTCGAGGTCCAGAGGCGGCGGCGGAATTCGGCGGCATCCTTCGCGCCTGTCCCGAAATCGTTGACCGCCGGGTATTGGAAGCTCTGCTGCTCCACAGCGCTGGTCTGGCCCTCGGGGTCGCGGTAGGAGCGGTAGCGCAACCAGCCGTCGTCGATCAGCGGGGCCGACGTCATGTTGGTGCGCGAGGAGCGGGTGTGCTTGTAGGGGTCTAGATCGGCTAGGTATTCCGAGATCTCCTTGAGCAGATCCTTGCCGTCGGGATAGGTTTCCCAGTCCACCAAGCCCTGCCATGTGACGTCGAACGCTTCAAGCCGGGAGAGGGCGTACAAGAACCATTTCCGACGGTCGGGACGCCCCGGGAGCAGGCGCGTCATCAAGCCGTCCGGGCCGAAGAAGGCGAGATCGACGAGGATGCCGCGGTCGTTGGCATAGCGGATCTTCTCCTCGGCGGCATGGAAGAACTCCGGCGTCTGGAAGCGCTGGGCGTCGGAGTCGGCCACCAGGGTCACCGCGAGATGGTTGAAATGTTGTGCCGCGCGCGTGTCGACGAGCAACTTCCAGCGCGCCCCGTCCATCGAGCTGAACCCCGGAACCACCGCGCCCATCCAGAGGTGCGGCTTGAGCGCGTTGCCTTCAACGTGCGCGAAGTGGTGGACGTTGACGGCGCGCACCCAGCCTGGCCGGTCGGCCCCGGTGGCGCTGAAGCTGCCCTGCTTGCCGTTCCATGCGGGATCGGAACTGGTGACCCGGAAGAAATGCTCGCCCACCTCGACCGGGGTGTAGCGGACGACCCAGCGGGTCGGACCGTCCCGGAAAGCGTTCACGGCTGCGGTTTCGGAGTGCGGAGAACGGAATTCGGCGCGCAACTGCAACTCGGCGGCCGAGGGCAATTCGAAAACGATGTCGCACGGGGTGTAGCGAGGAGTGGGCTGGCAGACAGTTTGCGGCCATGCCAGGACCGGAACGGCGAGGACCAGAAGCGCCCGACGGATCATGAATCAAGTGTAGGCCAAAAGCATTGTCGCGTTGCTCTTACGCCTTCAGCAGTTCCTCGGCCCAGATCGCGCCGTTCGGATCTTCCTCGTGCTTGAAATACACGTAGGCGTCCTTGCCGGATGCCAGCAGTTCCTCCACTTGGTCGGCAATCTTGGCGCGGGCCTCGGGGACGTAGTCGCCCTTGCGCAGCCGGAAGTAGCCGAAATCGGCGGTGAAGACCTTCGGGATCTCCAGCTTGTCGGATTCGGCGAAGCACAGCGCGATCCCGCGCGCCCGCAGCATCGCGTAGACATCCTCGTTCAGCCAGGAGGCGTGCCGGAACTCGAACGCGAAGCGGATGTCGGCCGGCAACAGCGGCAGGTAACTTTCGAGGCGCGCCAGGTCCACCTGGAACGTGGGCGGGAACTGGAACAGCACCGGGCCCAGCCGCCGGGCGACCCGCAACGGCTCGAGCGCGCGGAGAAACACCTCGGTGAAGCCGTCCGAATCCTTCATCCGCAGCATGTGCGTGAGTTTCTGGTGCGCCTTGCAGGCGAACTGGAAGTCCGGCGGCGTCTGCGCCAGCCAGCCTTCGAGCGTGGAGACCGACGGCAGTTGACGGAAGGTATAGTTCACCTCCACGCTGTTCAGCCGGGTCGCGTAGTGCTCCAGAAAGCGCTTCGCCGGAAGGTCCTTGGGGTAGAAAGCCGGTTTCCAAGCCGGATAGGAGAAGCCTGAGGTGCCTGCAAACAGTTTCGCCATGTGCCGATTGGTATCATCGCAGATTGGTCGGTGTTTTCGCAGGGACACGTCGTGGAAACGCGTTCGGCCCGGCATCCGTCCACTAAACAACCTCGAATTCATGCGCAGCCTTGATACCGTTTTCTGCCGCCTGCTGGCGACCTTGACCCTTGCCTCCGTCGGCGCTTTTGGCCAGCAGTACACTGTTTCCACCGTGGCTGGATCGGGCGGATCGCCCGGTTGGTCCGGGGACTCGGGTCCCGCGCTCTCGGCGCAGTTCACCAATCCCATCCGCATCGCCGTGGACAAGGCCGGCAACCTCTACATCACCGACTATTCGAATTTCTCCGTGCGCAAGGTGACCAAGAACGGGATCGTCAACACGATTGCCGGCAACGGGTCCCTCGGCTTTGCCGGCGACGGCAGTTCGGGACTGGGCGCGCAGCTTTCCAACGTCCTTGATGTGGCTGTCGCGGGTGACGGCACCGTCTACATCGCCGATTCGCTCAACAGCCGGATCCGCAAGATCGATACGGCTGGCAACATCTCCACCATCGCAGGCAACGGCAACCGCGGCTACTCCGGTGACGGGGGCAAGGCGAGCGACGCGTCGCTCTACTTCCCGGCAGGTCTCGCCATCGACTCCAAGGGCGATCTCTACATCGCCGACTACGGCAACGCGACCGTTCGCAAAGTGACGATCTCCACCGGCGTGATTTCGACCGTCGCGGGCATCGGATATTCCGTTTTTGGCGCGGCCACCGGCGACGGCGGTCCCGCGACGAAGGCCTACCTCGAACTGCCGCATTCGGTGGCTGTGGACGCGGCCGGAAACATCTACATTGGTGACATCGGCAGCAGCAGCATCCGTAAGGTCGGCACAGACGGCAAGATCAACACCTACCTGTCGAACTTCGTGGCTCAGAATTTCGCCCTCGACAGCGCCGGCGTGGTCTACTTCGCCGACTACCGCACCAACACGGTCCAGAAGGTTCTCCCCGGCGGCATCACCAAGTTGTGGATCGGCGGAAACGGCACAAGCGGTTGGTCCGGCGACGGCGGTCCGGCGACTGCGGCGCAGTTCAACCTGCCCTACGGCGTGGCCGTGGATGCCTCGGGCAACGTTTTTGTGGCCGATGCGGCGAACGCGATCATCCGGGAATTGTCCCCGGTTCCGTTCTCGATCGGCGCGATTGCCAATTCGGCGAGCCTGTTGGGTTTTGCCCCGCCCGTGTCCGGCTCGGGTGATGCAACCTCCCCTGTCGCCCCCGGCGAACTGATTGTGATATTCGGTAGCGGCCTGGGCCCGGCCACCCTGACCTCGGCTCCTTCCGGCACGCTCCCCACCACGCTGGGCGGCACCACGGTGCTGATCAACGGGAAGCCGACGCCGATCCTGTACACCTCGGCAGCGATGGTCTCGGCGCTGGTTCCGTACAGCGTCAACGGGCTGTTCTCAACGACGGTGGCGATTCAGTACCAAGGCAAGACCTCGAACGTGACCACGGTCCCCGTATACCCGTCGGCACCCGGCTTGTTCACTGCGGACGGGTCGGGCGCAGGCCAGGCAACGGCGTTGAACTCGGACGGCACCCGGAACAGTGCAACCAATCCGGCGCTCGTCGGCAGCATCGTCACGCTCTACATCACGGGCGCGGGCCAAACGAATCCGGCGGGCGTGGACGGGATCATCTATCCGTCGGGCAACAACCAACCGTCGCCGGTGCAGCCTCTGAGCGTGACCATCGGTGGCTTGGCGGCCACGGTGGACTTCCTGAGCGGCGCGCCGGGTATGGTTTCCGGCACGATGCGGATCATCACCGAAATCCCGACCGGCTTCGCGCCGGGTACGGCGATCCCGGTGCAGGTTACCGTCGGCGGCGTACAAAGCCAGGTTGCGACGATTTCGGTCTCCAACTAATTGGTGGTTTCGGGGCGGCCTTCCGGGCCGCCCCGTCCACATCTACAGCGTCTTCCCCGCCCCGGCCCAGCGCTGGCGTATCTCCAGACACCCTTTGCCCGTGGGCAAGACCTTCCCCGGATTCAGCCGTCCAGTCGGATCGAACAACGTCTTGATCCGCCCGATGTAGTCGAGCGTGGCTGGCGGGAACAGGATCCCCATCAGCTCGTTCTTCTCCATGCCCACGCCGTGCTCGCCGGTGATCGAGCCTCCGACAGCGATGCAGTACTTCAGGATTTCCTCGCCCGCCGACTTGGCCCGCTCCAACTCCTCCGGGATGTGAGCGTTGAAGAGGATGATCGGGTGCATGTTGCCGTCGCCCGCATGGAAGATATTGCTGATCCCCAGGTTGTATTTCTTCGCGACTTCCGCGATATGGCGCAGCGTGGGCGCGATCTGGGTGCGCGGAACCACGCCGTCCTGCACGTAGTACGACGGGCTGACGCGTCCCACCGCCCCGAAAGCGTTCTTGCGTCCCTTCCACAGCAGGTCGCGTTCCTCCGCCGACTTGGCAACTCGGAACTCGCGCGCTTTGCAGCGTTCGCACGCCGCGCGCACCTGCTCCGTCTGCTCCTCCACGGCCTCCACGGGCCCTTCGAGTTCGATCAGCAGCACCGCCGCGGCGTCCAGCGGATACCCAGCGTGGGTTGCCTGTTCCACCATCCGCAGCATCTCGCCGTCGAGCATCTCGACCGCGACTGGAGTGATCGCATGCGCCGTGATGTCTGCTACCGTGTCGGCGCAGTCGGAGGCGGAATCGTAGATCGCGAGGATGGTCTTGATCTTCTCCGGCTGCCGCATGAGCCGGACCACGACCTTCGTGACCAGCACCATGGTGCCCTCGGAACCGGTCAACACGCCGACGAGGTCGTAGCCCGGCGAATCGAGTTCCATGCCGCCTGTGGTGTGCACCGACCCGTCGGGCATCACGAATTCGAGGCCAAGGACGTGGTTGGTCGTGACGCCGTAGGCCAGCGTGTGCGGACCGCCCGCGTTCTCCGCCACATTGCCGCCGATGGTGCAGGCGCGCTGGCTGGAGGGGTCCGGGGCGTAGAAGTAACCCAACGCCTGGACGGCCAGCGAGATGTCGAGGTTCACGACGCCGGGCTGCACCACCATGCGCTCGTTTTCGAGGTCGATCTCGAGGATCTTGTTCATCCTCGCGAAACCGATGGTGACGCCGCCCGCCATGGGAATCGCGCCGCCGCTCAGTCCGGTGCCCGCGCCGCGTCCGACAATCGGCACGTTGTGTTCGGCTGTGATCTTGACGATGGCCGCCACTTCCTCGGTGGTGCGCGGGAACACGACCATTTCGGGACGCGCCTTGTCAACCGAGCCGTCGTACTCGTAGAGGATGAGGTCTTCGGGCTTGTCGAGGTAGCCGCGCGGGCCCAGCAGGTCCTTCAGTTTCTGTTTCGCCGCAGCCGGCAGCGTGCTCGGGGCGGGATTCGCGTCAGAGGAGGGATTGGACATGCTGGATCATCTGGGGCGAGGCCCATGGTTGCACGGAAATATATTTTTCGATCACTTTGCCGTTGCGGTCAATCAAATAGCTTTCGGGATACTGAATGGTGCCGTAGCTCGAGTTGATCTTCTGTTCGGGATCGCGGGCGGTGGGATAGGCGAGCGGCGTCCGCCTGAGAAACTGCTGGAAGGCGTCCGCATCTTTGTCGACGCTGACTCCGAGGATGACGAGGCCCTTCGGACCCAGTTCCTGGGCCATGGCATTGAGGCCGGGGATCTCCTCGACGCACGGCGGGCACCAGGTGGCCCAGAAATTCAGGAGCAGCAACTTGCCGCCGAAATCGCGGGCCGTGACGGTTTTGGCCCCGGAGCCGTTGAGCGACGCCGAAATGCTGAAGTTGGGTGCCGTGTCACCGGCGTTGACGATGGTTTCATGCAGGGCGTTGTAGAGTGCCCCGCAGAAGAGAACAAGCATCGCAATAAGGGCGACGTGGAGAATGGTGTCTGTGGACGAGCGCGGCTTCATTGGGCGGTTTCCTATAATTCTATCTGACGAACGGCACTAGAGATCCATTGCCTCATTCGCAACTACGCAGCCAAAATGATCATTTCCAAACAGGTTGAGTTTTCCGCGTCCCACATCTGCCGGTCGCCGCTGCTGTCGGACGCCGAGAACGAGCGCATCTACGGGGCCGCCGCCAATCCGATGAGCCACGGCCACAATTATCTGGTCGACGTGGCCATCGAGGGCGCGCCCGATCCGGTCACCGGCATGATCCTCGACTTGAAGGAGCTCAAGGAGATCTTGGAGGACAGGGTGTTGCGGGTCTACGACCACAGGCTGCTCAACCGCGAGGTGGACTCGTTCGAGACCGTCGTACCGACCGTCGAAAACATCGCCATCGACATCTGGAACCGGCTGGCGGGCGAAATCCCCCTCCCCGCCCGGCTGCAGTCGGTCAAGGTTCACGAGACCCGGGAATTGTTCGCGGAGTACCGGGGGGAGGCGTGACGGTCCGGATCGGCAGGCGCTACGGCTTTTCCGCCACGCACAGGCTGTTCAATCCGGCGCTCGGGGAGGCGGAGAACCGAGCCATTTTTGGCAAGTGTGCCAACCCGTTCGGGCACGGGCACAACTACGAGATAGAATTGACGGTGCGTAGCGGGGTGGACCCGGTGACAGGCATGGCGGTCCCGTTGAGCAAGCTGGATACTTTGGTGGAAGATGCCATTTTGGCCGATTTCCGGCATCGGAACCTCAACGAGGAAGTGCCGGCGTTCCGGGAAGTTGTACCAACCACCGAAAACCTGGCCATCGAAGTGCTCCGCCGCCTGCATGTGGCATGGCCTGGAACCTTCCCGGCGGCCGTCATCCTCGAAAAGGTTCGCATCTGGGAAACCGAACGCAACATCTGTGAATTGTCGAACGAATCATGAATAGAAAGCGCGCGGTCGTAAAGGTCATTTCACCCAAGGAGCCGCTGGCACCGATAGCCCCCTTGGTCACCGGCATGTTGCAGGCGATTGGAGAGGATCCGTCGCGCGACGGGTTGCTACGGACGCCGGAGCGGGTCGAGAAGGCGATGCGCTACCTCACCAGCGGCTATTCCACCGATATCGGCAAGCTAGTCAACGGTGCCATTTTCGACGTCAGCTATGACGAAATGGTGATCGTGAAAGACATCGAGTTCTTCAGCATGTGCGAACACCACATGCTGCCATTCCATGGCAAAGTCAGCATCGCGTACATCGCGCGGAACAAGGTGATTGGGCTGAGCAAGCTGCCGCGGATTGTGGACGCGTTTGCTCGCCGCCTGCAGATCCAGGAGCGCATGACGCAGCAGATCGCCGAGTGCATCCAGGAGATCCTGGACCCGGTGGGCGTGGGCGTGGTGGCCGAAGCGCAGCACTTCTGCATGATGATGCGGGGGGTGGAGAAGCAATGTTCCGACACCATTACCAGCGCCATGCTCGGCAGTTTCCGGACGGAGCGGGAGACGCGCAACGAGTTTTTGTCGTTGATCCGGAAGTAGAGTCGGCCTGAAGCCAGATATACTGGCGGAGAGATGAGACGATCCGGCAAACTCGTTGCGTGTCTGGTGCCTGTCCTGCTGTCGGCACAGCAGCCTGTTCAAACGGCGCCTGTCCTGGTCACGCAAGCCCCGGCCTCCTATACCCAAGAGGCACGCGCAGCCGGGGTTCAAGGCAGCGTGCTCCTCTACGTGCACGTGATGCCGGACGGCAGGCCGGGAAACGTCACCGTCCTCCAGAGCCTTGGATTCGGACTGGACGAAAAGGCCGTCGAGGCAGTCAGATCATGGGAGTACACACCGGGCAAAGTGAATGGCGAGCCCGCAGCGGTCGCGGTTTCCGCCGAAGTGCCTTTCCGAATCTCCGCCGAACGTGGGTGGAGCGTGCGACGGACAAACAGCCGTGTGAATTATAGCGGCCGCAATCCTTGGCCCCAGGTTCCACCCGTCCTGGCAAAGTACACCGCTCCCGATGCCGGCTCCTGCACGGACGAGGCCGCTCATGCCACCTTTGTAATTTCGAACGAGGGAGTTCCCGAACTTGTCTCCGCGACGACCCCCATGGAGCGGCCATTGCCCAAAGCGGTGCGGGACGCGATCTCGGAATGGCGGTTTACACCGGCAACCGTGCGCGGAAAGCCGGCCAGCGCCCAGCAAACGGTCCGGTTGGACTGCGGGGACGCAACCTCCGCCGAACCCGAGCCGAGTCCGCCGTACCGGGTGGGAGGAGTCGTAACCGCCCCCCGTGTCCTCGCCAAAATCGACCCAGAGTATTCCGAGGAAGCGCGCCAAGCGAAAGCGCAGGGCACGGTACTCCTCTCGGTAGTCGTGGACCGATCCGGTCGCGCCAAGAACCTCCAGATTGTCAGGGGTCTTGGCATGGGGCTGGACGAGAGGGCGATGGCTGCGGTTCTGCAATGGGTTTTCGCGCCCGGAACCCGCAACGGCACGCCGGTGGACGTACGTGCCCAGATCGAGGTCAACTTCCGGCTTTTGTAGCGACAGGTAGTGTTGGTCGATCAGCACGGGACTTCAGTTCCCCGAACAAACGCTCCCTCGCGGTCGCGGCTCGGAAGAATCAACCTGTTGCCGCGCCACGTCATCGGGCCGGGTAGGTCTTGGTGAAGCCGTTGCGGCTGTTGGTGACCGTGAAGGAACCGTCGGACTTGGCCGAAAGCTTGATCCAGTGCGCTTGATCCGGCGAGCCTTCCAAATTCGCAATAAAGTTGTCCGGCGGGTTGTGCGCCTTGTCGCCATTCAGCGAGTAGTGCACCTGCCAGATGTCCTGGATGCCGGGAGCGGCCTTCAGGGTCTCCCACGAGGCTGGTGCCCCGCCCTTCTTCGGCCCGTTGCCCATCAGCGCCACACGCGCTCCCAGCGCCTGCGCCAAGACCGGCGACACGCCCTTGTCCTGTCCGTGGATGCTCACCTGGTAGACGTCCACCTTGCCGATGGGATTGTTCGGGCACATCAGCTTGTGGTCGTAGTCCCATTCGAAATCGGCCAAGTCCAGCATGCGGAACTTGCCGTACGAGAAAAGCAGGCCGATGGACATGTTGTCCTCGGCGTCGTCGGGGCGGTTGGGCTTGTTCGCCGTGGTGGCGCACAGGGGGTTTGGCTTGCCCGCGCCGGGGAATGGCTTGTCGATCCACGCGCCCGCCGACGTGATCACGGTCATCGCCATGCCCTTCAGCGGTGCCTTGTGGCCCGGCAGCGCCGTGGTGTGGGGGATGGTCTTCAGAACCTCGGCATACTTGGCGTAGCGCTCGTCCACGCCTTTGCCTTTCGTCGTAAGGGCCCCGTGGTCGACGATGTGCTTGACCGGGAACTTGGACACCAGCAGCGGCAGGTCGCCCATATGGTCGATGTCGTAGTGCGAGACCACCAAGTAGTCGATCTTGGTGATCCCGGCGGCCTTGGCCGCGGCAACGATCCGGTCCGTGTCGCGACCGTTGTAGCCGGGCCAGCCGAGGTCGTACAGCACCGATTCCCCGGCGGCCGACACGACGAGGACACACTTACCGCCCTCGACGTCGATGTCGTAAACGTCCATGGTCTTTTCGGCTGCAGAGGCCAAGCCGAGGCAGGCCGCCAGTGTCAGAACGATCCGCGCTATCCCCACCATGTTTCTCCCGGCGCCAGATGCGCCTTGGCGACGTCGGGGTTGATCTCGACGCCGTAGCCAGGCTTGTCCTGGATCGTGAAATAGCCCTTCTCCCAGAACGGCCCCTCCTTGACCACCAGATCCGGCCACCAGTCGATGTAGTTGGCCAGTTCGTGGACCCGGAAGTCCCGCATCGACGCCGCCGCGTGCACGCTGGCGATGGTACCCAGCGGGCTCGCTGGATTGTGGGCGGCGGTCCAGATATAGTACATGTCGGCGAGATCGGCAATGCGCTTGGATTCGAGCAGGCCGCCGGACTTCGGGATGTCAATGTGGACGCCGGACGTGGCCTGCTGTTCGATCAGCGGGCGGAAACCCTGCCGGGTGTAGAGATTTTCGCCGGTGCAAATGGGCACGTTCACGGCCTTGGTGACGCGCGCCATGGCGTCGATGTTGTCCGGCGGGACCGGGTCCTCCAGCCACATCGGCTTCACGTGTTCGAGCGCGTTCGCCAGCGTGATGACGTCGCGCACGTCGTAGCGCCAGTGGGCCTCGACCGCGAAATCGCCGTCCGGGCCGACCTGCTCGCGCACGGTCTCCATGGCGGTCACGATGCGGCGGATGTCCTTGTGGGTGAGGTTGCGGCCGAAATAGTCGTGGCCGGGCTCGCGGAATTCGGGGTCGGCGTTGGGCGGGATGCCGTCGCCTTGGAACTTGAAGGCAGTCCAGCCCCACTTTTCGGCCTTGACCTGGGCGACCTGGTCTTTCCACGACTGCATGTCCTCGACATGTGCCGCGGGCTTCGACATGGTGCGGTAGAAGCGGACCTTGTCGCGGAAACGCCCACCCAAGAGGTTGCAGACGGGGGTTTCGAGGATGCGCCCGGCGAGGTCCCAGAGCGCGATCTCGATGCCGCTGGCCGCGGTGACGGTGACCCCGGCAATGGCCCCGGCCCCGGCGCTGCGCATGAGCATCTTGGTGTAGAGGCGGTCGACGTTGAGCGGGTCCTCGCCGATGATGTGCTGTTTGAGCTGGTTGAGGACGAGATCCTTGACGCCAGGGCCCCAGTAGGCCTCGCCGATGCCGTAGAGGCCGGGCTGGTCGGTTTCGATTTTGATGAGGTTCCAATCCCAGGTGCCGCGGACGATCATGACCTTGACATCGGTGATCTTGACCTTCTTGCGGAGGGCGGCGGCGGCTTTCCAATGCGACCCGGAGAAGAGGAATCCGGCTCCGGAGGCGAGTCCGGCAGTGTTGAGGAAGTCGCGGCGTGTGGGGCGCGGCGGGACGATGGGCATCGCTCGAATTCTATCGCACTGGTGACGGCAACCGGAGGACCTCGGGGGGCGTCTCGCTATAGTGGAAATACATGCTGTTTTTTCGGAGGATGGCGAGCATCCTCATTCTTTGCCTGGGCTCCCAGGCGCTTCAGGCGGGCGTAATCCCTACAATCCATTTGGATCCGGCCATGGTCAAGGCGTACGACGACTACCTTGCGGGCTGGCAAACGGCCTACGAGGCCGCATTCCGGACATCGGGAAAGCTTTGGATCGACGATTTGTCGTCGCGTGACAGTTTGAAGAACGGGAAAGTCGTGCTGGAGCCCGTAATGATGAAGGAACTCCGCAATGCGAGCTTGCACCATTACTCGGGCGTCGTGCACGTGAAGGGCGCGAAGATCGACCAAGTACGGAAGGTGATGCAGGACTACCCCAACTACATGAAGATCTTCCCGGGCGACCTTGGGGCGGCGAGCGCGACCGCGGAGCCCGACAGCACGCCGGAGCGCGAGCATTTTCTCTCCAAGCTGCTGCTGGTGCAGGGGACACTGTGGATCAACGTGACGTATGACACGCTTTACGACACGCATTATCTGCGGTATGCGCCGGACCGCTGGCAAGTGCGTTCGAAGTCCCTCAGCATCAAGGAGTTGACGGAGCCGAAGAATTACGCGAGCAAGCCGTATCCGGACGGCGACGACCACGGCTTCCTGTGGCGCACCGACACGTTCTGGTTCGTGCGCGAGCGCGGCGACGGGATCGACATCGAGGCGCATAGCGTGTCGCTGTCGAGGCCGTCCCCGACGGGCTTTGGGTGGTGGGGGAACAAGCGGTCGCGGGATGCGGTGGATAAGATGATCCGCGATACCGTGGCGGCGTTGCCTTGGCACCAGTAGGGTAGGCTAGCGTGGAGAAGCTGCAGTGGGCTGCCGCAGCTTCTCCACAAACACCCGCAGTTCCCCCGCATTCACATCCGACACTGCCGTCCAGGCCATTCCGCCCTGCGACCAACGCGCCAAGTGGAATCCGTCCAGTTCAGTAAACACCGGATCAACCGCCTCAGCGCCGCCCGGCACGATCCACACATTGATGACATGGTTCCGCCGCCTGTACGCCAAAGCCGGGGTTTTCCGCCCGTCAATTACATCGAGCCGCCCGCCCACCAGCTCGAAACCATCCGCCGTCAGGTCCGGCACTGGCGGGGCGAAATCCACCTTGCCTTGGAACCAGGGCTTTACGGTGTGACGGTCCGAACTCGGCACGTCGACCAGGTGCTCCCCGACCAGCGACCTTAGGTGGCTGTCGACCAACTCCCGCCCGTCCCGGCCCGCGCTCTTCTCCCAACGCGGAATCGCCACAGAAAACAACAGCGCCGCCGCGACCGGCACCAACACCCACGGCCCGCGCCACCACGATTGCCGGGCCTTTGCCGGCTCGGACCCGGGAGGCAAGATGACGGCGCGAATCCGCTCCAAAACGGGCTCGGCGGAATCCCCGAAACCCGCCCCCAAGATCTCCGCCCGCAGCAATCCCAAGCGCCGGTTGGCCCCCGCGCATGCCACGCACGATTCCAAATGACCCTCCACCGCCATCGACGACACCAGATCCAACTCCGAATCGAAATGTGCGTGCAACAGCGGTGCGGCCTCGGCGCAGTTCATGCGGCACCTCCTTCGGCGCGGCCCAGGATCTCGTCCGCGAGCAGATGACGGGCGCGCGACAGCCGGGACATTACGGTCCCGATCGGGATCCCCAGCACATACCCGATCTCCTTGTAAGGCATCCCCTCCAACTCTCGCAGCACCAGCGCCTCCCGGAACTCCGGTTGCAACCGGCCGATCGCGGCACGCACCCGATCACGGTTTTGGCGGTCGATCAGCCCGCGCTCGGGATCGGGCGCGGCATCCGGACTGCGGTCGGCGGTTTCACTCCACTCGGTTTCCATCGGCGACCTCCCCCGGGTCAAGAAATTCAGCGCCGTGTTGCGGACAATCGCCAGTAGCCAGGGCCTCGGACTGGCCCCGCACCGCGTGTGCAGGCTGCGCAGCGCCTTCACCAGCGATTCCTGCGCGATGTCCTCGGCGTCGTGCGGGTTGCGGACCATCCAACGGGCAAAGCTGTAGGCTGCCGCAGCGTGCGGCCAAATGGTGCGCTCGAAGTCGTCAGTCCGCTGGTCCAGTGCCCGATTCCTTCCCTTATAAACGTAAGAGCCGCCGGACGCGGCGCCGGCATCCGAGGACCACCCGTTCAGCCGGGCCCGGGCGGCGTCAACTTGCGCGCTTGTTCCTTCAGAGAGCATGACACGGCCGGCCGCAACTTTATTCCCGACGCCCGAAACGGGAATTAAACTGTCGGGCCGGTGTCATGCCAACGGAGGACGAAATCGAAGATGGCAATTGAAGAACAGTTGGACGGGGCAACCTTGGAGAGGACCGGCAGGCGCGGATTCCTGGAGTGCATGCGGTGAGTCGGCACCGGAGTCGTTTGGAGTTTCGCGGGCGGCGTGGCAAGTTCCAAGCTATTGGGCGCGGAGCCCGCGGTAGCCGCCGATTTTAGCTTCGTGCAGATCAGCGACACCCACATCGGGTTCAACCGCCCGGCCAACCCGGATGTGGTCGGCACGCTGGGCGAGGCGGTCACGAAGATCAACGCCCTATCGAGGCAGCCGGAACTGGTACTGCATACGGGCGACTTGACGCACTTGGCCAAGGCGGCGGAGTTCGACACGCTGGAACAGTCGCTCAAGGCGCTGCGGCAGCGGGAGGTTTTCTACGTTCCCGGTGAACACGACGTTGTGGGCGACGATGGACGGCTCTACATGGAGCGGTTCGGCAAGGGCTCGAAGGGGATGGGGTGGCGGAGCTTCGACCACAAGGGCGTCCACTTTGTCGGCCTGAACAACGGCATGCAGCTGGATGGATGGGGGACCCTCGGCGGGCCGCAGTTGAGCTGGTTGAAGTCGGATCTCAGCGGGCTGTCGGCCAGCACGCCGGTGGTCGTGTTCGCCCACATTCCGCTTTGGACAGTGGCGCCGGAATGGGGTTGGGGCACGAGGGACGCCGAGGAGGCACTGGGTTACCTGAAGCGCTTCGGCTCCGTAACCGTTCTCAACGGCCACATCCACCAAGTGATGCGCAAAGTGGAGGGCAACGTGACATTCCATTCGGCGATGTCGACAGCGTTTCCGCAGCCCGCGCCGGGCAGCGCTCCGTCAGCAGGACCGATGAAGGTGCCGGATGATCGGCTGCGCAAGGTATTGGGAATCACCGAGGTGGCGGTCGTGGCGGGTCGGCACGAACTGGCGGTGGTGGATTCGACGCTGGGCTGAGCCGAACACAGCCCCCGATTCAAGGCCGTTCCGGCTTCGCCACCGCCATCAACCGCGAACTAATCCGCAGATTCTTGGCCTTGGCGGCCTCTGCATTGATCTCTACGCGGATCTTGCCCTTCTCCATCCACAAATTGGCCACGCCGCCCTGGGCGATAAAGTCGCTGGAGTCTCCCACGGTGAAGACGGGGGCATCCTTGACCGCGTCGAGGATGAAGCGGAACCGCAGGCGTTCGGAACTGGAGACGAAGAGGATATCGCAGCCTGTGGCCTGCCTGACATCGGACAGCTGCCGGACACGAAGTGTCCGTGCCCCGACCGCCTTGCCCCCTGCAAGCGACTCCAGCGTCTTGCCGAAGGGGTTGCGTCCCAAGACACAGATGTTGACGGGAGCTGTGGGGGACGGGAACGAATCCGCGGGCCACTCGACGAAACTCGGGAAGTTGACCAGGAAGCCAGCCTTCACCTCGTACTCGTCGGCCTGTTCCAAAGGGCGCAGATCCGCCGGAAGGCCGAGGAGGAGAAGGCCTCCGAGGATTCCGATATGGAGTCTGGCGCGCATCTGGTCCAGCTAAAACCGCCACGTCAATTTCGCGAACGCCTGCCGGGTCACCGCGGTATTCAAGAACAGGCCGGAGATGTCCACGTACTCAAAATGCTTCCCCACCGTCAAGTTCTGCCCGCTGATGCTCAGTTCCAGCGCGTCGTTGATGCGCCATCCCAGCCGGGTGTCCAACCGTACGTAACCCGCGATGTTTTGGACTGAAAGCGCAGACACGTACTTGATGCTGGCGTCCCAATCGACGCGCTTGGAAAGGTTCAGTGCCGATCGCGCCTGTATTTGGTGGCGCGGCGCGTCGCCGCGGATGGTCGCGATCACCGAGTCGTGGCTGTCCGCGTTGGGATGCACGGACATGCTGAGCAGGGAGTAGGCTCCCGAGAGCTTCCATGCCTCGCTAGCCTTCCACGTGGTGGAGAGTTCGGCTCCGAAATTGCGCGCGTGAGCCTTGTCCGAAAAGGTCCCCGGAATCACCAGCAACGGCGACGCGCCGACCAAGCGGACAAACGGCGCGCCGGGCTCCAAGGTCTGGAGGTGTTCGTAGTAACTGAGGAACGTGGTGGCATCCACCGAAAGGCGCGGAGCCACTTGGGCGCGATAGCCCAGTTCGAAGTCGCGTAGTTGCTCGGCCGCATGTTTGGCCCCGGAAACCACCACCATTCCCGCGCCGAACCCGGGCACGGGCACCACGCTGTACGGAAAATTGACCTCGAAGTCGAACCGGTCCGGCTGCCGGATGGCGCGGGACGCGGAAAACCATAGGCTGGACTTTTCCGTCCGCTGCCACACCAGTTGGGCGCTGGGCTCGAACTCGAATCCCGTATAGGCATTGCGCTCGAACTTTGAGCCGACCGTGAGGGAAACCGACTTGCCGAGACGGATTTCGTCCTGAACGAAGGCGGATGCGAGGTTGTCCACGCGGACTGGTCTCAGCACCGAAAAGGCATAGGGCGTGTTGGGGCTCTCGGTCTCCCGTGTCGACCGGAAGGCAAGGCCCCAAACGACGTCATTGCGGGAGCCGACTCCGATGTGGTTTTCAAATTCAACATCTGCGGAGTTCTCTGTCAGGCGGATGCCGGACTCGGTCCGACGAATCGCGCTGTCATAGACCTGCAGCGACGTGGAAGAGCCGTCAGTGTAGGTGTGTTCCCAGCGGGCCATGAGGTCGCCCGAGTCAGAGTCGATCGGTTGGTTTGTCGCCAACGCAACCGGAGGTGGACCCGGCAGGATCGCGCGGGCGGTCCCGCCCCCGTTCGTAGCGCGGTACTCACCCTGGATGGACAAGGTGTCCTGCGAGGTCAGGCCCAGGTCGGTGCGGAAACCACCCATGGCACCGCGCCACCCGTCGGCCGCGGGGGATCCGCTTGGCAGGGTTGATTTGTTGATGTCAAAATACTTGCCGAAGGCGCGGAACGCCCCGCGCGAGCCTGCGGCACCGCCGTATTGGACCAACGTCGAATTGGTTTCCCGCGTCCCGGAACTGGCCGTGACGAGGCGGCCTTTGGTGTCCGCAGCGCTCTTGGTGATGATATTGATCACGCCGTTGACCGCGTTGGCCCCCCAAACCGTACCTCCGGGCCCGCGGATGACCTCAATGCGTTCGATGTTCTCCGGCGGGATGTCCAGCTGGTCCCAGAAGACACCCGCGAAGCTGTTGATGTAGACCGTGCGCCCGTCAATGAGGACAAGGACCTTGTTGGAGTAGAGATTGTTGAAACCCCGGATCGTGATCGCCCATTGGTTGGAGGCTATCTGTGCCACCTGGACGCCGGGGGCCATGCGCAGCAGATCCGGAATATTGGACGCGCCGGACCGCCTTATGTCCTCTTGGCTGATCACGAAGACCGCGGCGCCGGCTCTCGACAGTGTCTGCTCCTTCTTGGACACCGACGTGACCTCGATGTCCATGAGTTCCTCCAGACTCGCCGCCGCGATGTTCTTCGGCGGAACAGGCGTCTGGGCGTGAACGGCAAAGCGTGTCACGCAGAGGAGGACCATGAGTGCCAGTAGACGGACAACGTTCATCTCGCATACTCCTTGTTCTTCGAAAACGCTCGTGCCAACAATTCGACCTGCAATAGACTCTCCATCTCGGCGGCCGGCACGGGCACGGAGAAGTAGAACCCCTGGACCCGGGCGCATCCCAGCCAGATCAGCGTTTGCAGTTGATCCTTGGTTTCCACGCCTTCGGCGATCACGTCCATTGACATGGACCTCGCCAAATCAACAATGGTGCGCACGATCTCCCAACTTTCTTCGTTCTTGCCCAGCTCGTTCACGAAGGACCTGTCGATCTTGACGGTTTCGAACGGCAGCCGGCTCAGATAGCTGAGCGAGGAATAGCCCGTTCCAAAGTCGTCGATCTCCAATCCGATTCCCAGATCGCGGAGATGCCGGAGCGTGTCGATGGTCTCCTCGGGATTTCCCATCACGGCGCTCTCGGTGACTTCCAGCTTCAGGGTTCCGGGCTGGAGACCGGATTCGTCCAAAATCCGCCGGACGTCATCCACAAAACCGGGGGCCGCCAACTGCTTGAAGGAGACATTGACGGCGATGGTGAGCGGCGTATCCATGGGAAACTTGCGCTGCCAAGCCGCCATTTGCCCGCAGGCCTGTTGGAGGACCCACCTTCCGATCGGTACGATCTGGTCCGTCTCCTCGGCAATCGGAATGAACTCCGTGGGCTGGACCATGCCGCGTTCCGGATGGTCCCACCGGATCAGAGTCTCGCAGCCGGTGATCCGGTTGTTCCCCACAGAGAACTGGGGCTGGTAGAAGAGGACGAGTTGGTTGGATTCGACCACGTTCCGCAGTTCGGTCTCGATTTCGAGCCGCGCAATGGCCTGTTCGCGCATGCCCTCGTCGAACAACGCGGACCGCGCCTTGCCGGTAGTCTTGGCGTGGTACATCGCGGTGTCGGCGTTGCGCAACAACTGCTCGGCGGTGTCGCCCGAGGAACCCATGGCGATTCCGATGCTGACGCTGGCAAAAACCTGCCGCCCGCTGATGGAGAAAGGCGTGGCAAAGGTCTGGAGGATCTGGTCGGCGAGCAAGGTGGCTTCAACAGGCAAGCTGATCCTATTCAGGAGGACGGCGAATTCGTCGCCCCCGAGCCGCGCGACCACAGCCGAACTGTTCTGCGCCGCACCGCTGCCTATCGGCAGCACGATTCGCAGGAGGCGCGCGGAGATTTCCTCCAGCAGTTCGTCCCCGGCGGCGTGCCCGAGGCTGTCGTTCACCAGCTTGAAGCGGTCGAGATCCAGAAAAAGGACGGCGAACTGGATGTCCTGCCGACGGGCCGCATCGAGGGCGCTCTCCAGCCGGTCGAGGAAGTAGAGGCGGTTCGGAAGCCCGGTCAGCGGGTCGGCGATCTTGCCCGCCGTGATGTCGGTCTGGGAACCCGCCATGCGGACGGCCACGCCGGAATCGTCGCGAACGGCGATTCCCCGGCTCAACATCCAGACGTAGGCACCGCCCTTTTGGCGCATGCGGTATTCGCTGACAAACTCGGCTGTGGTGCCTTTGCGGTGCGCCGCGATCTCCGAGCGAACGCGCTCCCGGTCCGCAGGGTGGATCAGTTGGAACCAATCCTCCGGGCTGTTCCACGGCTGTTCCTCCGGGTAGCCCAGCATTTCGTTCCAGCGGGAGGAAAAATATACCTCGCCGGTGCTGAGCTTCCAGTCCCAGAGCCCGTCGTTGGCCCCGCGCGCCGCCAGTGCGTAGCGCTCCTCGCTCTCGCGCAGCTTTTCTTCGGCACCGCGCCGGGCCTGCTCCCGGATCTCGATCTGGGCCAGCATCTCATTGAAGGATTGGATGAGGAAGCCGATCTCGTCGTCAGCCCGGCGCTCGGCCCGTACCGAGTAATCCTTGGTGGTGGAAACCCGGCGGGCTACCTCGGAGAGTTCGGCGATGGGCTCGATGATGGTCCGCTGCATGCGGGTGCTGAAGACGAGGGCGACCCCCAGGGACACAAGGAGTACGAGCGTGACAATGCCGCTGTAGCGCGTGAGCCGGGAATCAACCTCGGCTGTGCTGGCGATCAGGACCACCGCCCCGACCCGCTCGCCGGACAACATGACGGACCGCACCACCTGCAGTTCGCCCTCCGCCGGATAGACCCCGTCCGGCCGCGGCTTTTCGGCTGGCGGCGGGATGTTGGGTGTTCGGCGGAACCAGGCGAAAAGGCGGTCCTGGCGGTCGTAGACGGCGGCTGCGACGAGATTGGGATCGCTGCGGAGGGCATTCAGCGTGTCCGTGGCGGCCTTTTCGTCGTTGAAGCTCAAGGCCGCCGTGCTGCTGTCGGCCGCGATGGCCGCTTGGGTGGAAAGCTCGCGGGTGGCGGCTCCGCGGGATTCGAACTTCTCGTAACCGAAGAGGAAAATACCGGCCAACAGCAATGCGAAACTTCCGTTAAGCAGGACTACAAAGGAGAGTTTGAAACGAATCGAACTGTCGGCAAACCAGGAGGCAAATTTCACGGACAGGATCTCCGTAGAACGAGGGCATTCCTGGGCATCCGCCGAACCGTGAGTATCAACATGTCGGGCACGAACGATCCAGTCCGTATCCATTCAATGGTACCAATACGGGCGGACCCGATGTGCGGTCGGGATGGAGGGAACTTGCCGGACTATTTGAGGTGGCTGGGCGTCCGCCGAAGGTTCCACGCCGGCGACGTCCTCAAAGTGGCATTCACCTCTTCAAGGGAGCCAAAGAAGCCGGCAAACCGGTCTTCCAGTTGTTTGGGCCGCGGACGGGCCGGGTTGAAATCGCGGTGCCGGAACTGACCAACAAACCCGATGACGGCCGTGCCCATGGGACGGTACTCGTGGGTGCCCTGCGCCCAAGCCAAGCCCCCTGGCTCGTCGATCCAAACGGCAAATCCCATTGGCGTGCTCGCGGAAGTTGGTGCCCGGCTAGGAGGCTAGCCGCTTGGCCATCGGAGGCCGGGCCGTGGCGCTGCCCGCGGGTTTGCGCAGACGCTTCCCGCCGATCTGGTGGGCCATCATTTTCCGAAGCAGGGTGTTGCGGTGAATGCCGAGAAGCCGGGCCGCCTCGGACTGGTGGCCGTTCGTGCGGTCCAGGACGCGGTCGATCATTCCCTTCTCCAAGATCTCCACCGCCTCCTCCAGAAAGAGGCCGCCCTCCAGCAGATGATCGATAAGTGCGTCGAAATGGTCCTTCATGTGTGCCATCAATAAAGCCAGTCGGTTAAAAATTAACGCCGCGACCCGCCGGGGCCGCTTCCTGCAATGCCGTCTTGAGCTTGGAATAGTACTTCTGGAAGTTCTGTTTCAGATCCATGGGCGCTATGGCAACGAAGAAATGCGAGGCTTCCAGTACGTAGGGCGCAATCCGCGAGTGTACCATCGCGTCGGGCGCGGCGTCTTTGTCGGCATGCGGACCGAAGGCCATGAACGCCGTTAGCAGGGCCGTAGAGATCAAGATACCCTTGAGCAAGCCGAAGGCGCCGCCCAGGAGCCGGTCCACGATCGACAAGCCAATTGTCCGCAGGAACTTCTCGATGATCCATGAGACGGTGGATCCGGCCATCAGCACCAACGCGACCACGATGAAGAACCCGAGCAAGTTGGCGACCCTTGGCGAGGCCACGTACGGGGCCACGAACGAGCCCGCATAGCCGTAGAACCACATCCCGAGCACGAGGGCCAGCAACGACGCGGCGAAGCCCACAATTTCGCGCGTGAAGCCCCGGGCTAGGCTGCGGGCCGTCGTGTAGCCAAGGATCACGAGCAACAGAATGTCGAGCCAGTTCATAGCTGCCTGCCGGTGATGCGGAAGTAGGCCTCGTGATACTTGGCCGAAGTCTTCTCGACGACGTCGCGGGGCAGGTCCGGGGCTGGCGGCGTCTTGTCCCAATCGAGCGTTTCGAGGTAGTCGCGGACGAATTGCTTGTCGAACGACTTCTGGGGGCCGCCCGGGGCGTACTCGTCGGCTGGCCAGTAGCGGGAGGAATCGGGTGTCAGGACCTCGTCGCCCAGGAGCAGCGTGCCGTCGTGCCAGCCGAACTCGAACTTGGTATCCGCGAGGATGATGCCGCGGGAGGCTGCGTGCTCGGCAGCGCGGGCGTAGATGCGGAGCGTCAAATCGCGCAGGGTCTCGGCGGTCTCAAGGCCCACGGCTGCGGCGGCCTCGGCAAACGAGATGTTCTCGTCGTGGCCTGTGGCGGCCTTGGACGCGGGCGTAAAGATGGGCTCGGGAAGGCGGCTGCTTTCGAGCAGTCCAGCGGGCAGCGGGATGCCGCAGATGCCGCCGGTGCGTTTGTAGTCCTTCCAGCCGGAGCCGGAGACATAGCCGCGCGCCACGCATTCGACCGGCTCCATGCGGCAGCGCTTCACGTACATGGAGCGGCCCTCGAGCTGGTCGTGGAACGGGTGCAGTTGTGCCGGGAAGTCGGCAACCTCTGTCGCGATCAGGTGGTTGGGGACGATGTCCTTCAACAGCTCGAACCAGAACAGCGACATCTGGGTGAGGACGCGGCCCTTGCCCGGGATGCCCTGGGGGAGAACGCAGTCGAAGGCCGAGATGCGGTCGGTAGCGACGATGAGGAGGTCGTCGCCGACGGCGTAGACGTCGCGGACTTTGCCGGTGGCGATTCGCTCGATGCCTGGGAGCTCTGTGTTGGTGATGACGGGGGCCACGTTTCCAGTATTACCGAAGGGGTGCGCTGGGGCAGGACGGGGCTGGTGTTTGCAGGGTTCCGGTTCGGCGCTGGTTTCCGAAATGGCCACGATTGGCGACACCGACATCGACAGGATGAATCTAGAAAAGGCAGTTGCCTGCGCTTCAGCGGAGAACAAGGGCTTGATTGCAAGAGTCTTACGCTGGTCGCTCGCTCATTCGTTGGGTGAATAGCTGCGCAGGGCACGAACAAACACTCCGTTGAAAGTTTATGCTCCGGTGGCGGGCAATGCCGGGAGCGGCTGGGGTGGCAGATAGACGGGATACCCCAGTTTTCTCAGGCTCTGGGCATGGCGTTGGGCCCGGCGGCGTTTGGCCGCCGGGCTGGGCTCGGTGCCGAACTCGACATAGTCGACGCCGTCGTGGAGGATCTTCCAGACCAGCCTGCACAGCCTGTGCGCTATCGCCCAGACGGCGGGCTGGTACTTCAGCCCGGAAGCCAGCAGGCGCTGGAACACGGTCTGGAAATGGCACCCCTTCGTCTTGACCGCGGACTGCGCCGCCTGGCTGAACAGCCTCCGCAGGAACCGGTCGCCCTTGGGCGACCGGGAACTCCGGTTCTGTTCCGCGCTTTCCTCCTTTCCCGGAATGGTGCCGACCCAGGATGCGAACTGCGCCGCCGTCGGGAAGGCCTTGGCGTCCGCGCCCGTTTCCGCGATCAGCTGCTGGGCCGAGTTCACCCCGAAACCCGGCACGGCGGCCACGCGGGCGACCGCCGTGTGGTGGAGCCTCATGGCCTTGGCGGCCAGCAACTCGAGTTTGTCGATCTGCTTGTCCAGCAGCGCCAGCCGCTCCAAGTCCATTTCCAGCAGTTTGCGCTGGGTGTCGTCCATGCGGCCCGTCAGCGCGTCCTCCAACTCCTCCCGGCTGCACTTGAGCCGGTCGTCGGCGAGCTCGGCGAGCTTGGCCGGGCCGTCCTTGCCCTCCGCCAGCGCGGCCAGGATGCGCCGCGAACTGGTGCCGAACAGGTCGCTGACCACGCTGGAGAGCTTGATTCGTCCCTCTTCCAGCAGGCTCTCGACCTGGGCCTGCAACCGGACACGGCGACCAGTGGCGCAGGACAATACCCGGCCTTGTCCAGGATAAGGCCC
>CAIVPR010000054.1 GCA_903907865.1 uncultured Acidobacteriia bacterium
ACATCAGCTCGCGCCTTTGCTCCACGCTTCTTTCAGACGATTCCTCGCGGTCACGCCCTTGCGCTTCGCTATCCTTCACCTCCATCAGGTTGGTCAGGGGACTTGCACCCCAGTAGTCGCCGAACATGCTCGGCACACAAATGCAAAACCCCGCCTAGCAGGGCGGGGTCTGCAAATCCACTCGGAGTGGAAAGGGGGGCTGTATGGCTCTTCTGATGCTGGTGACTTTCCTGGTACGTTACAGGAAACGCCGAATCAAGCTGAAGTTCAAACTCGAACTCTAGCTTGGCCGAAAGGGGGCCGGTGCCGCGAGCACCTGCTCCCTTCAGCATCAATATACCATTTTTCGATCCCGTTGCAACTTCCCCCACGCCATTCCAAGGAGGTATCCCCTCCCCCTCTGCGCCCTACGCGCTAGTCTGGTACAAGTGGATCTCGAAAAAACACTGCTGCGGAAGGTCGGCGAAGCCATCGCGCGCTTCAAGATGATCCGCGACGGCGACCGCATCGCCGTGGCGGTTTCCGGCGGCAAGGACTCCGTCACCATGCTCGACGCCCTGCTCCTACTGCAGAAGCGCGCCCCGATCCAATTCAGCATTTGCGCCTTCACCGTCGAGCAGGGCAAGTTCCTCGCCCCGGTCGAGGCTGTCGGCGAATACATCCGTTCCATCGGGGTCGAGTGGACCTATTTCACCGACAACCCGTCGCTCCGCCTCCTTGAGGAACAGCCCGACCACGGCTGCGACATGTGCAGCCGCTTCCGCCGCCGCGCTGTCTACCAGATCGCCAGCGGTCTCGGAGCGAACGTGATCGCCTTCGGGCACACGGCGGACGATTTCTGCGAGTCCCTGCTCCGCAACATCATGTATACGGGCCGCATGAGCGCGCTGCCCGCCGTCACTTGGTCTAAGGCGAAGGACTTCCGGCTGATCCGCCCGCTGGTGTACGTCAACGAAGAGACGACAAAGGCTTGGGTCGCCGCCAAGGGCACGCCCATCGTCCCCTGCGGTTGTTCTTTGCGGACGGGCACGGTCCGACGCGGCATCCGCGAAACCATCGCCGAGTGGGAGCGCGAAACGCCCTTCCTGCGCGAGAACATCATGACCGCGATGGGTAATATCAACCACGGCAGGCTGCTCGATACCCGCTATTTGGATCTCGACGGCGAACAGGAAGAGCCGGAGACGACAGTTGTCGGCTCGCCGCTGTTGCCGATACTTGTGAACGCATGAGCGAGGCACGTGACGCGAGCGTAATCGAGGACAACCGCCGACAGGTGGAACGCCTCGAAAAGCTGGGCTGGTACCACTCGATCGAACTCCCGGACGGGCAGGTGATCGAGGGGCACCAATCGTTGGAACAGCAGCGCCACCGCTTGCGCCAGTTCCCCATCCCGGACGACCTCACTGGCAAGCGGGTCCTCGACATCGGTGCTTGGGACGGCTGGTTCAGCTTCGAGATGGAACGCCGCGGCGCCCAAGTGCTGGCGCTTGACATGGCTAAGAATACCCGGCTGCTGGAGGCGAGGCGGCTGCTGGGGTCCAAAATCGAATACCGGATCGGCGACATCTGTCGGCTCACCTGGCGCGACCTAGGCACCTTCGACATAGTCCTGTTCTTCGGCGTCCTCTACCATCTGAAGCACCCGCTGCTGGCGCTCGAAAACGTCTGCGGCATGACGCGTGGGATGGCCTGCATCGAGTCGTTTGTCAGTGACCCCGACCCGACTTCGATCCCCGTCATGGAGTACTACGAAACGGGTGAGTTGCGCGGACAGTTGGACAACTGGGTGGGGCCGAACGCGTCCTGTCTGATGGCGTTCACCCGCACCGCCGGGTTCGCGCGCGTGAAGTTCGAATCCGCACTGGCCGAGCGTGCCCACGTGACCGCCTGGCGGCAATGGCCGGACGAGCCCAATCCCGCCGAAGCCCCCTCAGACGCCCCCGAGGTCCTGTGTGTGGACAACGCCGCCACCCACGACCACCGGTTCTCCGCCGACGCCGACGACTACATCACCTTCTACTTCACGTCGCCCCTCACGGATCTCGATTGCGATAACGTCCATCCGATGATCGGCCCATACGGGTCGCGCCCGATCCACGTCGCCAACACCGGCGGTGGTTGGCAAGCGACCTGCAAGATTCCGCCTGGCTTGGCGGCGGGCTGGTATCCCGCGAAACTGGCGGTGACCGGCAGTGCCTACTGCGCGCCGCTGCAGATCGCCGTGGAAACGCCGGAACCCTGGGCACCGGCCAGTACAGGCGGGCTCAAAGTGACCCGCGTCACCGACGGTCGCAGCTTCGAGGACCACCGCATCGTTTGCGGACCCGACGCCTGCCTGTCGATCTGGGCCACCGGCCTACCTACCGATGCCGACGCCCGCGAAATCCGTGTCCGCCTCAACGGCACCGACCTCCCCGCAATCTGGCTGGCTCCCCGCAATGACGGCCATCCACGACAAATCAACGCCCTGCTGCCCTCCGGCCTCGAACCCGGTCCGGCCAGCCTGAGCATCCTCTACCGGGACCTAGAAAGCCCGGCCGCAACCGCCGAACTCGTTTCCTAAGAACACAGAATGTCCGTACTCCTAACCTGCGATTCGCTCGAAAAATCCTTCGGCTCCCGGACCGTCTTCAGCGGCATCGCCCTGAGCATCCACGCGGACGACCGCCTCGGTATCATCGGCCCCAACGGTGCCGGAAAATCCACCTTCCTGCAGATCCTCGGCGGCACGCTCGATTCCGACGCCGGTACCGTCTCCATCCGCAAGGGTGTCCGGCTCGCAATGGTCCAACAGGACCCCGAGTTCGACGGCACGCTGACCATCCGCCAGATCGTCACCGCAGCCGCGCCGGTTTCGGACGACACCGAAGTCGAAGTCTCCATCATCTTGAGCCGTGTCGGCTTCCCCGATGCCACCGCCATCCCGTCCACGCTCTCCGGTGGCTGGAAAAAGCGGCTCGCGATTGCCGAAGCGCTGGCCAAGAAGCCCGACATCCTGCTGCTCGACGAGCCCACGAACCACTTGGACGTCGAGGGCATCCTCTGGCTGGAAAAACTGCTCACCAACTCCGGCATCGCCTCGGTCTTCGTGACGCACGACCGGTACTTCCTGGAAAACGTGGCCACCCGCGTGGCCGAGATCAATCGCTCCTATCCCCTGGGCCTGTTCACGGCGACAGGCAACTACAGCCGCTTCCTTGAGAAGCGCGCCGAATTCCTGAAAGCCCAGAAGCGCGAGCAAGACGCGCTTTCGAATTTGGTTACGCGCGAGATTGAGTGGCTCCGCCGCGGCGCCAAGGCCCGCACCTCGAAATCCAAGGCCCGCATTGATGACGCCATGGACCTTAAGGTCAAGCTCGCCGACGTCACCGAACGCAACCAAAAGGGCACGTCGCTGGTTGATTTCAGCGCCACCGGGCGCATGACGAAGCGTCTGATCCACGTCGAGGGCATCTCGAAGGGCATGGGCGGCAAGGGCGACCTTTTCTCGAATCTCACTCTGACACTTGGACCGGGCGTGCGCCTCGGCATCCTGGGCTCCAACGGTTGCGGCAAAACGACGCTGCTGAAGATCCTGGCGGGCGAACTGGAGCCCGATTCCGGCGAAGCGCGCCGCGCCGACGGCCTGAAAATTGCCTATTTCGAACAGAGCCGCGACACCGTTGACCCCGAAACCTCCCTCCGCCGCGCGTTGGCGCCCGAAGGCGACACGGTCATGTTCCGCGACCGCCCCCAGCACGTCGCTGGCTGGGCCGCACGATTTCTTTTCCGGCAGGAGCAGCTCGATCTGCCCATCGGACGCCTTTCCGGCGGCGAACGGGCCCGCGTCTACATCGCGCGGTTGATGCTGCGTCCGGCCGATGTCCTGCTGCTGGACGAGCCGACCAACGACCTCGACATCCCGACTCTCGAAGTACTGGAACAGAACCTCGGCGATTTTCCGGGTGCCATCGCACTCGTCACCCACGACCGGTTCTTGCTCGACCGCCTCTCAACCGTCCTGCTGGCCATGGACGGACAGGGGAACACGGAATTCTTCGCCGAACTGGCCCAGTGGGAACAGGCCATGGCGGCCAAGAAATCGCCGCCGAAAGAGTCGAAGCGCCCCGCCGAGTCCGCCTCCGCCGCTCCCGCGAAGAAAAAGCACACCTACAAAGAAGCGCGCGAGTACGAGCAAATGGAGACCCTCTTGATGCAGGCCGAAGAGGTGCTCGACCAGAAGCGGACGCAGTTGGAGCTGCCGGACGTGGTGACCGATCCCGCCAAGCTCACCAAGGCCGTGGCCGAGATGGACGCTGCGCAGGACGTGGTCGACAACCTCTACGCCCGCTGGGCGGAGCTGGAAGCCAAGATCACGTAGCTTGGCTCCCAGAGCAACCGCGTCACTCTACCAGACTTTGCAGCCCTTTTCCCGCACCATCGGCTGCCCGAGCTTGCACGCGAATGCCTCCCGGAATTGCGGCATGTTCGAAACGACCCCGTTGATGCGGTATTCGTTGGGTGAATGGGGGTCGGTTGCGGCGTGGACCCGCAAACTTTCGGGTCGCTCCGTGCCGCACGCCCATTGCGCCATGCCAACGAAGAACCGCTGGTCGGGCGTCAATCCGTCGATGGGCTTGAGTTCCAACTGCTTGGTTGCCGCCTTCCACGCGATGAAGGCCAGCAATTCCCCGCCCAGGTCGGCCACGTCCTCGCCCAGGGTCAACTTCCCGTTGATCCTGATGTCGTCGACCACGGTGTAGCTGGAATACTGCTCGGAAATGCAATCGACGCGCTTTTGGAATTCTGCGGCGTCCGTCTGCGTCCACCACTCCTTGAGGTTTCCCTGGGCGTCGAACTGCCGTCCTTGGTCGTCGAAACCGTGCGTCAGCTCGTGTCCGATGGTGGCACCGGTGTTGCCGTAGTTAGGCGCGTCGTCCATCTTTGGATCGAACAATGGCGGTTGAAGAACGCCAGCAGGGAAGTTGATGTCGTTCATCTGGCCGTTGTAATAGGCGTTGACTGTCGGCGGCGACATGCCCCATTCAGTGCGGTCAACCGGCTTGCCGATCTTGGCAACATCGCGACGGGACTCGAACACTTCGGCCCGTTCCAAGTTGCCGTAGAAGTCCACGGGCTGGATCTGCAGGGCGCTGTAGTCCCGCCACTTTTCGGGATACCCGACCTTGTTCACCACGGCGGCCAATTTCTCCATCGCCCGCGCCTTGGTTTCGGGTCCCATCCAGTCCAGTGACTCGATCTCGGATTTCATTGCCGACTCGATCCCCGCCGTCACCGCCTTGGTGCGGGCCAGCGTCTGGGGCGTGAACGTCTTTTCAACGAAAACCTGGCCCAGTGCTTCGCCCAAGTTGCGGTCCACCACTTGGACACAACGCTTCCACCGTGGCTGCTGGGCTTTCGTGCCCCTGAGGTAACTGCTGAAGAACGCGAAATTGGCGTCGACGAATTCCTTCGACAGGCTGGAGGCCTTGGCACGAACCAAGTGCCAGCGGAGGTACTCCTTCAGTTCCGCGAGAGGGGTCCCCTGAAGCTGCTTGGACATCTCCCGTGCAAACTCGGGCTGCGAAACGTTCAGCTTTGCCTCGGCGGGCACGCCGACGGCACCAAAATATACCTTCCAGCCGAACGACGGGGCGATCTTCTGCAGCTCGTCGACCGTCATCTTGTGATCCTGCTTATGTGGATCGCGCCGTTCGACCCTTGTTAGGGAGGCCTTGGCCAATTCGGTCTCGATCCTCATGACGGCAGCCGCTCCGGCCTTGGCGGCTGCCGGAGAATCTCCGGCAAGAATCAGCATGCGCTCGACATGCGCCACATACCTGGCGCGGATCTCGACGGACTTGGCGTCGGTCTTGGTGTAGTAGTCGCGATCCGGCAGCCCGAGACCGCCCCCGCCCAACGCGGCGATCACCGAGTTGGAATCGGCGAAATCCTGTTGTGCGCCGAAGGAAAAGAGCATGGATCCACCGCTGAGGTGCTCCGCAGCCACCAGCGCGGGCAACTGCGACAGGCTCCGAAGGCCGTCGATGCGCTTGAGCGACGCCTTCAACGGTCCGGCCCCGGCCTTTTCCACCGCTGATTCATCCATGCAGGACCCGAACATGTCTCCGATCTTCTGCGGGTTGGCGGATCGCGGCTTGTCCGTCTTCGCGGCCTCGAGGAGCAGGCCCCACAAATAGAGTTGGTTCTCGCTGGTCAGCTTCTTGTACACATCCCATGAGGACTGGTCGTCGGGTATGGGATTCTGCTTGATCCAGTTCCCGCAGGCGTATTTGTAGAAGTTGTCACAGGCTTGGACCGAGGTGTCCATGAAACGCGTGTCGAGGCTGGGTGTGTAGGGGAGCTGTGTGATGGGCTGTTGTGGGGTCGTTTGGCCGGATAGGGCCGTGACCATGGCGACGGGCAACAAGATGATGGCGGGTAGGCGCATATTGGAGTTGTAGCATTGCGTCCGGCTTGGGCCACCGGGCTTGCGGCAGCACGCTATGATGGCACTGCTGACATGGCTTCCCAAATCTGGCGGATGTCCGCCGTCGAGATAGCGGCAAGAATCGCTTCGGGGTCTCTCTCCGCCCGTGAGGCCGTGGAATCCCACCTCGCACGCATCGGTGCGGAAAACTCCAAGTACAACGCGGTCGTCACCTTGGCGGCGGAACAAGCGCTGGAGGCGGCAGACGCGGCGGACCGGCAACTGGCGGCTGGCGAACCGGTCGGACCGCTGCACGGCGTGCCCGTTCTGCACAAGGATTTGCAGCCGACCAAGGGCATTCGGACAACGTTCGGCTCCCGCCTGTTCCAGGACTTCGTTCCCGACACCGATTCGCTGCTCGTCGAGCGCCTCAAGGCGGCCGGCGCGATCACGTTGGGCAAGACCAACACGCCGGAGTTCGGTGCGGGCTCCCAGACATTCAACGCCGTCTTCGGCAAGACCCTGAATCCGTGGGACACCACGAAGACCTGCGGCGGCAGCACGGGCGGCGGGGCTGTGGCGCTGGCGACCGGCATGACGCCGCTTGCCGACGGTAGCGACCTCGGTGGGTCGCTGCGCAATCCCGCTAGCTTTTGCGGCGTTGTAGGTTTGAGACCGACGGCCGGACGCGTTCCCGCATGGCCCATAAGATTCCCGTGGTTGCCGCTTTCGGTAGAAGGTCCGATGGCCCGCTCTGTCTCCGACCTAGCGTTGTTTTGTTCCGCAATCACCGGCTACGACCCCCGCGCACCGCTCTCCTTCGAAGACAACACCGACTTCGCCGCCCCCCTCGGGCGCGATCTCCGGGGTACGCGCGTCGCGTGGTGGACCGGACTTGGGGGCATCCCGGTCGATAAGCGGGTCCGGGATATCACCGAGGCCCAGCGGACCGTTTTCGAATCCCTCGGCTGCATCGTCGAAGAGGCCGAGCCCGACCTCTTCGGGGCGGACGAGGCCTTCCGCACGCTGCGCACTTGGATGACCGAGACCGCGCTGGGCGACTCCGTTCGCGCCCATCCGGCGCTGTTCAAGGACACGATCCACTGGGAGATCGAGCGTGCCGCCCAACTGACGGCCCGGGATGTCGGACTGGCCCACCTAAGACTGGCCGAAATTCAGGACCGGATGCGCCGATTCATGGAGCGGAATGACTTCTTCGTCCTGCCGGTAAGCCAAGTGCCGCCGTTCGATGTCAACCTGCCATTCCCGATGGAAGTTGACGGAGTCAGGATGGAAACCTATATTGACTGGATGAAGTCCTGCTACCTGATCTCCGTGACCGGAGCACCCGCGCTGTCCGTGCCCGCCGGCTTCACGCCCGAGGGGTTACCCGTCGGCATTCAGATTGTGGGCGGGCATCGCAAGGAACGGGCGTTGCTAGAGATGGGGCACGCCTTCGAGCAGGCTGTCGGAATCACAAGGAGATTGATTTGAGGAAGTTGTTGCTGGTTTTGGCGTTGGCCGCTCCTACGGCGGCGTTTGCCGACAAGTGGGTCACAGTATGGACCGGTTCCGTCCACGGGCCGTATCCGGCGGGCAACGCCGTTGCGCAGCCGGAGCTCTCCATGGTCTTCCCGGAAAAGGAAGCGCGGGACCAGACCTTCCGCCTCGTCGTCCGACCCGACCTATGGAGCCGCCGGATGCGCCTACGCTTTTCCAATGTCTTCGGGTCCAAGCCGGTTACACTCGACGGGGTCCACATCGGCCAGCACGAGGGCGGCGGCCAAGTAGTCCACGCCACCAACCGGCCTGTAATGTTCGGCGGCAAGCCTTCTGCGACCATCGCGCCTGGAGCCATGGTGTGGTCGGACGCGGTGGTTTTCGACTACGTCAACAACCCTGCCGACAGGTCGCTGGCCGGGCGCAAGCTGGCCATCAGTTTCCACGTTGCCGGAGAATCGGGCCCGATGACTTGGCACGCCAAAGCCCTGCAGACCTCCTACGTATCTGCACCGGGGGCGGGCTCGCACGGGGCCGAGGAGTCGGCGGAAAGCCTCCCGTTCACAACCACCTCTTGGTACTTTCTCGACGCCGTGGACGCCATCGAGCCCGATTCGACTCAAACAGTGGTTGCGTTCGGCGATTCGATCACAGACGGCACAGCTTCGACGATCAATGGTGACGACCGCTGGCCCGACTTCCTCTCGCGACGCTTGCACGAGAAATTTGGGACCAAGTTCGCTGTCGTCAATGCCGGGATCGGGGGCAATCAGGTGGTGGGGCCCGCAGTGTACGACAAAACAAAGCCGATCGGCGGCGGCCCGTCGGCGCTGGAGCGGCTGGAGCGCGACGTGCTCAGCCTTTCCGGGGTGACGAGCGTCGTCTGGCTAGAGGCTATCAACGACCTTGGTGCCGCTGGGGCCAAGGCGGATGCCGTGATCCAAGGGTACAAGGACGGCGTCGCCCGGCTGCACGGGAAGAAGATCCGCGTGGTTGGGGCCACGGTGACGTCGGCGCTGGGCGCAGCGTCGGGTTCCGGAAAGCCGGAGGTCGACGTCGAACGCAAGGCGGTGAACCAGTTCATCCGCAGCGGCGGCCTGTTCGACGGCATTGCGGACTTCGACGCCGCCACGCTGGATCCAGGCACCGGGGCGCTAAAACCAGAGTTTCAGCCCAACAGTTCGACTGGCGGACCGGGCGACAAGCTGCACCCCAACCGGGCGGGCTACAAGGCTATGGGCTACGCTGTCGATTTGAGTTTCTTCGGAAAGTAATCCTGTCCGTCTCGGACGAGGACACTCGCTCAAAATGGACGCCCACCCCGTCCGGGGCCCTTGACACCAGTACCTCTGGACCCTTATACATAGTACTAAGTACATCTTTGTCCACTTCATAGTGGGTCCGCTTCAAGTGGTCTCGTTGAGGTCCGATGTTCCCCGCTCTCCGTCCAGAGCGAGAGATTTAGGAAGAGGGGTTTTCATGAACGTAAAAAGCAACGTAAGCAGCCATTTACGCGGCGCACGGAACATGTCAAGCACTTTGAGACACCCCGAAGCCGAATTTACTGAGTATTGTTGTCCGGGGTCTTTGGTCTATTGATCCAGGCCTCCCTGGGAACGGGTGGTGGTTGGGGCGGACGGCGGACGAAGCGTTCGGGATGG
>CAIVPR010000055.1 GCA_903907865.1 uncultured Acidobacteriia bacterium
CTGCCGCATCCAAGGCCGCAATCCTCTCGACTACCTCAAACAGGCTGTCCACTCACACCGCGCGGGCCTTCCCGCACCTTCGCTCCTACCCGCCAAACCACGGGCCTGAACTGTTACGAAGACGACGAGGATGCGCATAGGAGAACCTTGTGCCCTCTTAGAGTGCATGGCAGCACCGAAGGTCCGATATCGGGCAACTGACGGCATCCCTCCCACCTACCCCAACACCCCCGCCAACCGCCCCGTACTATCCGCAAACCGCTCCACCGGAGTCCCGAACGCATCGAGCAAACTCACCCACAAATTCGACAACGGCGTATCCTCCGCATAAACCAAACTCTGCCCCCCATTCAACCGCCCACCAGCCTTCCCCGCCACCACCACCGGCAACTTATGCGGATTGTGGCTGTTCCCGTCGCTCAAAGCCGACGCGAACACCACAATCGAGTTATCCAACACACTCCCAGCACCCTCCCGAGCCTCCCTCAATTTCCCCAACAAATACGAATACTGCGCCACGTGCCACCGGTTGATCAACTGGTATTGCTTCAGCTTCTCCGCATCGTTCGAGTGGTGCGAATTGTCATGGTGTCCCGCCGTCACGCCGTCCAAGAACCGGAAACTGATATTGCTCACCGCATTCCCGAACATGAACGTGGAAATCCGCGTGGTATCGCTCTGGAACGCCACCGCGATCATGTCCAGCATCAGCCGCACATGCTCGGCGTAGTCCTTCGGCTCCTCCGCCGGCACCGGCACCGCCCCTAAATCCATCCTAGGCTTCCACGAACGCGCCATCCCCGACGACGCCCGCTGCGTCCGCTCCTCCAGCGACCGCACAATCGACATGTACTCGTCGATCCGCCGCCGGTCCGCCACCCCCACCTGCGCCCGCAACTCCTTCGCCTGCCCCAGCACTCGGTCCAGCAGCAGCGCGTCCTGCTTGCCAGCCGGACCCTGCGGCTGCGACGCCCGGAACAGCCGCTCGTACACCGACCTCGGGTTGATCTCCCTCGCCAGCGGCGTCGTCGGGCTGCTCCACGCCACATGGCACCCGTACACCCGCGTGTACCCGACGTTGTGGTCCACCCCCGTCGCCTCGGGCGAAATCCCCAGCTCCAGCGACGGCAGCGGCGTTTGCCCCGCGATCCGCTGCGCCGCCACCTGGTCCATCGACGTGCCGTGGATGTCCAAGTCCTCGCCCAGAGTCTTGCTGATACGGGTCGAGGTCAGGATCGCGGACTCCTTCACATAGTGCCCGTCGCCGTCCTTCGCAGCCTCGTTCCAGAGGTTTTGCGGGATGATGATCTGGTCGTTGAAATCCGCCAGCGGTTCCAGCGTGGCCGAAAGCTTGAAGTCGCGGCCAGTACCCTCGGGGGCCCAGTGCTTGGTGTTGACCCCGTTCGGCATGTAGAGGAACGCGAAACGCACGGGCTGGGCTGCGTCCTTCGCCGACGCCATGCACTCCAGCCACGGCAGCGCAAGGGTCGCACCCGCGCCGCGCAATACAGTTCTTCTGCTCAGGGTCATTTGCTTTCCTTGGCGGCTTCCTTGGAAACGACAGCCGCTTGGTACCGGAACGGCTGGCTCATCACAATCCCCTCGACCAGGGTCTGCGACTTGTACCCGTCCTTCTTCAATTCTTCCAGAATCTCGTCCACTGTGCACGTGTCGGATTTCGACAGCCCGTGCCCCAGCGCGTATCCGAGCATTCGACTCGTCAAATTGCGCACGAACAGGTCCTTTTTCGCCAGCAACACGGCCCGCAACTGGTCCGGCCCCTCGAACTTCGTGCCGTCCGGCAATTCCCCCGCCGCATCGATCGGCTTCCCGGCATCCGTCGTACGCCATTGCCCCAGCGCGTCGTAGTTCTCCAGCGCGAAACCCAGCGGATCGATGCTGTTGTGGCACCCGCCGCACACCGGATTCTGCCTGTGCTGCGACAGCCGCTCCCGCATCGTCTTCGGTGCCGCGCCCGCCGGATGCTCCTCCAACGCCGGCACATTCGGTGGGGGCGGCAGCGGAGGCGTCCCCAGGATCGCGTCCAAAACCCACTTGCCCCGCAGCACCGGACTCGTCCGATACGGATACGACGACACCGCGAGGACCGCCGACATCCCCAGCAACCCGCCCCGGTGCGAGTCCGGCGGCAGCGAAACCCGGTGTGGCTGCGCCGTCCCGTCCTTGCGCAGCAGCGCCTTGTCCAGCCCGTACAGCTTTTGCAGCTTGTTGGTGCTGATGGTCCAGTTGGAGTCGAGCAGGTCGGTCAACGGCCCGTTGTTGGAGAGTATCGAGAGGAAAAAGACCACCGGTTGGAACCGGATGTCGCCCTGCAGTTCGGCGTCGGCGACATATTGGGGGAAGACCTTCGCGTCCGGGATGAACTCGCGACCCAACTCGCGCGTGCCCAGCCACTGCGTGACGAAGCTTTCCGCGAAGTTCTGCGCTTTTTCACTGCGCAGCATCCGCCCGACCATCTCGTGCAGCACCTTCGGCTCATGCAGCTTGCCCAGACTGGCGAGATCGAACATCATCTCGTCCGGCATGCTGCCCCACAGGAAATAGGAGAGGCGCGAGGCCAGCGCGTAGTCGTCCAGCAGCCGCGCCGAGGTGCCGGTGTTCGGGGCCTCGACGTGGAAAAGGAATTGCGGCGACATCAGGACGCCGCGCAGCATATAGACGACCGATTCGTCGTACGTACGGCCCTCCTTGCGGGCCTCGCGGAACAGCCCCATGTACACTTGGGACTCCTTGTCCGCCACCGGACGCCGGAACGCCCGTGGCAGAAACCCAGACAGCAGGATCCGTGCCGCCTCGTCCTCGCTGCCCGGCTTGGGCTTGGTGATCCCGATGCGTGCCCGGGCCCGCGAATCCCGAACGGCGAATTCAAGGGACTGTTTGGCCGCGTCCATGTATTTCTCTGCCAGCACCGGCGACAGGAACAGCGTCTCGGCGGCGTTGTCGAACCCCTGGCCGCCCGCCCCGTCGAGCGGCAGCGCGTGCCCCACATCCAAGTGGATGTTCAGCAGTTCCCGCACCGTGGACGTGTATTCGTCGCGGTTGAGGCGGCGGATCGGGGCGTTTCCCGCTGAGGGGCCGGTCTTGCAGGCTTCGGCATGCAACCCATCCTCCACCCACTTCACGAACGCCTGCCGTTGTTCCACCGCCGGTGCCGCAACGCCGCGAGGTGGCATTTCCCCGGCCCGCACGCGGTTGGCGATGCGCGCCCACCGGTCGGACTGGCTCAAATCCACCCCCGCTTTCGCTAGATTCAGTCCCGCGGCTGGCGACTTCGCCCCGTGGCACGACACGCAGTGCGTGTCCAGAAACGCCCGCCCGTCCGCCGGACCATACGCGGACGCCGTCGACACGCACGCCAGTAATGTTATGAATGCTTTCACGCGAGTTTCTTCAAGTGGATTTGTGGTGGTGGAGGGGGCGGAGGCGCGCCTTTGTCCCCACTCGCAGTCGGCCGACCCCGGACCAATTCCACCTGCTCCGGCCCCACCACCGTGCCGCTAAAGACAATCTTCGACCCCTGCCCGTTCGCCCCGTTCGATACCGTGAACGTGATCTCGCCGCCCGAGACCGTGCCGCTCACGATGGGCAGGCTCTCGTTGTCCCCGTACATCTTGCCCGACAACGCCTCGCCCTTCTGGACAAACCGGAACGAGACATCCTGGGGCTCTCCGTCGCGGTTCGTCGTGGTCCCGGCCCAGATGCCGGTCAGGTCGGCAACGGGCACGTCAGCCGCGCAGACAACCGCGGAAATTATTAGGATCAGAGCCAACGGGAGGATCCGCATTGGCCCAGTATATCGGAAGCCGGCTGGATCAACATCACCGCCGCCATGAAATCTGCCTACCCGGGAAACACCTACAATGGAGGGATGAAGGCTAGCCGGATTTTCTGTGCGTCGGTCTTCTTTTCCACCATGGGCTCGTCGGCGGGCTGGGCCCAGTCATGGCCGGTGCCGCCGTGCGGGAACCAGTCAAGTCCGGGGGTTCCCGGGTTCGGACACTCGATGATAGTCCGGGTTTGGACCCGCGCCGAGTTTGGGCAGGACTGGCAGCCGCCCGCTTGCATGGGCTGGAAGACGCCGGGCTTTTCGACGCTGGTCGCGGCTACCGTCCGTCTCCGGGCCGAAACCGGTGCCGACGGGATCCTGCGGCGCATCGGAGCCGTATCCCGGCTTGCCGGGCTCCAGTATTGGTCGACTACCCGCCATGCCTGGAGCACATTGATTTCGGAGGCGTCGGCGGTGGATGGGCCGGACTCCCCAAGGTCGCGGGCTGATTTCCAAGTTGGCGAACTGGTGGCGGGAAGAACCCTCTACTACCGGCAGTCGGACAATCTCTCCGGCGGTGCCATTTACAAACTGTCTATCTTGGAAGCTACGCCCGACCGCATCGCATTCGCGGTTGAGAATCTCACCCCCTTGCGGTTCCTGTTTGTTACGGCGTTCCATCCGGGGGAGATGCAGTCGGTCTATTTCCTGGACCGCGAGCCGGAGGGGATCTGGCGATGCTATGGGATCTTGCGCACGGGGAAGAATTCAAGCAGCTTGTCCAACGAAGCGTCGACGGTCAACCGCGCGGTGGCCTTCTTCCGCCACCTTGCCGGAATACCGGACACGGAGGAGCCGCCGGCAGCGCGATGAAACCACGCACGACTTACGGGTGGCTGGGGGCCGCGGCACTGGCATTTTTTGTGTTCCTACGGATCACCCGCGAACTGTTCGAGGGCGAACTTGGCAAAGGCGACAGCTCCATCCTTATGGAAGTGGCCAAGTCGCGCAGTCCTTGGTTGACGATCGCGGTTGTGGACATTACCGCATTAGGGTCGGTGACCATCGTCACCCTGTTTACGGCCTTGGCGCTCACAATCCTGCTCCGCATGGGCGACCGTATGGGCGCACTGCAACTTCTGGCCTCGTCGATGGGTGCCGGGGTGCTGATTTTGGGCGTCAAGCAGTTCGTGGAGCGGGCTCGTCCGGAAGTTGCCCCGCAACTGGTCGCGGCGACGGGATTTTCGTATCCCAGCGGCCATTCGCTTTCCAGCACGGCGCTGTATCTGACCCTTGCTATCGTGGCGTCGCGCCACTTGCGGCGGAGCGGGGACCGTCTTGGGGTGTTCGCCGGGGCTGGTGCCGTGATTCTGGCGGTGGCGGCGTCCAGGGTCTATTTGGGTGTGCACTATTTGACGGATGTTGCCAGCGGCATGGCGCTTGGGGCTGGGTGGTCGTTGTTGTTGGCTGGATTGTTTGGGCGGTTCTGGCGACATGAAAAAGTGCTGGTCGTCGATGGCTATTGAGGTGATGCCTCAGACGGGGCGGTCGCAAGGGCCTTCAGCTGTTCCATTTGTCTGGCCCAAGCTGCCTGCTCCTTTGGGGTCGCGTTGGGTGCGACGGAGGCGTTCCGGTAGTAGGCGATGATGTTATCCCGCAGATCCGTCTGGACGCCTTCGAACTTGTGGTCCGCCAGCTTGCCCAGCAGTTCGGCGTAAGCTTCGTCGGTGCCGCGATACTTGCCCGCGACCGTCGCACCACCTGCGTCGAAGTTCTCGTTTGCGAGCGGCGCGGGATTGTCGCCGGCCATGGTGGCCAGCAGCAGCTTGTAGGAGTCGATGGTGGCGTTGAAGCTGGTCATGAAGAGTTTCTCCACTTCCGGCGTCGGAGTTGGGATCTTCAGCGCGCTGAAGGGGCCCGTGGCGGGGAGGAGCCGCATGAGGAACGCGAGGAACCTGGTCCAGAGCCCCGGCTTGTGGTACTCCGTTCCCCATGCCTTCTCATAGCTGGACCTCGACAGGTTGTAGAGGAACTTCTTCCGAGTCACGCCGGGGATTTCCTGCCTCAAGAAGTTCCCTTTCATGCTCCAAGCAACGTGGGTCATGGTGGGCACCAGGGAACTAACCGCCCAGCGGTACGACCCCAATGCAAGGGTCACGTTTCCAAAAACGTCCTTCATCTCCAGGCCGTAGGTGTCGAGGAAGGCCCGCTCCAGCACCGGCCGCGACACTTCGAAGCCGATGAAGTCGCGATAGTGGTCCGGTGCGTACCGCCCGGCGGCAACCTGTAGCACGTCGAAGCTGAATTCCGTGCGGACATGGGCCGCGGGGTTGTCCCAGTAGGTGACCTGGTCCCCGAACTTGCGGCGGAGCTTGGGATACAGCAAAGGCACGGCGCGGTTGGTGGCGATCCGGTGGCCGTCGGTGTCGGCGGCATAGTGCTCCAAGGCACCCAGCGCGAACGCGTATTCGTTGAGGTCCCGCGACTCGCGGATGAGGGCAGTGATGAAGTCGCCGCTGCGGACGTAGTGGGTCAGTTCGCTGAACAGGCGGCTGCTGAAGGGATAGTACCCGGCGTCCTGGATGATGCAGCCGCCATAGGCGTAGGCGTGGGCTTGCACCAGTTGGTCGGGGGTGGCGTCCGGGAAGCGTTTCAGAAGCTGCTTTTGGAGCGAGGAGTCCCAGACCGAGTCGATGATCGCCTCGTGGGTGAGAACCGTGTATCCCGATGCCGGTTGGGCCGACATCAGGATGGCGATGAGAATCAGCGGCTTGGTCATGTGCGCCCCGATCAAAGGTGGGCTATTTCAGGCGGCCCTATTTTAGGCGGCCATGGTTGTCACGACTGTAGCCGTCACCGGAATATTGGTAGTCGCCGGATTGGACTTGGCCAGTGCGCGGGGTGACGAGACAGGAGTAGGTGATTTCGCGGGAGGCTTCCCGGTCGCGGGCGCTGCCGCGGCCGTGGATGGTTTCGCGGCCCTGGTTCTCTCCGAGCCGTTCGGCGGAGCCCTCGAAATCGACATAGGCACCGCGTGAGTTGCGGCTAAGGAAGCGCTGCCGAACGGTTTCCTGGCAGGCGCGGACATCGTCGAAGAAGGCTGCTGGGGCTTGTTGGACATCTTCGTCGGCGGCCCAGGTGACTTCGAACGCGTAATGGTCGCCGCCACCCTGTTCGTCGTTGATGGCGAACAGTGCGGTGTAGTTGTTCATCCGGCTGGGCTGTTGGGCGAGACTGACCTGGTTGCGTCCGCCTGTCTGGTGAAACTGGAAATTGCGGACGGAATTGTAGGGCATGGGATGGCTGCAACTGCTGCCTTCGTCATAGCTTTTGCTGCCTTCCAAAGTGCGGACATTGATGTTTTCGCCGCGCAAGCGCAATTCCGCCTGGTGGTCCACCCAGACGCGCATCTCGCAGCGGCCTTCGCGGGCACGCGGATCCCACCCAGGCTTGCGGCCGAGTCGGAGTTGAACGTCGAACTGTGCGGAGCCGACGGTTGCGAACAGCAGCGTACAGCCGATTGTCGAAACGATTGAAGATCTCATGTTTCCCTCTGAAACCTTGGGAAGCACGCACATGGCCGGACTCCTCGACCTGGAAACTTGGGCTTCAACGGAGAACAAGGACCCTGCTTACGAGGGCCTTGCGCTGATCGCTGGTTTATCCTTTGGGCGAGCAACCGTGCACGTCTCCAACAAACCCTCCCTCGCTGTCGTGGCTCGTTAACATGTTGATTCCGCCGACCCGCAACCGCGAGGGAGCGTCAATTCGGGGATCCGAAAATGCGCCGGGGCACAGTCAAGCGCCATCTCCAGGCTGAACGCTTCCGGAATCAGCGGGGCCGCCGCAGCCGAGGTCTTGGGTGCAACAGACCGCTGCCCAAATCGGGCCAGGTGACCGGGGGCGGTCACGGGCTTGGGACGTCCAACTGCGCACGGCGTGACGTGAGCGTGTTTCTCAAAGCCCCCGCGCCGCCGAACGCGGCAGCAATGGAACAGGAACGCACCGCCTCTTTGCCGCGTTCGGCGGCGAGGTCGGGCGCGTGTTCTTCAAAGGGTGCCCGGCGTGCAGTGGTGCTGTCATCGACAAAGTGGTGCGTCGAGGAGGTGGAAATCGTGAAACAGATCAAAAAACATATTCTGACCGTGTTCGGGTGCCTGGTCGCACTGAATGGCAATGCGGCGCAACAGGCACCCGTGGCCCTGGGTACAACTTCGACGTTTGTCGCGTTGGCCGGGTCCACGGTTACGGTCACCGGCGGCGGATCGGTGACAGGGAACATTGGCATCAGTCCGGGGCTCGCGTTTGTGCCGGGCGTTCCGCCGGTCACCGTGAACGGGACCGTCTATTCGGGCGGCCCGATTGCGGCGCAAGCCCAGGTCGACCTCAATACAGCGTTCAACGACGCGGCCGGGCGACAATTGCCGGTATCGGTCGCAGGGAATATCGGCGGCCAGACCCTTGTGGCCGGTCTTTACAAGTCGACATCCTCCCTCGCTGTGTCGTCCGGCGATCTAACGCTGGACGGACAAGGCGACCCGAACGCCGTATTCATTTTCCAGATTGCGTCGACGCTGACGATGACGTCCGGCCGCCAGGTCATCCTTTCAGGCGGTGCGCGCAGTTCGAACATCTTCTGGCAGGTGGGTTCTTCGGCGACCATCGGCACGACTGCGGTGATCCACGGCACCATTCTGGCGAACATATCGATTTCCGTGCTTACTGGGGCGGTCTTGGACGGGCGCGCTCTTGCCCAGGCTGGGGCCGTCACGTTTGACACGGGCGGCCTCAACGGCATTGCGATTCCCGTCGTTCCCGTTCCTCCCGCTGCGCCCGTCATTTTTCCCGCTGGCACGACAGGCAACGCGACTGGAACCGTGAATGAAGCGAGTTATGTCTCGCCCGTCGCCGCGGGCAGCATCGTCGCGGTGTTCGGCAATGGTCTGGCGGTAGGCCAATCCGGTTCAGCCCCGCCTCCTCCACTCCCGGTCTCGCTGTCGCAAAGCAGCTTCAACATCGGCGGCTTTTTCGCGCCCTTCTATTTCGCGTCCTCCGGTCAGGTAAACCTGCAGATTCCTTGGGAGTTGGCGGGCCTCGCCCAAGCGACCATCACCGCAACCGTGGCCGGATCCTCCTCCAATACTCAACGAGTGAACTTGGCGACGTTCGCGCCGGGGATCTATACGACGAACATGTTGGGCAGCGGGCAGGGTGCGATCGTCAACGCGCTGACAGGACAGGTTGCCGGCACCGTAGCACCGGCGCTCCGGGGTACGTACGTTTCGATCTACTGTACCGGTTTGGGACCGGTAACCAACAGACCTGCGACCGGCGCGCCCGCCCAATCGGTGCCACTCTCGATCACGACCACGCAGCCGACGGTCACCATTGGCGGGGTCGGGGCGGTTGTCAGCTATTCCGGGTTGGCCCCGACGCTGGTCGGACTGTATCAGGTGAATGTGCAGGTTCCGATCAATATCGCGGTTGGTGCCGCGGTGCCGGTTGTGATGAGCATTGGGGGCTCCACATCCAACACCGTGACCGTCGCGGTGCAGTAAGGGCCTCTCTCGCGGTCGCTGCTCGGTAACATGCTGATTCATCCGAGCCGCGACCGCGAGGGAGCGTTTGTTCCGGGCACCGAGAACACTGCGGCACGGCCAAATGTCGTTTTGAGAATAAATCGACGCCCGCTACTCCGGCATCCGTTCCAAAAGCACCGATTTTGCCCGCATGATATGGCTGCGAAGCGCCGACACCAGTGCCACCGCGTCTCGGGCCGTCATGGCCGATACGATTTCCTCGTGTTCGGCCTGCTCCTGCTCCAAGCGTGATCGCCACGATTCGTCCACGTTGTGCAACCGACCCATGGCTATGTGCGCTTGCAGGCTGTCGTACATGTCCGCCAATCGCTTGTTGCCCGACGAGTCGATGATGATCTGGTGAAGCTCCGAATTGGCTTGTTCGTGCGCTTGCCGTTGCGCGGCATTACCAATCGGCTTCGCCAAGACAGCTAAATGCCGTTTGGCCGAGGCAATCTGATCGTCGGTAAGGCAGTCCACGCCTTTCTCCGCCGCCAAGCACTCCAAGGCGCAGCGGATGTCGAAGGTTTCCGCCAGGTCTTGGCGCGACAGCGTCGCCACGAAGGTGCCGCTGCGCGAATGGACGTCGACCAGTCCCTCCGCCGCCAACAATTGAATCGCCGAGCGGACGGGGGTCAGGCTGACCCCCAATTGCACGGCCAACTCGTCAACGTTCAGCCGCATGCCCGCCGGGAACCTACGCCCCAGGATTGCTTCGCGGATTGCCGAGTGAACATCGTCCACGGCCCTGCGCCGTTCGATCCGGCCTAACGTTGCACTCTCTATCGCCACCTTACCCACTTTAGAAGATCAGTTTCATTCCCAGCTGGATGCTGCGCGCCGCGCGGGCCGAAGTGATGGTCCCGAAGGTGCTGCTCGAGTTCAGCCCGTTGGTTCCAGGCGAGAATCCGGCATTCACAAACCCCAGGTTGGTATGGTTGTCCACGTTGAAGGCTTCGGCCCGGAATTGCAGATTCAGACGCTCCCGAAGCCGGGTGTTCTTGATCATCGAAAAGTCGCAGTTGAAGAAGCCAGGGTTTCGGACGTCCGGCAGCGCCCGTCCGACCGTGCCGTAGGTATAGTTCGGCGGATTCACGAACACCGCCGTGTTGAACCAGGCGTACTGTGTCGGGTTGTCCAGCTTGGCAGATTGACCGGTGGAGTTTGGCCGGTTAGCCAGATTGTTGGATGCTCCGGAAACCAGCACAGGCAGTCCCTTTTGGATGCCGATGATGGTCTGGGCCTGCCACCCGCCAATCACCATGTTCAGAATCGCGTTGTGCGAGTCGAACGCCTTGCCCTTGCCGAAGGGCAGCTCGTAGACCGCCGAAATCGCCAAGCGTTGGGGCACGTCTGTGGGATCGACTGACCGCTCCAGATTCCGCGCGAACAGGCCGTTCTGGTAGCCGTTGTTGGTGACTTGCTCGATGGAGCCGAAGTTGATCGGCGCCGCGACGCTGTCGCTGATCAGCTTGGCCTTGGTGTACGACGCCAGGAAGGTCAAACCCTTCGAGAATCGCTTCTGGACCGAAAGCAGGCCGGCATGGTAAATCGAGTTGCCGAGGTGCGGATTGCGCACCGTGATGCCCGTGTAGTACGGATACGGCAGCAACGACTGCTGCTGCGTGATCGTCGCCGATCCCAGCGAGCCGGGCACAACATTGGCGTACGGATTGGTCACCGGATTCTGCAGCGCCGTTCCCAGGTTCAGGTACTTCGGATCCAACTGGTCCAAGTTATAGCCACCAGCCACCAAATGCGTGCCGTGGTTCCCGGTGTAGCTGGCGTCGATGACCCAGCCGCCCAGGATTTGCTTCTGGATCGACAGGTTCCATTGCTGCGACATCGGGGTCTTTTGCGCGGACTGGTCGTACGAGACGCCTTGTCCGAGGAAGGCGCTCGGTCCGAGCAGCGCACCCAACGGTTGGATCGGGGCGCTGGGAAAGCCCTGGCTCAACTGAAATGCCGGCAGGTTGGCATTGCCGCCCGGAGCGTTGTAGGACGTGCTGGTGGAGGCGAATCCGGAGGTGCTTCCGAAATAGGTGATGTTGAAGGTGCCGGGAAAGAATATGGCGTAGCCTGCGCGGATCACGGTCTTGCCGTGGCCCCACGGATCCCATGCGAGTCCGAAACGCGGCGCAAAGTCCTTGTAGTCGGAGTTCAGGTAGGTCTTGTCGTAGTTCTTGCAGGCGTACTGCATCACGCCCTTCAGGTTCACCAACGTGTTCACGGTCGTGGGGTTGAAGTTCGAGGTGCCGCAGTTACGTTCGTAGGGTGGCTGCTGGAAGTCGTAGCGCAGGCCCAGGTTCACGCTCAGGTGCTTCGTCACACGCCAATCGTCCTGGATGAACCCGCTCAAGGTGTAACCCTTTTCCGATTCCCCTGTGTGTGTACTGACCGAGGCGCTGGCAACCGCGCCGGTGAGGAAGTCCGCGTAGGTGCTGCCGGTACCGGTCTGGTTCTGCGGGTTGCCGGTCAGTCCGGCGGCGAAGTTGAAGCTGCCCGACGGGGCGGAGGTCTGGTAGTTGTTGCCAAACAGCAGCCGGTACTCGGCACCAATCTTCAGGTTGTGGCTGCCGATCACCACGGTTGCCGTGTCGGTCGCGTCCCATGTCAACGCGCCCCGGAATCCAACGGTACCGTTGCCGAGGGCCGAGTACCCATTCGAAATCGACGGGAAAACCGTACCGGGAACATTGGCGGGCAGGCCTAGCTTCTGCGGCCAGCCTTGGTTGTAGCTGGCCGACTGGAACGGGAAATCCTGCCGCGCCACGCCGAGGCGGAACTCGTTCAGGAGTCTCGGCGAGAAGGTGTGGGTCTCGTTCAAGCTCCAGTTGAGAGTGCCGAAGTGGTCGTAGCGGGAGTGGACTTCGGGTGCCGGCCAAGTTCCAATGCCGTTGTCGGTGTAGGCGAGGAAGTAGGTGAAGCGGGCGAAGAGTGTGTCCACGTCGGAGATGTGCTGGTCTGCGCGGACGGTGTACTGGCGGCTGCTCTGCTCGCCACGGTCTGTCGAGAGGTAGTTGTTGGCCTGCGTGAAGGCGTTGCTGGGGGCTTGGTTGGGGGCCGGGTAGAACTGGTTCATCGCCTGGGCGACAGGGTCGAGGCGGCTCTTGGGGATGATGTTGCCCGGGAACAGGCTGCGGATGTAGCCCGAACCGCTGGGGTTGATGGCCGTGGTGGCGGGATCGTAAATCGGAATCAGCGTGCCGGTGGCAGTGAAGAGTTTGGAGAAATCGCCCGTGCGCTGGTCAAGCGGCGGCGTCGAGGCGTTCGCATAGCCACGGTTGATGTAGTTGTACTGCTCCCAGTTGGCGAAGAAGAAGGTGCGGTTCTTGCCGTTGTAGAGCTTGGGCACGCTCGCCGGGCCGCCGATCGCGCCGCCGTACTGGTTGTAGCGGAACGGCAGCAGCAGGGTGGAAAAGGCGTTTCGGCTGTCGAAAACGTTGTTGCGGACGAATTCGTAGAGGGTTCCGTGGTACTGGTTCGTGCCCGCCTTGGTGGCGAGGTTGATAACTCCGCCGAGCGTGAAGCCGTACTCGGCCGACATGGAGCCGGACTGTACCTTGAACTCCTCCACGGCGTCCACCGCCAGGTTGGCGTTCAGATCGGGATAGTAGCTGTTCTGCCCAACGGAGCCGTCCACCAGCATGTTGTTGGCCGCGTTCGGCCCGCCGTTGATGCTCCAGTCCGCGAGGCTGGTGCCGCGGTCGGCGAAACCGCTCTGTCCCGGACCGGCGTTGGAGTGGACGTTGGGGGCCAGAGCCACCAGGGCAAAGGCGTTCCGACCGTTGAGGGGCAGCTCCACGACGCGCTTGTTTTCGATCACTTGGCCGGTCGAGGCGTTTTCGGTGTTCACGAGCGGGGCCTCGGCGCTCACAGAAACGGTCTCGCCGACGGAGCCAACCTGCAGTTGCAGGCTGATTTCGGCGTGCTGGTCGACTTGGAGGGTCAGGCCGCTGCGGACCTCTTTCTTGAAGCCGGTCTTCTCCGCCGAGATCTGGTAGGTTCCCACAATCAGGGGCGGGGAAGTGTAGTAGCCTTCGCCGTTGCTTTCGGTGACGACGGCGGCATTGGTGCCGTCATTGACGATGGTGACCTTGGCGCCTTTGACGGCGGCACCGGACTGGTCCGTGACTGTGCCGAGGACGATTCCTCGCCCTTGTTGCGCGCAGAGGATGCCGGAGAAGATGGCGAGGGCGCAAAACGCCCGGAACGTTGGTTGAAACATGGAACCTCCCTTGGCCAGCGGGGCCAGGACCTGATATGCAAACCAGCATGCCACAGTCGCGCGCTGATGTAAAGTGTGAAATTTCAGATGGGTGCGCTACATTGGTTCTTGCGCACAACCTGTATGAAACGCGCCCTCCCGATCCTCCTGTTCGCCTTGGCGGCCCAAGCCCAACCGCCAGCTCAACCTCCGTTCCCCGGCAAGGCCTCCGAGTGGCAGGGTTTCCCCCGCTACGACTTCCCCTTCGCCGACCGTACTGTGACCGTTGTCACCCCCGCCCAAACTGCCCCCGGCACCCCGTGGCTGTGGCGAGGGGAATTCTTTGGCGCTTTCGCCACGGTTGACGAGGCGCTCCTCAAACGCGGCTGGCATGTCGTCTACCTCGCGGCCCCCAACACCTTCGGCAGCCCCGACACCATGTACCGCTGGGCTCGCCTGTACGACGAACTTACGTTGCGGCACGGCTTTTCGCCCAAGCCCGTCCTGCTGGGGATGAGCCGCGGCGGCCTCTATGTCTACAACTGGGCAGCCGCCCATCCCGACAAGGTCGGTTTGATTTACGGCGATGCCCCCGTCTGCGACGTCAAGAGCTGGCCGGGCGGCAAGTCGCCCAGCAAGAGCAAGGGTAGTCCCAAGGACTGGGACCTTTTCAAACAGGTGTACGGCCTCACCGAGGAGCAGGCCCTCGCCTGGAAGGGCAACCCCGTCGACATCCTCGCGCCGATCGCCAAGGCGCACATCCCGGTCATCCATGTCTATGGCGATGCCGACGACGTTGTGCCGCACGATGAAAACACCTTGGTCCTGAAGCAGCGCTACGAGGCATTGGGCGGACACGTCGAGGTAATCGCCAAACCCGGCATCGGCCACCACCCCCACTCGCTCGAAGACCCGACCCCCATCGTCGACTACATCCTCGCCCACCGCCTGCAATGAACTCCCGGTCACAGTCGCTGGAAAAATACAATCCCAAGGCCTCTTTGCGTCCTCTGCGTCCCGAACTTTGCGCCCCTTGCGCGAACCCTCCGTCACCACCTTCCAACCGACGTCGCACAATCCTTCCATCGGCTACTGTTTCAAAATCAACCAATCGAACCCAAGCGCCATGCAAATAGCGACCCTCCAATCCATCCCGGTCCGCCTCAGCCGCGACCGCGATGCGGCCCATCGCACCGCCGGCTCACCCACCGCCCTCGCCGGGACCTCCGACTACCGCCTCTCCCCCACCGTCGGTTGCCTCTATTCCATCCACTTCGAGACCGCGCTCGTCAAAATCACCACCACCGACGGCCTTGTCGGCTGGGGCGAGGCCCAAGCCCCCCTCGCCCCCGAAGTCGCCTGCGCCATCATCGACCGCCTCCTCCGCCCGGTTGTCGAAGGTGCCGAATTCGACCCCACCCCCGCCGGCATCGCCCGGCTCTGGGACCTCATGTACGCCACCATGCGCGTCCGCGGCCAGTCCGGCGGCTTCATGCTCGACGCCATCTCTGGCGTTGACATCGCCCTCTGGGACCTCGCAGCCAAATCCGCCCACCTGTCCGTCGCCCGTCTCATCAACCCCGACGCCCCAGCCCAAATCCCCGCCTACCTCAGCGGCGTCTCCGGCGCGACCCCTGCGGACCAGGCCGAGACGGCCCTCAGCCACCAATCCCAAGGCTTCCAGACCTTCAAGATCTTCCACGGCTCGGAAACCCAGGACATCCTCGATACCCTCGACGCCCTCCGTCAAACCCTCCATCCCGACACGCGCCTCGCGGTCGACGCCCTCTGGCGTCTGACCCCCGAAACCGCTCCCGCTTTCGCCCGCGAACTCGACGCCCGCAACATCCTCTGGCTCGAAGCCCCCCTGGCCCCCGAGGACGCAGCCGCCCACCACGAGCTTGCCCGCACCACTTTCACGCCCCTCGCCATCGGCGAAAGCTACCGCACCGCCCGTGAACTCGCCCCTTTCGTGGAAAACAACTCCATCCGCTACCTCCAGCCCGACCTCGGCCGCACCGGCATCACCGAAGGACTCCGCATCGCCCAACTCGCCCGCGACCACGGCATCCAGATCGCCCCCCACGTCTCCATCGCCCTCGGACCCCAAATCGCCGCTGCCATCCACTTCGCGGCAGCCCTGAACTGCGACCTCCTCGAACACAACCCCTCCGTCTTCGAGGTCGCCAACCGATACTCCGCCGCACCGCTGCGCGTCGAAAACGCGCACTATATCGTCCCCGCCGGTCCCGGCCTGGGAGCCGACGTACTCGAAGCCCGGCTACTTGCCGACCTGTATAACTAAAAGAAAACCATGCGCACCCTAGAAGGCGTCTACCCCATTCTCGTAACCACGTTCCATGACGACGGCTCCATCGACCCGGTGAGCCAAGCCAGCCTCGTCGAGCATCTGCTCGCCCAAGGAGCCCATGGCCTTGGCCTGTTCGGTAACGCCAGCGAAGGCTACGCCCTGCTCGACTCCGAGCGCCGCGAACTCCTCAAGGTGATCCGGGAAACCGTCAACGGCCGGGTACCCCTCGTCGTCTCCAGCGCAGCCAACGGTACCGACGCCGCCGTCCGCCTCTCCAAACAGGCCGAGGACGAAGGTGCCGACGCCCTCATGGTCCTCCCGCCCTTCTACCTCAAGACCGACGCCGACGGCCTGATGCACTACTACTCCTCCATTAGCAATGCCGTCTCGATCCCCATCATGGTGCAGGATGCGCCCTTGATGACCCAAGTCCCCATGCCCGCCGCGCTCCTCGCCCGCATGGGCCGGGAAATCGATAACGTGAAGTACGCCAAGGTGGAAGCCCCGCCGACCGCCCCCAAAGTCTCCGCCGTCGTCACTGCGAACGGGCCGGTGGTCTTCGGCGGCCTCAACTGCAACTTCATGATCGAGGAGATCGAGCGCGGCGCCCGCGGCATGATGCCCGGCAGCGACATGATCGCCATCTTCGTCGACATCTGGAACAAGCTGGAAGCTGGCGACAAGACCGGGGCGTGGGAACTCTTTACCCGAGCCCTCCCGCTCATCCGCTTCGAACTCCAGCCCGGCATGGGCGTCTCCGCCATGAAGCACAACCTCCAGGCCGCCGGAGTCATCAAGAGCACCTACGTCCGCCATCCGACCGTCTCCCTGGGTGCGCAAAGCATTTCGGAACTCGAATTCCTCCGTCGGATGGTCTACGACCGGGCATGAAAAACCTGCGCTGGTACATCGCGGCCCTGCTGTTCCTCTCCACGGTCATCAACTACATCGACCGTCAGGCGCTCTCGGTCGTCGCCCCGGTCCTGACCAAGGAACTGCACCTGTCGCCGGTCGCCTATGCCAACATCCTGCAGGCGTTCCTGGTTGCCTACACCGTGATGTACGTGGTTTCCGGCATTTTGGTGGACCGCTTCGGCACCCGCCTGGCCCTCGGCGGTTTCGTGCTTTGGTGGTCCGTCTCCAACATGCTGCACGGACTGGTGAATTCGGCAATGCAGTTGGGAGCTTTCCGGTTTCTGCTCGGACTGGGCGAGAGCGGTAACTTCATGGCCGCTTGCAAGGCCACCTCGGAGTGTTTTCCGTCCAAGGAGCGCGCCTTCGTCAACGGCCTCGTGAACGCCGGGGCCGCCGCCGGTGCGATCATAGCCGGACCGCTCATCGTCTGGCTCAACATCACCTACGGTTGGCGCTCCACGTTCGTCGCCACCGGCGCACTGGGTTTGTTTTGGCTGATCCCCTGGCTACTGCTGTACAAGGACCCGCCCGCCTCCGAATCCACCCCTTCCGGGAGTCGGCTTGCCGCATGGCTGGGGCTTCTGGGACTCCGCCAGACTTGGGGCCTGTTCTTCGCGCGCTTTTTCTCCAGCCCCGTCTGGTGGTTCTATCTCTTTTGGCTGCCGAAGTACCTCGTCGAGCAACGGGGGTTCACCATGAAGCAGATGGGCCTGTTGGTGTGGCTCCCCTACGCCTTCGCCGACCTCGGCTCCGTCGCCGGCGGCTGGCTTTCCGGTCAACTCGTCAATCGCGACTGGAACGCGCTCCAGGCGCGCACCGCCTGCATGCTCCCGTTTGCCATGGTCATGCCGATCTCGGTTCTAATCCCTTGGACCACCTCGTCCGCCATTGCCATGGTCGTCATCTGCATCGTGGCCTTCAGCCACATGGCATGGATGACCAACCTGACGACTGTGACAAACGATATCTACCCTCAACCCGTCGTCGGCTCCGTCTCCGGCATCGCAGCCTTCGGAAACGGCCTCGGGGGAGTTGTCTTCACTTCGCTGACCGGGTGGATCGTGCAGCACTTCAACTACGACGCGATCTTCCTGATCATGGGCTTCTTACACCCGGTGTCGTTTGTTCTGTACCGCTACTTGGTCGGCAAACCGCTGGAGATCACGGAATGAGCTTGTACTACCGCCCGTTCCCGCTCTTCAGCGCGGCTTCCACCTTGGCCGCCAGCGCTTCGTACGACGCGTTGCCGGGGTTGTACATCCGTACAATCCCGCGACCGTCCACCAGCGCCAAGGTCGGCGTGGTGCTCACTCCGTAGTTCTCGAAGTTCTTCTCGCTGAGCGGGGTCTCCACCTTGCCCAGCCCGAAGTAGTATTGCTGGTAGATCGCTTGGATGTACCGGGTTTCGACGTCGACGGGTGCGTCCTCACCTCCCGCGACGTAGCCGTAGTGCTGGGTGGGCGCGATCACCTCCAGCCCCTTCGGCCCGTACTTGCGCTGCAACTCCTGCACGATGGCGATCTGGTTCTTGCAGTCCGAACACCAATGCGCCCAGAAGAAGAGCAGCACAGGATGGCCCCGGTGCGCCTCCAACGGTCTGGGTGAGGGACCGGCGACGGATTTCCCAATCTCCAGCGGTGGGGCCGGTTTTCCCTCCAGCGTCAACAGGTTCAGGTTCTTGCGGATGCGGGCGACAATCGACGTCCCGCGCCACTTCTCGGCTTCCAAACGCAAAAACGACACCGCTTGATCCCGTCGACCCGTCGCCTTGGCGGCCAGCGCTTGCACTTCGATCGACGCGCCGAGCGCCGTGGGCAGGCTCGTGTCGGCGTCCAGCTTGCGGGACCCCAGTTTCGCGAGGACCAGCTTCCTTACCTCGCCTGCGGCGGCGTCGGCTGCCGCGAATTGCTTGGTAGCCAACTCGCCCCGCGCTACCCAGGAGTAGGCCTCGACGTATTCCGGAGTTACTCCCAGCTTGTCCTTGTACTGCTTCAGCACGAGGCGCGCGCTCGCGGTATCGCCGGACATCGACGCCAGTTTCGCTTGGTAGACGATGGGCGGGGTCGTGGCGGCTAGGGCCGAAATTGCGCACAGGGCGGCTGGAACCAGGGAACGCACCCGATTCATGATGCGTGGAATTTGCCGCCGGATTCGGCCAGTCGCTTCAGTAGCGGTGCCGGGGCCCAGAGGTCTGACCCGTGCTGCCGCTCGAACTCCTCGATGCGGGCCAAGACCTGCGGGAGACCCACGGAATCGGCGTAGAACATCGGGCCGCCGCGCCATGCCGGGAAGGCGTAGCCGTTCAGGTACACGATGTCGATGTCGACCGCCCGCAGCGCCACTCCCTCTTCCAGCAGCTTCGCCCCCTCGTTGATCAGGGCGTAAAGGCAGCGGTCGAGGATCTCCGAACGGTCGATCTGGCGGGGGACGATGCCGGTGCCCGCGATGGCCTCGGCGATCACGTAGGGAATTTCGGGGTCGGGCGTCGCCACCCTGTGCGTGTCGTACCGCGAGAAGCCACGGAAGGTCTTCTGGCCGTAGCGGCCCAGTTCGTAGAGCTTGTCGGAAATAAGCGGAATCCGCACACCCGGCTTTTCGAGGTGTTTGGACTCTTGCCGGATGCGCCACCCGACGTCGATGCCCGCCAAGTCCGTCATCGCCAGCGGTCCCATCGCGAAGCCGAAATCGTAGAGGGTCGCGTTGATCTCCTCCACCGACGCGCCTTCCTCCACCAGGAATTGCGCCTCGCGCAGGTAGACGTGGACCATGCGGTTGCCGATGAAACCTCGGCTATTGCCCGCCAGCACCGCCACCTTCGTCAGTTTCTTGCCCAGCGCCATCGACGACGCGATCACTTCCTTGCTCGTCGCCTTGCCGCGAACAACTTCCAGCAGCCGCATCACGTTCGCGGGGCTGAAGAAATGGTGTCCCACGACCATCTCGGGCCGCTTGGTGGCCGACGCGATCTCGTCGATGTCCAGCGTGGACGTGTTCGAGGCCAGGATGCAAGTGGGCTTCGCCACGGCGTCCAGCTCGGCGAAGATCTGTTTTTTCAGCTCCATGCCTTCGAACACGGCCTCGGTGATGACGTCGGCCTCCTCGAATCCGTCGTACGTGAGCTGCGGCGTGATGAAGGCCATGCGGCGCTCCATCTCGGCCCAGTCGAAGCGGCCCTTGCGGACGGAATTGGCATAGTTGGAGCGGATGGTGTTGATGCCCTTGTCGAGCGCCTTCTGGTCGGTTTCCTTGAGGATGACGGGGATCCCGGCGTTGGCGTAGTTCATCGCGATGCCGCCGCCCATGGTCCCGGCCCCCACGACTGCGGCCTTCTTGACCTTCATCACCGGAGTGTCCTTGCCGATGTCGGGGATCTTGGCCACCGTGCGTTCCCCGAAGAAGGCGTGGATCATCGCAGCCGACTGCGACGAATGCAGGCAGCGGGCAAAAGCCTCGCGCTCCAGCTCGCAGCCGCGTTCGAAGAGGCGCAGGGAGGATTCGACGGCGTCGATGGCTTCCAAGGGGGCTACTTGGCCGCGCTTGGTGGCCTTGGCCTTGTCGACGGCGGCGGAGAAGTACCTGGGGTCGACCTCCTTCAGCTTGCCGCGCCGGTCGCGGGTTTTGGAGATCGGCTTGTGGATGGCCTCGCGGGCGAAGGCGATGGCGCCTTCGAGCAGATCGCCCTCGATGATCCTGTTCACAAGGCCGGATTCGAGCGCCGCCTTCGCGCCGATCGGTTCTCCGAATGCGCACATTTCCAGAGCCAGCTCGATGCCCGCCAGCCTCGGCAGCCGTTGCGTGCCGCCCGCGCCGGGGATGAGACCGATCTTGACTTCAGGCTGTCCCACGAGCCCGTTGGCCGCCATCACGCGGAAGTGTCCGCCCATGGCGACTTCGAGGCCACCGCCGAATGCCGTGCCGTGCAACGCCATGACGACGGGCTTGAGGCAGTCCTCGATCTTGCAGATGATTTCGGGCAGGTTCGAGGCCGGTGCCTCTCCCGCCACGATCTTGCCGAACTCCCGGATGTCGGCCCCTGCGATGAAAGTGGTGCCCGCGCCGATCACCACAATGGCCTTCACTGCACCGTTCGAGGCCGCTTGTTCGATGCAGGAAAGGATGCCTTCGGGCACTCCTGGGCTCAGGGCGTTCACTGGCGGATTGTCAATCGTGACAATCGCGATTTCGTCCCGACGGGACAGCTTTACCAAATCGTTCACAACCACATAGTATGCTGCCAGCAGTGACCGGAGCGGAAAGTCTTTTACGGACGCTGTTGGCAAACGGCGTAGATACGTGTTTCATGAACCCTGGGACGTCGGAGATGCACTTCGTCGCGGCGCTCGACCGGGTGCCTGGATTGAGGGGCATTTTGTGCCTGTTCGAGGGCGTTTGCTCGGGCGCGGCGGACGGCTACGCACGCGCCATCGGGCGTCCGGCGTCGACCCTGCTGCATTTGGGACCGGGGCTTGGCAATAGCCTTGCGAACTTCCACAATGCCCGGAAGGCGCGGTCGGCGGTGGTGAATATCGTGGGCGAACACGCGACTCCGCACTTGCAGGTGGACGCGCCGCTGACGTCGGATATCAATACCTTCGCCCGCACCGTGTCGTCGTTTGTGCGGACCACGGCTAGCCCGGCGGACGTGGGACCTGCCGCCTCCGAGACCGTCGCGGCGGCTTGGGGACCTCCTGGTGCCGTGGCGACGCTCATCGTGCCCGCGGACCATTCCTGGACTGAAGGCGGCGTGCCGGGGGCGAAGGCGTTGTTGACTCCCCCTGCTCCCGTTTCCGACGCCACCTTGCGGCGCGTGGCGGAACTTGTTCGGCTGGCGGGGGCCACGATCCTGTTGGGCGGCACCACGGTCAATCCAAGGGCGCTGGCGGCGGCCCATCGGATTTCCGCCCATACCGGGGCCAAGGTGGCGCTCGCGCGCAATGCGGGGCGGTTCTCGCTGGGGCGCGGCCGGTTTCAGCCAGTCACAGTGCCGTACTTCCCGGAAGGCGCGCTGCCGCTCTTCGCCGACACGCGGAATCTGATCCTGGTGGAATCCGAGGTGCCGGTTTCGTTCTTCGCCTATCCCGGCATCCCCAGCTACATGGTGCCGGACTCCTGCACCACCACCATTTTGGCGCGTCGGCAGGACGACGGCACCGGGGCGCTCGAAGCTCTGGCGGAGCTGATCGGCGCGGGTCCGGCGATCTTGGTCGATCCGGCGCGTCCCGAGGTTGTGGACGATGACGTCCCCTTGACTCTGGAGGCCCTCGGCCGCACCGCCGCGGCGCTACTGCCGGAAAACTCGCTGGTCTCGGATGAATGCGTCTCGTCCGCGGTGCCGATCCAAACCGCCCTCCGGACCGCCGCACCGCATGAGGAGATGCCGGTGACCGGCGGCTCGATCGGCCAGGGATTGCCAGTCGCTCTCGGTGCCGCCGTGGCCTGCCCGGACCGCAAGGTGGTCGCCTTCGACGCCGACGGCTCCGCGATGTACACGCTGCAGTCGCTCTGGACCATGGTGCGGGAGAACCTGGACGTGACCGTGATCATTCTTGCCAACCGGCGCTACCGGATCCTCGATATCGAGATGCGGAGGACGGGTGCCAACGGTTTCGGAAGCTTGGCGGAGGCGATGATCGACATCAGCCGCCCGGAGCTGGACTTCGTCAAGCTGGCGGCGGGGATGGGGATGGAATCGGGCCGTGCGACCACGGCGCGCGAGTTCGCGAAGCTGACCCGCGAGGCGTTTGGACGGCGGGGGCCGTTCCTAATCGAGGCGGTTATCTGATCTTCGTCAGGCATAATAAGTGGTGTATGCCCCCGTCAACCGCCAAGCCTTCCAGCTCCCGTCGTCCGGCGTCGGTGAACCAAGGCCGGGTTACTGCCCAGTCTCGATACACCGTCGCTCTGGCCCCGGCTGTGGCCGACAACGTCGCTCGTTACGCTCGAACCGCAGACACAAGCATGAGCAAGGCAATTGCCGCGCTCGTGCGTCTGGGCCTCGAAGGGCAGGATAGCCGTCGAGTGGAATTCTTCAATAAGCTGAATGCCAATCTGGCGAATGAGGAGCCCAGTCAGCAGGATCGGATGGTTGACGAGTTCCAGGCGTTGATTCTCGGTGCTTAAGGATGCCGAAGATTCAATGGGAACGGCTCCCAAGAGAGAAGTGGGCACACCTGCGCGACAGGGCAAAAGAACGTCGGATCTCCCAAGAGGATTTGTTCGCTTTGGCTGAGTGGAAGGCTCAAGATCCCGACGTTCCCGATGGCGACTGGTTCAAGGATTTCGGTACCTTCAAGCTGTGCGGTACAGGAAGACTCCCCAGCACGTTCTTGTTGGCGGGGCAGATCGCCCACGGGAAGCCGCTGTAGGGTCGACAACGAGCTTGCCCGTTTCCGCGTCTTCCGCGATGCGCTACCCTATGGCAAATGCGTCAGTCCCTCCGAACACTCGCCGCCGTCCTGTTGCTTGCTTTCGCCCTGCCCGCAGCCCCGCCCACAAAACCGAAGGTCCGGGCAATCACGGGTTTCGTCACCATCGACGCCGCGCACTACCAGACCCAAATCGGGGAGACGGTCCAATTCCTCTCGCGCATCCGTGACGCCGTCAAAGCCGCCGGTTACGACGTCGCCGGAATCCGCATCTCCACCCAGCCGTTCCCCGAATACACGCGAGGACTCTCGCGCGCCGACGCGCTGAAACTGCTCCGCGACCTCAACGACCTCTCGACCAAGCTCGGCTTCAACCCCAACATCGGCCCGGCCATGCGCAACGACTCCGACCCCACCGCCCCGGTCGACCTGCTCATCGACGTACTGTCCACACCCGGCAACCGGCTGGTTTCCAACCTAGTCACCGCAGGCGACGACGGCATCCACTGGAACGCGGTCCGCCAAGCCGCCCGCGTCATCAAGGCCGTCGGCGAGCGCAGTCCCCACGGTCAGGGCAACTTCAACTTCGGGGCGATTTCCATGCTGAAGCCCTACGGTCCCTTTTACCCCGGTGCCTGGCATCCGGGCGGAACCCGCGCCTTCGCCATCGGGCTCGAGTCCGCCAATGTCGTGATGGACGTCTTCGCTGCCAACAAGGACCCCCGCACGGCCGAAAAGGCGCTCACGGACGCCCTCGCCGTCCACGCCAAGGCAGTAGACTCCGCCGCGACCACGGCCTCTGCCGGGTCTGGCTGGACGTACGCCGGAATCGACCCCACCCCGGCACCGGGTGGGGACGTTTCCATCGGTACGGCAATCGAATCCTTCGTCGGAGGACCCTTCGGATCTCCCGGAACGGAAACCGCGTCCGCCATTGTCACACGGGCCGTGAAGGCGGTGCCGGTGAAGCAGACGGGCTACTCCGGGTTGATGATTCCGGTGTTGGAAGAAACTACCCTCACCCGCCGCTGGACCGAGGGCACGTACGGCTTGGATTCGATCCTCGCGTATTCGGCGGTCTGCGCGGGCGGTGTGGATACCGTGCCGCTCGCCGGGGACACCAGCGAAGATGTGATCGCGCGGATCGTTGGCGACGTCGCCACGCTGGCGTATCGCTGGAACAAGCCGCTCGCGACCCGGCTGCTGCCCTCGCCCGGCAGGAAGGTCGGAGAGATGACGGAATTCGGCGGGCAGTTGTCGAACGCGGCGATCCAGCCTTTGCCGGGCACGCCGCGCCGGTAAGCGCTACACGTTGATCTTTTAGTTCAGCGTGTGCTCGTCGCCGGGCTTACCACGGAAGCCCCAATTGCACGCCGGGGTTTCCGTAATGGTCATCTCCACATCCACGGGCAGGATTCCCAGCTCGGACTCGAAACGCTCGAACAGCAGCCGGATCAGCTTTTTCTTCGCCTCCACGCTGCGTCCTTCGATCATGGAGAACTCGAGGATGGTGTATTTCGGACTCCGCCCGACCGGATAGAAGAATTCGTCGGGTTCCAACTGGAAGAACCGATGGGCGCGCTTGTCCACCGGATATTGCAGCGCTTCCACCACACAGGCATGAACGACCTCGGACACGCGGGCCATGACCGGCCCCAAGTGTTCCCGCAGGCCGTAGATCTTGACTTGCGACATACGCTACCTACTCCCCTTGTAGTCCCAGAACACCGTACACCCCCCAACCTCGGCCTTCTGGGCGAATACCTTGGCGAAGCCTTTCTCGGCGATGTACTCCTCGTTTTCGCAAGTTTCGACAGTGGCGTAGTATCCCTCGCGGGCCTCGCGGTCCAGTTGCGATTGCGGCCGGATGTGGTAAAGCCGGGCCTCGGCGGGTCCGAACTCGAGCTTGTGCGAGTTCCGTTCCTCGTTGCCTTCGGGCGGTGTGCGCTTGGTCACGAAGTAGACAACCTCGTCGGCCATCAGCCGGGCACCCTTGGGGGTAACCTCGTCCACCTTGCGCCCGATCTTCTCGAAATCCTCCCACGTGGACGAATCCTGTTCGTCGTACAGGGTCTTGCCCAAGCCGAAAACCACCAAGAATGACGCCACGAACACCGGCATCCACTTGCGGGAAGGCCAATATTCCTGAATTCCGGCCACGCCGAGGATTGCCAGGAACGGCACGGTAAAGACCAGATACTGTTGGAACGTGGGACGCACCGCGACCCCGATATAGAGGCCGAGGCCCGCCGCCAGCCAGCCGCAGAGTCGGAGTTCCGGGCGGCGCGTCGCCCGGTAGCCCGCGATAGCCAGCGCGAGGAGCACGAGGGTCGGACCGGAATCGATCCACGACATCGCGACTTCAAGGTTCTGCTTGTTGGCGTCCGGCGGCGGCCAGTCGACCAGCCGGTATTTCAGGTTGTAGTCCACGATGCCAAACCAAACCTGCTTCGGCCCCTGCGCGAACAGCCAGAGAATCGGGCTGACGGCGACCAGAGCGCCGGAAACGAATGCGGCCAGCTTTCTCCATCTGCTTGCCGCGTCGGCGTGGATCAGAATCCAGACCAGCAGGATCGGTGCCGCCGGTGCCGTCAATAGGCTCGACCCCGCCGCAGCCAAAGAGAAAGCCCCGGCAAGCGCCGCTGGCAGCAGCGACGAGCCTTCGACCGCCACCACGCCGCACCAGTAAGCCGAGGTCAGCAACAGCAGGCACAGTCCGTAGGCTTGCGAAATCCCGCCGTAGCGGAAGACAACCACGTTGAAGCCGGTTAGAATCGCCACCAACACGGCTCCGGGCATGCGCCATTCGGGGGCGGGGAAGTGCCGCAGCACGAACCAACCCGCCACCGCAGTCCCCGCCGCCGCCGCGAGGGCCGCCGCGAGGTGGGCCGCCTTCCACGTCTCGCCCAGCAAGCCCATCCAGAAGGCGTTCCAGAAGGCGTTCAACGGTGTCTGTGAGAAGCAGAAATCCAGATATGGACGCTTCCCGTGCAGGATCAACTGCGCCGTAACAATATGAAAACCCTCGTCCCAGGCGAACGCCCAAGTCTGGGAATACAGAACCAGAGCCGAAGCGATCACCGCGAGCAACAACCAATAGGAACCTTTCGCCACCATCCGCCGCAGTGTAGCATCCGGGAACATTAAAAATCGTGAACTGTTTTCCAGGGACTTCGCGCAGGTTCCCATGAAGGCCAACTGGCCCAAAGGAGAACCACCTTGCGATCCAATTCACTACCGCTGGCAGTATGCCTCGCGGTTGCCGCCAACTTCAGCGCGTTCGGGGCATTCGTCTCACCGTCAGCCGACCCGTTCTACCTCCCGAACGCCGGGTTCGGCATTCCAAACGCACCGCCCGTCTGCTTTCCAACCGTATGTTTTGCCGACAACGTCTCCAGCAACTACCAATACGTCAGCAAGACCTTCGTCTACGACAGCAACACCGGCAAAACGAACGAATATGCCGACACCACGGCCACTTTCCAGGGCGTCGTGGAGGACGCCAGCGGGAACTTCCTGACCAACTACAGTGCGACCGGCCACGTCAACTTCGAGTTCCTCGGACGCGACAGCGACACGTCCAGCCTGACGCCCTGGGACGCCTTGATCACCAGGGACGACTTCACCGTCAGCGTTTCGGGGACGAACTACACCCATTTTTTCCACCTGGAGTTGGATCCCAGCCAGCCCACCACGGGCACCCTCAGCGTGATACAGCAGCAGTCGTCGGGCGACCTCGCATTTGGTGGCAACCAGCAGTCGTTCTCGCTCAACCTCAACGACAGCTACCTGATCGACATGAACTTCACGGTCTACGCCAAGTTCACGGCTGACCCGGAGCAGCAGGGCGGCTTTACCGGTGTTCCCGGCAGCTACGGCCTTGGTCTGATCGATACCACTGCCACACCGGAGCCCGGTACTTGGGGTCTGTTGGCTGCGGGGATCGCGGGTATCGCGGCGCGGCTGAAACGCCGCCGGTGAGTTCGGGCGAGGGCGGGGCGACCGGAATGGTAGCGCGCCCCGCGACGCCCTTTACCGCCAAGCGCCCAGAATCGCTCCCATCAATGTGAGCGCCACTGTCAGGTAGCCGCCGTTGATCACGGTGTAAGCCAGCGGGCGGCGCTCGAACAATGCCACCACCCCGAGTCCCATCGCAGCCCACCCGAAGCCGGCGAGGAAGCCTGCGGTGGCTCCCCACGCCGTGTCCGTCTTGGGATCGTTGAGGAACATGGCGAGGTTGAATGCCATGACGAATGTCAGGACAAAACTGACCCCGAAGATCTTGGCGGGGTCGGGCGGAGGGTCGGCATTGAAACCGTTTGCCTTCTTCCATGCCGTACCGAATAGCACGGGCGAATACCAAAGGCCGCCCAACAAGAAGGCGGAGACGGTCGCAGCCAAAATTGCGACCCAGTTCAGCGTGTTGATGTTCATCGATGTTCTTCCTTTCGAGTGGTCGGAAAGATCTTCGCCCAGTCCATCGGTCCCGTTAGGAACCGCTGCCGGAGGGCTTCCAAGAGTTGCATGTTCCCGGATGACAAATATTCGTAGGCCGCGTCCCACTCTGGGCCGGATTTCCAGCCAGTTTGTTCGAGCCGCACGATTGTCGAGTTTCCGCTGCTCTCGAAGCGGAAGGCCGCGCGCGTACGCTCGCTGCGAACTGTGGGAAACTTGTCCGGGGCCATGGCGGCGAGGACCAATTCTTCCCCGGCAACGAAACTCAAGATGTTTCCGCCACCGGTGCTGCCTCCAGGAAAGGCCACCGTCCAGGCACCCCCGGGCTTCAGGTCCACGACGGCATTCGGGCCGAGCCAAGTTTCCAGTCCCTTCGACGTTGAGAAGGTCTGCCAAACCTCGGAGCGGGACGCGGGGACGAGCACTTCAAAGACCAGAGCCTTGTCCGGTGCGGCTCGTTTGGTCATTTTGACCGGGGAAGGGTCGGCGGCCAGAAGCGTGGCCGCGGTCAGAATCAGGAGGTTGGGGAAAAGTTTCATCGCCTTGGTTGATTGTTCAAGTAAAACACAGCTACACTTCAGATGCAAGGCCTCCATGTCAAAATCCTCCGTCACCTCGATTGCAGCCCGCGCCCCGGGGACCCGTGAGCGCTTGGTGGATGCCGCCCGATACCTGTTCTGGGATTCCGGTTTCGCGGGAACCAGCATGACCGACCTACTCGAACGCGCCCAGGTCAATTCCGGCAGCTTCTACCACTTCTTCGAAAGCAAGGAGGCGCTGCTGCGCGAGGTCCTGCAGGGCTATATCGACATGCTTCGGCCCTACGTGGTGGACCCAGCGTTCGCCAGCACGGCGGAACCGGTTGAGCGCATCTTCGCGATCCTGTCTGGATACCGCGAGCGGATTCTGCAAACGGAGTGCCGCTACGGATGCCCACTGGGCCGTCTGGCGCTCGAGATCGATCCCGAGAACCGTCCGGCGCACAGGCTCATCGCGGAGAACTTCCGGGGTTGGATTGGAGCCGTCCGCGAGTGCGTCGACCAGATGGGGGATGCCCTGCCGCCGGGAACCGACCGCAGTGCTGTGGCTACGTTTGTCTTGGTCGTAATGGAGGGCGGCGTGATGTTGTCGAGGTCCTACGGTTCCGTGGAGCCCTTCGACAGGGCGGTCGCGCAGCTGCGCGAATACTTCCGGCTCCTCCTGGGAAGGGGCGGGGAAGCGGCCGCTGGGGCTGCGGGCTAAGATCGCATGAAAAAAAACGTGCACGGCGCGCCAGCTTGGGCGATAATGAAGTAATGTCCGTACGCAATGGCGACAAAGCCCGGCACAACAGGCAGCGGAAGCAAAAGCTCGCGAAGAGGCTGAAGTCCAGAGCCCTTCGGGCCGAGCTCGCCGCAGCGGTTCCCCAAAAGGCCGCATAAGCTATCCGTCCGCGGGCCCTGGCGGCAACTTGAGCCAGGCCCCGCGGATCAGCCGATCCCTACTTCTTCTTTTTTGGCGTGACCGGCTTCTTGCCCGGCGCGGCAGCCTTCGCAGGCACAGTCGTTGTCGGCACAATCACCCTTTTGACTTTCTCGAAGTCTCCCGTTACGTATCCATACTGACGAGCCGGTAACGCCTTCACCTCGGCTTCAATGGCCGCCTCGCGATGTTCAGGATTCGGATGGTCCGACAGGAACTCCATCGGGCGCTGTCCCCCCGCTTGTCCAAGCTTGGTGAAAAAAGTAGCCAATTCCATCGGATCCCAGCCCGCCTCCGCCATCATGTGCGCCCCGAGCGCATCCGCCTCGCTCTCGGCCTCCCGCGAGTAGTGCAGCATCCACGCATTCGCGCCGAGCTGGGTGGCTTCCTTGAGCATGCCGCCCATGACTCCCTCCCCTGCGGCGGATCCGAACAGCGTGGCGGCGAATCCAACGGCCTTCGCCTTGGTCGCCTCGTGGGTACCATGCCTCAGGATCACGTGGGACATTTCGTGGGCCATGACGCCAGCCAGCTGGGCCTCGTTGTCCAGGGCCGGAAACAAGCCGGTCTGGATGAACATCGGCCCCCCGGGTAGTGCGAAGGCATTGACGGTGGGCTCCACGATGAAGGTGAAGGTGAACGGGAACTTGCTCCCGGCGGCTTCCTGCGTGGCAGCCAAGCGGTCGCCAACCTTCTTGACGTAGTCCTGCAGGAACCGGTCGTCCATCTGTTTGTATTTGGTGCGGACTTCTTTGGCGGCCTCGGCACCCAGTTGGACGTCCTGGTCGCGGCTGAACATGTTCAGTCCCGGTTTGGGCGCCTCGCCCGGTTTTCGGGCAAGCAACGGGGCGGCGAAAAGCAAAGCGGCGGCTAGAAACTTCTTCCTCGAACGGAACATTTGTGACTGGATTTCCCCCCAGCCATTATTCTAGCCGCCATGGTGATGCTTGGTTACGACAGTGCCTCGTCGACCAAACGCTTGTGTTCCTCGGCGTGCCGCTTCGGCGAACCAGCCGCGGGGCTTGCGTTGTGGGCGCGGCCAGCGTAGGTCATCCGGTGGTTGATGTCGAGGAAGCGCCCGAAAATCCAGCGCCACGGGCCCATGTTGCGGGGTTCCTCCTGGCACCAAGCAATCGGAGTGCCCGGCGCATACTGCGACAGGATGGCCTCGATCTTGGCAGCGGGGAACGGATAGAGTTCTTCCATCCGGATCAGCGCCACGTCCTGGATGCCTCGCGATTCGCGGGCCGCCAGCAGGTCGTAGTAGACCTTGCCGCTGGAGAATACCAGTTTCCGTACGCCCTTGGGGTCCAGATTGTCCGGGATCACCTCTTGGAACGCGCCCTCGGTCAGGTCCGCGAAGGTGGAAACGGCCTTGGCCGAGCGCAACAGCGACTTCGGCGTGAAGATCACCAGAGGCTTCAACGGCAGCACTGCTTGGCGGCGCAGGATATGGAAATACTGGGCGGGCGTGGTGCAGTTGGCCACGCGCATGTTGTCCTCGGCGCAGAGGGTCAGGAATCGCTCGATGCGGGCACTGGAGTGCTCGGGGCCCTGGCCTTCGTAACCGTGGGGCAGCAGCATCACGAGGCCGCTGGTCTGGCCCCACTTCTGCTCGCCCGTGGTGATGAACTGGTCGATGATGATCTGCGCGCCGTTGGAGAAGTCGCCGAACTGGGCTTCCCACAGCACGAGGGTGTTGGGATCGGCGACGCTGTAGCCGTACTCGAAGCCGAGGACGCCGAACTCGCTGAGGGAACTGTCGAGCACGACGAACGGCGCCTGGTCCGCGGACAGATGCTGCAGCGGGATGTGGCGGTCGCCCGTTTCAAAATCGTAGAAGCTGAGGTGGCGTTGGCTGAAGGTGCCGCGGCCGCAATCCTGTCCGCTAAGTCGGACCGGAATGCCCTCCAATGCCAAGCTGCCGAACGAAACGGCTTCGGCGAAGGCCCAGTCGACCACCCCGTTGGTGGCCAAGGCCTCGCGGCGCTTCCGGATGAAGCCTTCGAGTTTCGGATGCAGGTGGAACGTGTCGGGGAAGCGCGTTGCCCCGAGGACGGTCTGTTCCAGCAGTTCGCGGCTGATGCCGGTGGTCGAATTCGGACGCTGGTGTGTCAATGGCGGTTGCAGGACCCACTTGCCAGCCGCCTTGTTGGCGTCGAAGGCGGCATTGAGGTGGTCGGATACCTTGGCGCGCAACGCTGTCGGACCGTCCTTGGCCAGCACTTTGCCCGCCACGAGGCGGTCGCCGTACTGCACCGCGACCGACGCCAGCTTCTCAATCTTGCGGTACATGATCGGCTGCGTGTAAGCCGGATCGTCGGTTTCGTTGTGCCCGTGGCGGCGGTAGCAGATCATGTCCACCACGACATCACGCTGGAATTTCTGCCGGTAGTCGAAGGCGAGCCGCATCACGCGGACGGAAGCTTCTGGATCGTCGCCGTTGACATGGAAGATGGGGGCCTGCACCATTCGGGCGACGTCAGTGGCGTAGAGGGTGGAGCGGGAATCGCCGGGCAGGGTGGTGAAGCCGATTTGGTTGTTGATCACCAAATGGATGGTGCCGCCCGTGCAGTAGCCGTCCAATTGCGAGAGGTTCAGGGTTTCCGCCACCACGCCCTGGCCCGCGAAGGCGGCGTCGCCGTGGATCAGGAGCGGGATCACGCGGAGTCGCTTGGTGTCGCTGATCTCTTCCTGCTTGGCCCGGACTATACCCTCGACCACGGGATTGACCGCTTCGAGGTGGCTGGGGTTGGACGCCAGCGAGAACGTGATCTCCCCGTTGGGAGTTTCCATCACGCCCGACGCGCCCAAGTGGTACTTGACGTCGCCCGACCCCTGGGTCGAGGACGGGTCGATGTTGCCCTCGAACTCCGAGAAGATCTGGCCCAGCGGCTTGCCGATGATGTTCGCCAGCACGTTGAGGCGGCCGCGGTGGGCCATGCCGATGACGATTTCCTCGACGCCGTCGGCGGCCGCGCGCGCGCCGAGGTCCGACAGGAGCGCGATGGCCGTCTCCGCGCCTTCAAGGGAGAACCGCTTCTGGCCGATGAAGCGCCGGTCGAGGAATCGTTCGAACTCTTCGCCACGGAGCAGGTCTTCGAGGATCCGCAGCTTTTCCGGGGCGCTGCCGGGCCAGATGCCGGTCTCGGTCTCCATCTGTTGCTGGAGCCAGAACTTCTCCTCGGGCTTCTGGATGTACATGTACTCCGCGCCGATCTTGCCGCAGTAGGTGGACCGCAGAAGCTCGATCATGTCGCGGAGGCGGACCTGGCGCTTGCCCTCGAAGGCGTGCTGCAGGGTGCCGGCGAAGAAATAGCGGTCGAGATCCCAGATCGACAGGCCGTAGGTCAGCGGGTCGAGTTCGGCGTTGTAGTCGGGATCGGCTCCGAGGGGGTCGAGACCCGCCATCAAGTGGCCGCGAACCCGGTAGTTGTTGAGGAGCTGGATGACGGCGGCTTCCTTGACCACATCGGCGGAGGGCTCGTCGATTTGGATGGACGCCGCGTCGTCGGCCCACTTCACGGGGGCGTAGGGGACCTTTAGCGCCTCGAAGATCTCGTCGTAGAAGTTGCTGTCGCCGTCCAGCAGCGCCTGGAGCTTGCCGAGGAACATGCCGGACTCGGCACCTTGGATGATGCGGTGGTCGTAGGTGCAAGTGATCGCCATCACCTTGCTGATGCCCAGCGCGATGAGCTTTTCGGAGGCGACGCCACGGTATTCCGCCGGGTAGTCCATCGCCCCGACTGCCACGATCGCGCCTTGGCCGTTCATCAGACGGGGGCTGGAGGACATGGTTCCGACCGTGCCCGGATTGGTGAGCGAGATCGTGGTGCCCGCGAAGTCGTCGGGCATCAGCTTGCCCGCGCGGCCGCGGACGACAAGGTCGTCAAACTTGGCCATGTAGCCGCCGAAGCCAAGCGAGGCCGCGTTGCGGATGTTCGGAACCACCAGGTTGCGTGTTCCGTTCTTGCCCGCCACGTCGATGGCAAGTCCGAAGTTGATGGCGGACTTGGTGACCCGCACCGGCTCGCCCTGGGCATTCCAAGTGAAGGAATTGTTGAGGACCGGGTTGGCCTCCACCGCCTTGACGATCGCCCAGCCGATGAGGTGGGTGTAGGACACCTTGGACCGGCCCAGAAGGGCCCGGTGGTGGTTGATCAGCCGCCGGTTCTCGTCGATGACCTTGACCGAGACGACCCGCTGCGACGACGCGAGCGGAATGGCGAGGCTGGCGGCCATGTTTTCGGCGATCTTGCCGGCGACCCCGCGCAGAGGGGTGAACTCGTCAGCGCCGGAGACGGTTTCGGTGACAACGGGCTTGGCCGGTGCCGCTGCGAAGTTCTGGTGGCCGTTGCCGTTGAAGGCGGGACCGGTTGACGGCGCGCCGTTCTGATCGAAGATGGACTTCCAGACAGGGTCTACCGAGGTCCGGTCGCGCCGGTAGTCCTGGAGAATCTCTTCCTCAAGCCAGGAATTGACGCCAAACGATTGCTGCGGGGAGGTGGATGACATACGGAGGGTACTGCTCGTTTCCTCCTTTTATGATACCGGTAGGTCGCGCTTATACGAGGTTTCGGCTATGTCCTGCCAGCACGCAAATAGCTCGACCCGCCTTCGCGCGCGGTCGGGAACGACTTCGAAATGTGGTCGTGCCAAGTGAGGTTCTCCTCGTCGGCGAGCGCCCAAATCATCCCGAGTCCGGCAGCCCCGATGCTGACCAGCGAAGTCATGAAGCGAACCAGCCGGGTCCGGGCGTCCACCGGATGGCCCTCGAAGGTGACCAGTTGCAACTGGACCATGTCCATTCCGACGGTGTCGTGGCGCATGATCAGGCAGACCACCCCGTAGAAGACGGCGAAGGCGGCCAGATTGGCCCCGAGCACGAACGGGACCAGCTTGCCCTCTCCAAATGACGCTCCGCACAACGAGGCCGTGCCCATGAAGACCCCGAAGGCGATCAGAATCGCAGCGGCATCGACCGCGCCCGCTAGGCACCGGTGGATCGGCTTAGCGACCGTCTGCGGGCACGAAACCTGTCCGACTACTCCGGTCTTCAGCGTCGGAGGCTCCGGCGGGGCTGCGACGAAGTCGAAATTCGCTTGCAGTTCGCGGGTCTGGTCCTTTCTTTGCGCTCTCGGTGCCGGTTTCTGCGGACGGTACTCTTCGCTCGCGCGCATTTCCGCCATGGAGCGGGAACGGGGGGCGGCCACGGCGGGCTGGTCGACGGGCGCAGCAGTTTCCGGGGGCGGGGGAGTGGCCGTCCCCTGCGAAACCAATTGCCGTTGGTGCCGGTCAAACGGGATTACACGCCCCGGAGCGCGCGGAGCGGCAGCCTTCGCCTCGGCGGCGGACTGCAGCGGAGGGAAGAAGCTGTCGGTACTTTGCTTGGACTGGGTTGCCACGGCCACCTTTGGGTCCACCGTGGAGTCCAAGGTGGCGTCCGGATCGAACAGGGGGGCCAACGCGAGGGCTCCGTTGTATCCGGTCGGGGCTGCAACCGCCCGACCGGCGACGCGGCGTCCGCAACGCAGACACCGGTGGTCGTCCTCACCATTGCCGAAACCACAAAACTTGCACTGCATCTAAGACTCTTTCACGCTCTCTGGCTCCCCGGTCGGGGCCTGGGGCGAGGTCCCAAAATTGTTCAGAAAACTCCCCCTAACTCTGAGTAACATAAATAGAGTGTCTTGTCACGCGAATTTTCTCACCTCGAAGTGCCTGGGAGCCCTGTTTTTGTTGGTCGGCACGCAAATACTGCGACCTGATTTATGCAGGGCATCCGAGCCCCTTCCCCAGGCACCGAGTACTACCCAAGGCACCCCCCAGCCGGCTCCGTCCGGCAACGCGGCCAGCGCAAACCTGAATCCCCGAAACTTCGTGCTGGACCCGGCAACGGTCGAGCGGCCCGACTTCGCGGTCCGAGTGCCCAGGCCCGAAGCGCCGGTCAAGGGCGAGTACACCATCACCGCCGACAGCCAGGAATCCGACAACGGCGTTTACCGCTTGCGGGGCCATGTCCTGGTGGAACTGCACAACTCGACCTTCAAGGCGGACGAGGTCGACTATGACGAGACCACCGGCGACTTTAAGGCCCGAGGCCACGTCTACTACCGGAACTACGAACAGAACGAGGTCATCTACGCCGACCGGGCCGAGTACAACACGGACACCGAGCACGGCACGTTCCACCACGTCAAGGGCTACGCCAAGACCAAGGTGGTCGCACGTCCCGGGCTGCTGACCACCAAGCAGCCATTTTACTTCGAGGGCGAGACCGCCGACAAGCTGGAGGACCGCTACATCCTCCATGACGGGTTCATCACCGACTGCACGATGCCCGACCCGTGGTGGACCATCCACAGCCGCACCTTCGACATCATCCCCAACGACCGGGCCGTGACCCGCAACGGGATCTACCGGCTCCACAATGTGCCGCTGTTCTTCTTCCCGTACTTCCACAAGTCGCTCAAGAAGGAGCCGCGGAAGAGCGGGTTCCTCGCGCCCAACATCGCGCACAGCAATACGCGGGGCTTCATGATCGCAGGCGGCTACTACTGGGCCATCAGCCGCAGCCTGGATTTGACGTACGTCATCCAGGACTTCAGCGCGAGGGGATTTGCCCACCACATCGACTTCAGGGGCAAGCCGACGCAGAAAAGCGACTTCAACCTGATCTTTTACGGGGCGCAGGACAAGGGCATCATGCAGGGCAGCACGCTGGTGAAGGCTCCGGGCTTCAGCATCACGGGCAAGGGGCGCACCGAATTCGGCAACGGCTGGGTGGCGCGCGGGAGCGTCAACTACATCAGCTCGCTGGCCTTCCGGCAGCAGTTCACGGAGTCGTTCAGCGAGGCGATCTTCTCCGAGACGCATTCCGCGGGGTCGGTTAGCAAGAACTTCGGCTACAACGCCTTTTCCGTGTCCGCGTCGCGGAGTGAGAACTTCGAGGACGCGACCCCCGGAAACACGATTGTCATCCGCAAGCTGCCCGAATTCGACTTCGAAGGGCGCGACCGCAAGCTGTTCGCCAACCTTCCGGTCTGGTTCTCGTTCGGCTCCAGCCTTGGCCTGTACCACCGAGTCCAGCCCCGGCCCGAGGGTCAACCGCTTACCAACTTCTACGAGACCAGCCAGTTTAGTTCCCGCGCCAGCATGGATCCGACCATCACGACGGCGTTCCATTGGCGGGGTTTCAGCCTGGTCCCCAGCTTCACGTTGCACGAGGCGGCCTATAGCCAAAGTTTCCAGAACGGCGCGGTCCACAACACGGTACTGACCCGCCAGGCACCCGAGGTGGCGTTCGACTTCATCATGCCGACCATGGAGCGGGTCTTCAACCGCAAGACCTTCCTGGGCGACAAGATCAAGCACGCCATCGAGCCACGCCTGCAATACAAACACGTTTCGGGCGTCACCCGCTTCGCGGACACCCTCCGATTCGATCCCGTCGACCTGCTTTCCAACACCAGCGAGCTCCAAGTTGGGGTCACGAACCGGATCTATGCGAAGCGCGGCGATACGGTGCAGGAGGTGGTGACCTGGGAGTTGTTCCAGAAACGCTACTTCGACCCGCTGTTTGGCGGCGCGGTCACACCGGGGCAGCGCAACGTGGTGCTTTCGGCGATCGACCTGACCGGGTTTAGCTTCCTGGACGGGGCGCGCAACTATTCGCCCGTGGTGTCCATCCTGCGGGGCAGCCCCCGGCCGGGCTTCGGGCTGACCTGGGAGACCGATTATGACCCCCTGCTGAAGCGTTTCGTGAACAGCACGTTTTCCGCGGACATGCGGATCAACCGGTACTTCTTCTCCGCCGGCAGCGACCAGGTGAGGCCCAGTCCGATCATTTCGCCGCCCGCGAACCAGTTCCGGTCGACCTTCGGGTACGGCGACCCGAACCGGAAGGGGATCAACGCGGCGTTCTCGATGGTTTATGACTACCGGCTGGCGCGGCTGAACTATGGCGTGGCGCAGGCAACTTACAACACGGATTGCTGCGGGTTGAGTTTTCAGGTGCGGCGGTTGAGTTTCGGCACCCGGAACGAGAACCAGTATTTGGTCTCGTTCTCTGTGGCGAATTTGGGGACCGTGGGCACGCTTAAGAAGCAGGAGCGGTTGTTCTAGGGACTTTGGGTGTTTGGGCGTGCCGGTGGATTGGGTGCGCGGACACACTGCTGCTGTTCGGGGAGTCGGGTGGGCTGCCGGGGCCGGATTTTGTAGGTGGTTTGGCATGTTTGGTTGGGTTAGTGGTGCCGATCGTTGGGATTTTGGGCGGTCGGGACGTGCTTGGGGTGGGCTTTTTGCCATTTGAGGTGGCGGCGCTCGCGGCGGTTCAGGGGTTGGCGGGGGTGGTGCTCGGGTTTGTTTGGTTGATTTTGTTGTTGGGTTGGAGTGGGGGTGGAGGGGCTGGCGCTATCGGATGTACGGTCACGGCTGCCTGGAAAGGCCGCCGCAGCCAAGAATGGCTGCCCCACAACGGGTGTATCGGGTTGGGTGGAGGGATCGGGTTCGTTTGGTTGGATTTGTGGTTGGGTTGTTGGTGAAGTGCCGGGGGCGGTTTCGGGCTCGGGGTCTGGGAGGTCGTAGGGGCTCGGGTTCGTTTGGCGCTCTTTGCGGTAGGCGTCGAGGGCGCGGGCGGCGCGTTCGTAGGCGCGGGTGTGGCGGGCCTCGTAGCGGTGGAGGAGTTCGAGGGCGTGGCTTTCGGCGGGATTGGTGATGAAGCCCTTGAAGGCGACGGAGAAGGTATCGTGCGGGTTGAGGGGGTCCGGGGTCGGGGGAGTGATGCCGGCCTGTTTGAGGACGACCAGGGACATGCCGGCGGTTTCCATTGCGAGGGCGCGGTTGCGGCGCCACATGCAGATGAGCATGGTCTCGACGAGGTTGCACTCGTGCTCGTCGGTGGGGTGGAATGCGTGGATGAGGTTGGCCGAGAGTTGCATGAAACCGCGCTCGTCCTCTCCCTTCATGACGGTGAGCTTGGCGAGGCAGCCATGGCGGAGGGCGTTCATGGCGGAGATCTCCTTGCCTTCCGGGGTCTTGGGGCCGCGGGATTTGGCACCGTTGGCGCGGGAGGCGGCGATCTGGGCTTGGGTGCGGGGTTTCGGGTTTTGGGTCGTGTTTTCCATCGCGGTGCGATTGTAGCGATGGAGGGGGTAAAAAACGAACTTCGTGGGGTTCGGGAAGGCGGGTGCGGAGCGGCGGTTAGGCGTTTGGATTGTTGGAGTTAGGAGGTGGACGGGATTTATTTTTTGGGTTGGTGACAAGGGGTCCGGGTCGGGGGGATTTTGGTCTGCCTGCTATATAATCGGGATATGACACTGAGTCAGACTTGGCATGTTTTGAGGACCGATGCTGGCTGGGCCGTCAAGGCTGAAGGCCAAACCAGCCGTGTCCACCCGACCAAGAAGGCAGCAATTGAGGATGCCCGGCGGTCGGTACTGAGTCTCCCGGCGGGGCAGATGGTGGTTCACCGGGCGGACGGTACGGTTTCGCAGCGGCTCACGCATGGCCTTCCGCGGGTGCGGCGGCATCCGATCCGCAGCAATCTGGAGGGCCTGATGCAGAAGGCTGTGGCTAAGGTGGTGTTGGAGCAGTTGGGGAACATGGCGTAAGGACTTCGGTGTCGAAACTTCTGGAGAACCACGTCTTTGTCAATTGTCCCTTCGATCCAGCCTACAGAAAGATCCTGGACGGGCTGATTTTCGCGATCCACAGCTTGGGCTTTGTAGCCCGTTGCGCATTGGAGACTGACAACGCAGGTGAGGTTCGACTGGCCAAGATCGAACGCTTGATTGCGGAATGCAGGTTTGGGCTGCACGATCTGTCTGCCGTGGATCTTGATGCTGTGACCGGGCTACCGCGCTTCAACATGCCTTTGGAGCTTGGGCTCTTCCTCGGGTGCCGGCGTTTCGGGGGACGTGCACAACGGAAAAGGTCTGCTTGATACTGGACACCGACAGGTACCGGTATCGGACATTCATCTCGGACATCTCCGGCCAAGACGTCCATGCCCACGAAGGGGATGTGAGGAAAGCGATTATGGAGGTACGCAACTGGCTGGCCAGCGCCTCCGGGCAGTCGGGCCTCCCTGGAGGAACATCAGTTGCGGATCGATACGACCGGTTCCAAGCAGACCTACCGGGGATGTGCGCAGCCATGCAGCTGGTTGATTCCGAACTTGTCTTTGTGGACCTGTGCGGGTTGGTGAGACTCTGGTTGGAGAACAAACGGTAGACGCGCCCCGCGTAGGTGTCCGGCGGTCGCCGTCGAGGTCGCGGACCTTGGGCGCGGCGACTTCGGAAATACGGAGCCCGTCGGCGTACGTGTTGGCCAGGATGGCGCGGTGTCCCAGGTTCCGGGGCGCTTCGAGCAGTGCCTTGACTTCGTCGCGGCTCAGGATCACGGGGAGCTTGTGCTCGTGCCTTGGCATGGGGATGCGGCAAATCTCGACCTGCTTGTGGAGCGTGTTCGTGTGGAAGAACCGGAGGGCGCAGACGGACTGGATGTAGGAGGACGCGCTGGCGTGCTGGACGTTGAGGAGATGCAGTTGCCAGTCGCGGATTTCGTCGGGGCCGAGGCGGTCGGGCGGCCGGTTGAAGTGGTTGGCGAACTCGGCGACACACCGGACGTAGGCGGATACGGTGGTCGGGGCGTAGTTGCGGATGCGGAGATCCTCCAGCATCCGTTGGCGGAGGGCTGTCATGGTTGAAGGCTCCTTTGCCTGTCAACTATCACAGTGGGCGGTCGGAGGCAAGCCCCCGGGAGTCCGGTGTGTTGGGGGCCGCGCCGGGGGCGCAGCCCCGGCGCGGAACCCGTGGTCCTTGACTGCCGCCCGGCGGCTTAGTTCAATGGATTTTATCGGACGGAAGAGCACGGTGCCCATCTTCGGCGTGGTTTGTGATTGTTTGGATGAAGGTCGGCCTACCCGAGTCTAGCCGACGGCGGATCGCAAATCGTTTACCTTATTCAATTTCCGTGCCAAGATGGAAGGTGAGATGTCTAGCCCCCCTCCCTTTAAGTTTTTATCCAGCCTGCTGGGCACCGCGCCCGCACCAATCAGTAATTGGCCCTTATCAGTCTGTTGGGCACCGTGCCCGCTGTGCCCAGCAAGTGGACCAAGCGCTACTTGGACGAGGTAGTCATGGCCCGTGGACGGCGACGGGTTGCCGTGTTGCAGGACAGAATTAAGGATATTTCCGATGGGCTCGTGATGCCAGATCGGGACGACATCACCATCGGGAGCGGCAAACGATTCGAGCTGGCCGTTCTATTTCTAGACATTTGTCATTTTTCCGAGCGCCCAAACTGGACCTCAGATGAACAAAATGTCGTGCTCGCGATTATGAACGTGTTCATGGCAGAAATGTTGAGCGTCGTTCATGACTTTGGTGGCAAGTATGAAAAAAACACCGGTGATGGTCTTATGGCGTACTTCGGCGCTGAAGCCGCGACGACCGAGGCGGAAAGGGTTAAGTCTGCCGTGGAGGCCGCTGTGGTTATGCACTACTTCAATGATCATGTGTCTGGCGTCAACTACTTTTCCCGGCTAGCGACAACTATTTCTCCCGACCGACGACAACTACACTCTTTACGAATCGGCCCAACCGGGCTACACTCGGGATGGCCGGAGCAGAGGATA
>CAIVPR010000056.1 GCA_903907865.1 uncultured Acidobacteriia bacterium
CCATCCCGAACGCTTCGTCCGCCGTCCGCCCCAACCACCACCCGTTCCCAGGGAGGCCTGGATCAATAGACCAAAGACCCCGGACAACAATACTCAGTAAATTCGGCTTCGGGGTGTCTCAAAGTGCTTGACATGTTCCGGTTTCCCGACACGGTGGAACAGTCGGTAATGATTCCCGCGTGGGCCTGTGGAAGGGCAAAGACTAAGCTAAGCGCCGAGAGAGAGAGAGAGAGAGTTTCATAGATCTTCGCTTCGTTCTGCGAAACATCCTATCATGCAGCAGCGGGGGAGTGCAAGGTATTTTTCAGGGGTGTCAGCGCAGAATAGAAATGTCTGGGAGCAATGTTGTGGACGGTGGATTGTGCAGAAACGGTAAGATTCTCGCCGCACAGTAAAGGTAGGATCTCCCTCCGATCGGCCTTTCCCCGCCAAAGGAAAGGCCGAATCGGGGGAGGAGCTCAAGCCAGGCATAGGGTGGAGAATTGCCGGCGAGCTGCTTTTGTGGAACCGGGCCGCCTTCCCCGCCAAGGTGGCTGGCCTCGGTCCCACGAGATGAAAGTTAGCAGGCCGGTCTCCGGAATCGGATCTGCCGATTCGTGTTTCTTGAGTCTAACTCCTTTTGAATCAAGGGGAAGAAAATATTTTCAAGACCTGTGAACGGCTTTCGGCCACCGCCGGTTTTGCGCCGTGTTTAATGGAATGAGGCGCATGCTCAGAATCGGTGCCGTGCGATGGCGCGGCAAGTGTTCCAAACACCCCTCCTACGACCCCACCGACGGCGTCGGCCTTACGGTCGCAACCTGCGAACGGTGCGCGATGCTGAAGGAGATTCTCGACCTCCAACGCCGCATGCTGGAGTTGATGCGGCGCTTCAATCCACCACGCGAGAAGAAGCGCGGGCCGACGGATGCCGACCGACAGATCGGTTTGTTCGACGATTTCTGAGCCGGTCATTTCTGAGCCAATCCGGCGCGGACGCATCCGACGCGATAAACTGGCGTCCGTATGACAACCAGACGCGAATTCCATCGCCAATCCCTCTTGGCCGCCGCGGCAGCGGTCGCCGGCCCCGCCGGACTCTTTGCCAAGCCCAACTCCGTAGTACGCGGAGTCGACATCGGCGCGCAATCCTACAGCTTCCGTACGATGCCGCTTGACGGTGCCATCGCCGCCATGGCGTCGATCGGCCTCGACGTTTGCGAGTTGTTCCAGGGCCACGTCGAACCCGCCGGGCTGAAGCGCGACGAACTGCGCAAGTGGCGCGAAACGGTGGACTTGGCGCATTTCCACACCTTTCGGGACAAGTTCAAGGCCGCGGGCGTGAAGCTCTACGCCTACAACTACAGCTTCCGGGAGGACTACTCCGATACCGAGATCCAGCGAGGATTTGATTTCGCGAAGGCGCTCGGGGTGAAGGCGATCACGGCGTCGTCGACGGTGCCGATGGGCGAGAAGCTGTATCCCTATTGCGAGAAGAACGGCATCGTGGTGGCGTTCCACGGGCACTCGAGCACGAAGGAAGGCGAGTTTGCCTCGCCGGAGAGCTTCGCCAAGGCGATGGCGGGCCGGGAGAAGTGGATCAAGATCAACCTCGACATCGGCCACTTCTGGGCGGCGGGCTTCGACCCGTTGGAGTTCTTGGAGAAGCACCACCAGAACATCGTCACGCTGCACATCAAGGACCGCAAGAAGCCGCAGGGCGACAACATGCCGTTCGGCGAGGGCGACACGCCCATCGTGGCCGTGCTGAAGCTGCTCCGGGACAAGAAGTACAAGATTCCGGCCAACATCGAGTACGAGTACAAGGGTGCCGCCACGGCGGACGTCGAAGTGAAGAAGTGCTTTGAGTACTGCAAGAAGGCGCTCGAGAGCTAGGAACCTGCGGGGGCCGTTCTAACGGCCCCCGCGTCCGCCGCCGAGCACCGTGTCCAACACACCCTTCTGGGTTGTGATGCCGATGATCATGAATTCCAAATCGCCGCCAGTGCTGCGGAAGGAGTGGGTTTCGTTGATCAGAACCGGGATGGCGTCGCCCTTGTGGATCGGGGCGGTTTCGCCCGCCACGGTGGCCTCGCCGTCGCCGTTCAGGACGTAGTAGATCTCCTCCACTTGGGTGTGCCTGTGCGCACCGTCGGACGCGCCGCCCGGCAGCAGCAGGTGGTCCATGTAGGACCAGTTGGTGAGGAAGACGTCGGGGTCGAGCGCGCGCCGGTACTGCGCGGTGCCGGCTCCGCCATGGTAGGCCGGCGACGGGCGCAGCAGCGCGCGGTCGAGGCGCATCGTCATGAACGTTGGGATGGGGTCCTTCTGGGCGACGTTGGTGCGCGGATCGTCGAGATTGAACGCGTCGTAGTGGCCCATGACGGACGAAATGTTGATGTTCATGAACTCGACCGGCTTGTCCGAAGGGTTGTAGATGGCGTGCGAGTGGCCCATGCGGGTGGGCGCGCCGACGGTGCCTTTGAGCACGGAAGTACGGCCGTCGATGGTGAATTCGGCTTGGCCGTCGAAGATCACGAACATTTCCTCGCAGGTGTTGTGGAAATGGTGGCCCACGCCGCCGCCGGGCATGATCTGGCAGCGGTGGAGGAACTGCAGGGGGACGTTCATGCTCCCGGCGGGGAGGAGGGTCTCGCAGGCCATGTCGCCCTGGCTGCCGTGGGAGCGGCTGCGGGTGTACTTTGCAGGGTCGGTGTGGCCGATGCGCTGGAGCAGCGGGTCGCGGGCGGCGAGGGGAAGGGTGGTGGCGAGTAGCAGGATCGGTAGAAGTTGGCGCATGAAGCGCATTCTATACCCTTGCGATCTCCTCGTACACGTACCCCGCTGAAACCACGTCCTGGATGGCCAAACCATTGGATTTGAAGATCGTGATGTCGTCGGGGTGTTGTCGGCCGGGGCGCAAGCCGGAGACGACGGAGTGGAATTCGACGGCGGGAAACGGGGTGCCGGGGCGTTCCCGAAGCGGGGTCATCAGGTCGCCGGATTCGAGGTGTGCGTCTTCGATGGAATCAACCGTCACCAAAGTGGCGCGGTCGAGGACGAGGTCCGTAGGAAGTTCGCGCTTGATCAGCCAGTTCGAGCCCATCGCATTGATGTGGGTGCCGGGGGAGATCCAGGCTGATTCGAGCACTGGTTCCTTGGAACTTGTCGCCGTCACGACGATGTCGACGCCTTCCACTGCCTCCCGCGCGGTTTCGGTGGCGACGACGTTGAGTCCGAAGGCTTCGGCACATTCCCGTGCGAATGCGGCGCGACCCTCGGGTTTGCGGCTCCAGATGCGGACCTCCCGCAGTTTGCGCACTTCGGCGATCGCGGCGATCTGGGTGCGGGCTTGGAAGCCGGAGCCGATGACGCCCAGGACGTCGGCGTCGGGTCTGGCAAGGAACTTGGTGGCGACGCCGCTCGATGCGCCGGTGCGGATCCGGCCCAGGTGGTTGGCCTCCAGCGTCGCCAAAGGCAGGCCGTCGGCGGACCGGTAGAGCAGGAACTGGAAGTGAGCGCCGGTCTTGGGATTGCTGGAATAGACCTTCGTGCCGAAGTATTCGGCGTTCCCGGCGGCCATGTAGTGCAGTATCGAGCCGGTTGGCAGGATCACGCGGCGACGGGGATGGTTCACGCCGGTTCCGTCGGCCAGTTGGCGGAACGAGAGTTCGACCAATTCGACGGCCTTCGACATCGTCAGGTGTTCCAAGACCTGGGCTTCGGTGATCAACATCAGCGGTTCTCCTCGATCAATTTGCTGACTTCTTCCCACTCGGCCTCCAGCGCGGCCATGTCCTTGCGGCGGGATTCCAGCAGTTCGGCGATGTCGATGCTCTCCTGGGCGCTGACGAACATCGACAAGGTGGCCCCGAAGTCCGCGATTTCCACCTCAAGGCGTGTGATCTCGTCCTCGATCGCCCGCTGGCGCTCCTTGGTTTGGCGGAGCTTGATCGGGTTGAGGCGGCGGCTCTTGTCGACCGGCGGTGGCGGGGGTGGTGGCTGGGCGTTTTTCTGTCCGTGCTTCTGCGGTTGCGGGGCCTGCTGTTTGCCCTGCTGGGGCGCGGCTTGCTTCTGCGGGGTGGGCAGCGTCGGCGCGGGTGCTGCCGTGTTGTTCTTCTTCCACAGATATTCCGCGTAGGTGCCGTTGAAGATGGTGACGGCTCCGTCGGCCACCTCGAAGACCCGCGTGGCGAGTTTTTCGATGAAATACCGGTCGTGCGAGACGAAGACGACGGTGCCGGTGAACTCCTCCATCGCCTTGAGCAGCACGTCCTTGGCGCGGATGTCGAGGTGGTTCGTCGGTTCGTCCAGCAGCAGGAAGTTGCTGGGCTGCATCAGCATGCGGGCCAACGCGTAGCGGTTGCGCTCGCCGCCCGAAAGCACGCCGATCTTCTTGAAAACATCGTCCTCGGAAAAGAGGAAGCAGCCGAGGATGTTGCGCAACTCGGTCTGGCCGGACCGCGGCGAGACGCGGCCGAGGTCGTCGAAGATGGACGCCTCGACATCGAGCACCTTGTACTGGTCCTGGGCAAAGTAATCGACCTCGACGTTGTGTCCCAGCTTGTATTCGCCGCTGGTGAGAGGCTCCTCGCCGGAAAGCAGCTTGATCAGGGTCGATTTGCCCGCGCCGTTGACACCGACCAGCGCGATGCGGTCGCCGCGCTCGATGTTGAAAGTGGCCCCGGAGAAGACGACCTTCTCCCCATAGGCCTTCGACACTTTCTGGAACTCGGCGACGATGCGGCCGGAGGGCTTGGGCTGCGGAAAGCGGAAGTAGATGGTCTTTTCGTCCGGCGGGATCTCGATGCGCTCGATCTTCTCCAGTTCCTTGATGCGGCTCTGGACCTGCTTGGCCTTGGTGGCCTGGGCGCGGAAGCGGTTGATGAAGGCCTCGAGGTCCTCGATGCGCTCGCGCTGATTCTTGTAGGCGGCTTCGAGCTGGGTGCGGCGCTCGGTCTTGGCGTTTTCGTACTTTGTGTAGCCGCCGCTATAGAAGTGAATGCGCTTGTTCCAGATTTCGGCGACGCGGTCGACGGTGACGTCGAGGAAGTAGCGGTCGTGCGAGATCAGGATGAAGGCGTTCGGGTAGTTGTGGAGGTAGGATTCGAGCCAGTCGCGGGCTTCTATGTCGAGGTGGTTGGTGGGCTCGTCGAGGAGAAGCAGGTTGGGCTCGGAGAGCAGCAGGCGGGCCAGGGCGATGCGCATCTGCCAGCCGCCGGAGAAGGCTTCGACCCGCTTGACCCAGTCCTCGCGCGAGAAGCCGAGGCCGGTGAGGACGATGCCGACCTTGGATTCGATGTTGTAGCCGTCGCGGGCGGTGAATTCGTCGTGGACCTGGTGGTAGCGCTCGGACACCTTCTGGTATTCGGGGCTCTCGTGGTCCAGCTCGCCCATCTGGTGTTCGAGCTCTTTCTGCTCGGCCTCCATGGCGCGGACGTCGTCGAAGACGGTCATGCATTCGGCGAACACGGTGCGGCCCGTGAGCACGATGCCGTCCTGGGGCAGGTAGCCGGCCTTGATGCCTTTGGTGGAGTTGACCGAGCCGTAGTCGAGCGACTCGATGCCCGCGAGGACTTTGAGGAGCGTGGATTTGCCTGTGCCGTTGCCGCCGACGATGCCGAAGCGGTCTTTGGGGCCGATGAGCCAGTTGCAGTCGGAGAAGAGGATCTTGGGGCCGAAGCGCTTGCCGGCTTCTGTGAGTTGGATCATGCCAGAGTTGGGTGTAACCCCTATTGTCCCGCATGGGGGTGGCGGCTGGCGCTAAACTGGAATTGCGATGAATCTCCTTTTTGACGAGGTCAAAGCGACTCAGACGGCGGCGTGGCTGCTCCGGCAGGCAGGTGCGCCATTGCAACACCTCGCCCTGATCAAGCTGCTTTATAAGGCTGACCGGGAAGCGCTTCGCCGGTGGGGTCTTCCAATCACCACCGACCGCTACGCAGCCATGAAGCTGGGGCCCGTCACCTCCGGCATCTACGATTTGATCAAGGCCAGCGGGAACTCGGGCGCACACCCGAGCTTTTGGTCCGCACACATCGCGCGGCGCGGTCCTTACGAAGTGGAGTTGGTCCGAGATCCCGGCGGGTCCGAGCTTTCCCGTGCCGAGGTCCGGCTGCTTGCGGAAATCTTCACCGCTGACGGAGCGAAGGACGGATTCAGGCTGGCGGACGAGACCCACCGTGACTTTCCGGAATGGAAGGACCCGGGAGGAACTTCCGTGCCGATTGAGATAGCCGACATTCTGGAAGCGCTCGGCGTTCCAGAAGAACAGGCCGCCCACACGGAGGACGCTGTGCGGGCACACAGGGCGGCCCGGCAGCTTGCCATCTAGTTCGTTGCAGTTCCACGCTGGAGACACGTTCCTGTTTCCGCTGCGGGACAGTTCGCTCACCGCGCACTTGTTTGGTGGTGCCAACCGAGCCAGATACCGAAGGCCGCTTTGTCACGGTGAGCCTTACGTCGTTGCGCGGGTCCAAGGATCAGACGGTGATTTTGTTCGCGAACGAACATTCGTCCATCAAGCACGACACCTGCGTCCTTTACTCTGCCGCCGAGTTCACCGACGGCGAAACGATCACTGCGCGAATCCGGCAAGGCGATGCTCGGCTGCGCCAACCGTTGTCTCCGACTGCCTTGGAACTCGTCCTGGACGGATTCGTCGCGTCCGACTTCACCAAGGAGCGTATTTACGATTTTGTGAAGGCGTACCGTGCGGCTAGGCGGTCACGCTCCGGTCGTTGAACCGGGATTGCGCGCCCTGCGGTACTCTTCGAGTGAGATCATGCGACCGTTCCGATAGTCGCCCCTCGCCGCCTGAATGGTTGCGAGCGCGGCCATGTCCAGGTCTTCGTCGTTGTCGCACAATGCGGAAAGATAGGATAGGGCTTGGCCCAGTTGCTGCTCCGGGATGGAATCAACAAGTTCGCGGACGTTTTCACGGACTGTCATGGATGGGTCTTCAGTGGAATTGTAGCAATCTTGACCGGCACCCGAGCCACAGGCATTTTCTCGGGGAGGGTTTCGCGGACTGCTCCGGGCCCGTCCCCAAGGAAATAGAATCTCGATTCCCGTTGGGCACGTCGCGTTGGGCGGACGAAACATGCGGTAGGCTGGAGGAAGAGCGATGAGCGTATTGGAAGTCTCCGACGATCTGGCCACGATAATCAGTGCCAGGGCCGCGTCACATGGCATCTCGGCCGACACTTGGCTCCGAGCACTGGTGGACACGGACGACGATCCCTTCGGCACCAACGAACAGGCCAAACTGGAGTGGTTGCGCACGGCGGCGCGCGAGGGATTCGACGCCATTGACGAGGGGGATTTTGTCGCGCTGACATCCCCGTCGCAGATCGCGGATTTCATGCGGGAAATCCACGACGGGATGGTTTTGGAAATGGCTGCCGAGCGATACGGTGCCGGAACATAGCAGATTCGATCTCGGCGTTTCGGGACCGGCTAAGTGGGACATTGCAAGGTGGGTTGGTCGAGGTTGCCCGCTACTTCACGACGCGCAGGAACTTCGTCGGCACATTCCCCCGACGTATGGGGTTCGGGGCGAGGTCTCGTGACTGGTTGCTACTACAACTGGTAGAGCATCAAGTAAACAATCACCCCTGTCACGCTCACGTACAGCCAGATCGGCAGTGTCCACTTGGCGATTGCCTTGTGGCTCGCCACCCTCATCTTTAGCCCCCGGAACAACGTGATGCTCGCCAAGACCGGGACGCTGAACGCCAGCAGGATGTGCGGGATCAGAATCGCGAAATAGACCGTACGAAGGATTCCCGTGCCCTTGAACGGCACCGATCCCACCTGCGCGTGGTAAACGAGGTAGCAGCCGAGGAAGAGGATCGACACCGCGAAGGCCGCCAGCATGCACATCTTGTGTGCCTGTATCTTCCTCTGCTTGATCAGGAGGAAGCCCGCGACAAGCAGGACGGTCGAGGTCGCGTTCAGAGTCGCGTTGACGGCAGGGAGTAGGGTGTAGTCCATGGGTTACGATTTCTCGCTTTCGAGGCGGGCCGCGTCGTGGGCAATCTTGTCGACCGGGTTGCCGTCGGCGATGCCGTAATAGCCCCGGATCTGACCTTTGCGGTCGACCAGCACGAAACGGGTGCTGTGGTCGATGCCGTTGCCAACGCTGCCGAGGTGGAAGGCGTCGCGCCCGAGCATGTTCAGGGTTTCCTTGGAGCCCGTCAGGAAGCTCCAGCGCGCCTCGTCCGCCCCGAAACGTTTGGCGTAGGCGGCGAGGATTTGCGGCGTGTCGTTGTCTGGGTCGACGGTGAACGAGACCATTCGCAGACTGGACGGCGTCGCATTCTGCACGGCGCGCATGTGGGAACTCATTCGGGGACAGGGGCCCTGACAGGTGGTGTAGATGAAATCGACCACCCAGACATGGCCGTACAGCGTGCGGCTGTCGAACTTTTGACCGCGCTGGTCGGTCAGCTCGAAGTCCGGCACGTCGCCGAACGCCTTGAGCGGCTTCTCCTGGGCGCAGTTACCCAGCAGCAGGCACAGGATGGGGATGGCAAGTCGTTTCAGCAACATTAGGCGGAGGGCCGGTCGAAAACCATCAGGCCGTAGATCAAAGGCAGGTAGATGACGGATGCCAGCAGGACCTGGCGTGCCCGGACATTGGTGCGGTCGAAGGCGACCCTCACACCGGTGTAGAGAAACCAGGCACCCAGCAGCAGGGAGCCGGCTAGGTAGATCTTGCCGGTCATGCCGAGGAGCACCGGGAAGATGCTGATCGGGATGAGCGTCGAGGCGTAAAGAACGATCTGGCGTGCCGTTGACAGGCCGTCGGGCTCGACCACGGGGAGCATGCGGATGCCAGCGCGTGCGTAGTCGTCGCGGTACATCCACGCGATCGCGAGAAAATGTGGGAACTGCCAGATGAAGAGGATGGCGAACAGCGACCACGCCTCCTGGTTCAGTGCCCCGTAGGAGGCGGCGTAGCCCATCAGCGGCGGCATCGCGCCGGGTACTGCTCCGATGACAGTGGAGAGGTGCGAGCGCTGCTTTAGCGGCGTGTAGACGAACAGATATCCGGCCAAGGTCAGGAGGCCGAGGAGGCCGGTGAGCCAGTTCACGCCCAAGGCGAGTTCGAAGAATCCAGCCGCAGCGACCAAAATGCCGAACCACAGGGCGCGCGGCGGTGTCATCTTGCCCATCGGGAGCGGTCGGCCAGCCGTGCGGCGCATTTTGGCGTCGGCCTCGCGCTCAAACCACTGGTTGAGGGCTGCCGTACCCGACGCAATCAAGCCTGTCCCGACCATGGTGTGGAAGAGAAGGAGCCAGCCCGCGGGGGTGTTCCAAGTGCCGCCCCTGAGCCCGAAATAGTAGCCCACGCCCGTGCTCATGAGGATGAGCCAGGTGATGCGGGGCTTGGTGAGCTCGATGTAGTGCTTCATTTAGGCGGTTTCGACGTTACGTCTTACCAGTATGGCAAGCGAAACACTGGCCGCCATGGTCAGTGCGCCGACGGCCACGTGGAACACGGTGAAGGTCACCATCAGCGGCATCGGTTGCACCGAATCGGCGTAGGCGATCCGCGTCATGTAGGCGGCGATTCCGAGGAAAACCTGACAGAAGGTAATCGTGATCAGGGTCAGCGCCCCAAGGCGGAGTTCGCGGTTGTCGGCGTAGTGGAGCAGGACGCGGAGGACGACCCAGAGGATAACGCTGGTGACGATCGGGGACCCGCAGATGTGGTAGATCGACCCGATGGCCTTGTGCCGGGCGGCGGCACCCAAGGCCAGTTGGCAGAGGACGCAGATCGACGCGACGAGCGAAATGCCGCGGATCGGCGCGGTTGCCTTTTCCGTGACCGTCTTGGCGCCGCGCAGCCACCAGTCGGAGGTGAAGAGCGCAATCGCCACGGTGGTCGAGAAAAAGAGTTGGGCGAGCGAGGCGTGGCTCGAAGAGATCCACCACGGCAGGAGCAGCAGGACCGTGAGCCCGCCGAGAACGCCCTGCGTAATCACGGCGACCAGCGCGGCCACGCCCAGCCACTTCATCCATTGCCGCTTTTCGACGATCCAGATCCAGACCAGCGACACGATGGTGAACATCCCGACCGTGGTCGCGATCATGCGATGGCCGTGTTCGTAGAAAATGCCGCCTTCCATGGGTGGCATGAGCTTGCCGTAGGAGAGTGGCCAGTCGGGGACGGACAAGCCCGCGTCGCGGCTGGTTACCATGCCGCCCGCGACCACGAGCAGCAGGGTGCAGAAGGCGAGCACGAGGGACCAGCGGTGGAGGCCCCGGTTGTAAGTGTTAACTGCCATATGAGAATTCGATGCTCGCGGTGCCGCTCGGCGCGACAGTAACTTTGCCTTCCTTGCGGCCGTACTTTTCGTGGACCGCCTCAATGGTATATGTCCCGGGGGGCACACCTTTCAGTACGAAAGTTCCGTCGTCGCCGGTCACGAAAAAGAAGGGGTGGGGCGAAACGCCGACATACGCGCGCATCCACGGGTGGACGCTGCAGGTGACCGGGAACAGGACCTCCTCGGAGGCGAACTTCTTGAACTTGTGCTCGGCGCGCGGCGGCTGGGACTCGTTCCACGCGGCGTTGCGCTCGCATTCGGCGTGGACGTTGTGGTTGACCGGGTCGCTGTTAAGGATCTCGAAGGCTTGGTCCTCCATCACGCCCTGAACGCGTGGCGCGTACATGCAGCCGTTCTGGTCCAGCTTGGCTGGCTCGGTCGGGGTAGGCCACTTGGCGGGGGCGAGGCCGGATTTGATCCAGACGTATACGTTACGGAGCGTGCCGTTCGAGTTGACGATGACGGTTTCGGCCTTGGCGGGGGTCTTGTGCTGCCGCTCGCATTGCGGATTCGACGACATGTCGATCACGGGCATGACAGGCGCGGTGCCGGTGAAGAGGACCTTTCCGGTGACGCTTCCGGCGGTGGCCGGGTCGACCTGGGCTTCCGGGAGGCTGGCCTGCGGCTGGGTTTCGGTTTTCGGGCCGCCGCCGCATGCCGCCAGCAAAAGCACGAGGAAAAGGGCCAAGGGGAGGAGGGCCAGAGGACGTTTCAAAGTTAATTTTCGCACAGGGGCGGCGGAGGGTCTGCCACATCCGCAAGCCGTGCAAATCTTCCACGCCGTGGAAGATTTGCATGCGAGAATGGGTGGGTGATCCCGCGCAGCGCAATGGCATCGGTTCGGGAGGCCTTGTCACGGCAGGCTTCCGTCGCCCTCGTCGGACCTCGCCAAGTCGGCAAGACGACGCTTGCGCACGCCGTAGCCGACGAGGGTCCATCCATCTACCTCGATTTGGAAGCAGCCGGGGATCGCGCCAAGCTGGCCGATCCGGTCCTGTTCCTGGACAACTTCGAGGACCGGCTGGTGGTGCTGGATGAGATCCACCGCGTTCCGGAGCTGTTTTCTGTGTTGCGGGGCCTGATCGACCGGGGTCGGCGGCATGGACACCGGACCGGTAGGTTTCTGATCCTCGGATCCGCGTCTATGGACCTCTTGCGGCAGTCTGGCGAGTCGTTGGCCGGCCGCATTGCCTATGTCGAGATGGGGCCGGTGAGCGTGCGGGAAGCCATCGCGGCCAACGGCGACCCAACACTCTTATGGGTGCGCGGCGGGTTCCCAGACAGCTTCCTCGAATCCTCGGACAGGCGGAGCCTCGATTGGCGGAAAGACTTCATCCGGACATATCTGGAGCGCGACGTGCCGATGCTGGGTCCCCGCATCCCGGCCGAGACGCTGGAACGGCTCTGGACGATGCTCGCGCACGAGCAGGGGGCATTGCTGAACGCATCGCGGCTGGCGACCTCATTGATGGCGAGTGCGCAGACGGTTTCGAGGTACTTGGACCTGCTCGTGGACTTGCTACTGGTGCGGCGGTTGCGCCCGTTCCACGCCAATTTGGGCAAACGGCTGGTCAAGTCCCCCAAAGTGTACATAAGGGACAGCGGCATCGTCCATGCCTTATTGGGAATCGGAGACTACTCGGCGCTCGCCGGCCATCCGGTGGTCGGGGGCAGTTGGGAGGGCTTCGTGATCGAAAACCTGATCGGCGCGGCTCCGAGCCGGTCGGTGCCGAGCTTCTATCGGACCGCTACCGGCCAGGAGATCGACTTGCTGCTGGAGATTCCCGGGCACGGCTTGTGGGCTTTCGAGATCAAGCGGAGCCTGTCGGCCAGCCCGGAACCAGGCTTCCACCAAGCCTGCGCCGATCTGAAGCCCCCGCGGACGTTTCTGGTCAATCCCGGAAACGAGCGGTATCCGCTGGGCGGTGGAGTTGAGGCGGTTGGAGTCGCCGAAATGGCGGAAATGTTGGCGGCTCTGGAATAGGGATTCAGCACACCGCCGCGGCATGCGAATCATTCGCGTGGTATGAACTCCGCACCATCGGTCCCGCTTCGACATGCGCGAAGCCCATTTCCATACCCGCCTTCTTCAGGTCGGCGAATTCGGACGGGGCCACGTAGCGCACAATCGGCAAATGTTTCGGCGACGGGCGCAGGTACTGGCCCAGCGTCAGGATGTCCACCTTGTGGTCCTTGAGCGCGCGCATCGTCTCCAAAACTTCCTCGATGGTCTCGCCCAACCCCAGCATCATGCCGGACTTCACCGGTATCCGCGGTCCCAGCTCCTTGGCGTAGGCCAGCATGTCCAGCGACCGTTCGAACCTTGCCCCAAGCCGCACCTGCCTATAAAGCCTGGGCACTGTTTCGGTATTGTGGTTCAGAACGTCGGGACGCGCGTCCATTACAATCTTCATCGCGGGGCGGCTGCCCTGGAAATCCGGCACCAGGACTTCGATTTTGCAATCGGGAATGCGCTCGCGGATCGCCTCGATGGTGAGGGCGAACAGCTCCGCGCCTCCATCCTTGCGGTCGTCGCGGTTGACACTGGTCACCACGGCGTACTTCAGGCCCATCAGCGACGCCGCCTCGGCCACCCGGCGCGGCTCGTCGTAATCGACCGGCAACGGTCCGCCCTTCTGGACCGCGCAGAAGCCGCAGCGACGCGTGCACACGTTTCCCAGGATCATAAAGGTGGCGGTGCGGTGGTTCCAGCACTCGCCGATGTTGGGGCACGCGGCCGACTCGCACACCGTGTGCAGCTTCAAGTCCGTGATCAGGGACTTCAGTTCGCGGTAGTTTTCGCCCACCGGGGCGGGTGCCCGCAACCATTTGGGACGCGGGGGAGCCTGTGGACCTATCGTCAGAAGCACTGCTTCCAGTTTACCGGTTGCACAATCCCGGTTGCGCTCAACCGCCCGCGTTGCGTGATGTGCCACAATAGAAAAACGTAATTCCCATGTCCAATTCCATTACGTCGCTTCGCGAGGAAGACGTACGCGAACAGGAAGGGCAGACTCCGCCTGAAGCGGAGAGTTCTTTCGGCGACATCCTCACCCAGTTTGAACAGAGCCAGGCCCTCGAGGCGCTATTGAGCGCCGAAAAGGGTGGCGCGCGATCCGGCGCCGAGAAAGGCGGCGCGCGTTCCGGCGTCGACAAGGGCGGCGGCGAGAAGACCTCGGAAAACCGGGTCGTGGCGGCGCGTGTTGTCACTACAAGTGACGGCATCGTCTTCTTCGACATCGGCCAAAAGACCGAAGGCATTCTCCCGGCCGACGTGCTGCGAGACGAGCAAGGCCTGATTGAACTCAAGCCCGGCGACGTCGTCAAGGTGACCCTTGGCACGCTGAACGAGGAAGGGCTCTACGAGCTTTCCCTGATCCACGTCGAGCGGCCCAAGGACTGGTCGGGGCTGCAACAAGCTTTCGACGAGAAGCTGAGCATTTCGGGCGTGGTCACGGGCGTCGTGAAGGGCGGCCTGTCGGTCGATGTCGGCGTACGGGCGTTCATGCCCGCGTCGCGGTCGGGCGCTCGGGACGTTCCGGAGATGCAGACGCTGGTGGGCAAGGAAATCGCCTGCCGTGTGATCAAGCTGGACACGGAAAAGGAAGACGTTGTCGTCGACCGCCGGGTCGTGCTCGAAGAAGAGCGTGCGCAGGCCAAGGACGCGCGATTTACCGAACTTCAGGTCGGTATGGTCGTGCCCGGAACCGTGCGTAGCCTTCTCGATTACGGCGCATTCATTGACATCGGCGGGGTGGACGGCATGCTGCACGTGGCCGACATCTCCCATGGTCGCGTCAACAAGCCGGCTGACGCCCTGACCATCGGGCAGCAGCTGGAAGTGAAGATCCTCAAGGTGGACGCGGGCAAGAAGCGCGTTTCCCTGGGTCTCAAGCAACTGCAGGCCGATCCGTGGAGCACGGCGGGCGAGCGCTATCACGTCGGCGAGCGCGTGCGCGGCACGGTGGCGCGCGTGACCGACTTCGGTGCCTTCGTGGAACTGGAACCGGGCTTGGACGGACTGATCCACCTCTCGGAAATGTCATGGTCGAAGAAGGTTCGCAAGCCTTCCGACGCCGTGAAGCCGGGCGACGTGGTGGAAGTCGCGATCCTGGGCGTGAATCCGGGCGACAAGCGGATCTCGCTGGGTCTGAAACAGATTCAGGGCGACCCGTGGGACGAAGTGGCTTTGAAATTCCCGGTGGGCTCGACGGTCGAGGGTCAGGTGACGCAGCTGAAGCAGTTCGGCGCGTTCGTCCAGGTCTCCGAAGAGGTCGAGGGGATGATCCACGTGGGCGACATCGTTCACGACAAGCGGATCAACCACCCGCAGGACGAGTTGAAGGTCGGCCAGACCGTGAAGGCCTTGGTGCTCGAGTGCGACAAGGAAAAGCGTCGGCTTCGGCTGGGCTTGAAGCAGTTGATCCCGACGGCGCTCGACGAGTATATTGCCGAACAGAAGGAAGGCGAGGTCGTAACGGGCCGCATTTCCGATCTGAAGGGCAACAAGGTTACGGTGGAGTTGGGCGAGGGCGTGTTCGGCACGTTCCACTTGGCGGCGCAGGAGCAGAAGACGGAGCAGCGGACGGCGTCGGTAGACGTTTCGGCCCTGTCGTCGATGCTGGCCAGCAGGTGGAAGGGCGGCGGATCGAGCGCCTCGTCGGCTTCCGGTGGTGATTCGGCTCCAAAGAAGGACACGCCGCGGGTCGGGCAGGTCCGGACGTTCAAGATTGTGAAATTGGACGTGGAGAAGAAGAAGATTGAGTTGGAGTTGGCCAGCTAGTTGGTCGGACAGGTTGGTGGTCTGGAAGGGGCCCGGCGGATGCCGGGCCCCTTTTTCCATTGTCTACTCAAAATGACACAGAGACGATACCGTCACTAACCGACAGCTAACTCATCGCCAACCCGAGGTGGCTCACCGCCATTTCGAGACAAAAACGCCAACGCGGCCTCGCGATCCCCTCGTCCCCGGCGTTCCGCGAAATACTTCTCCGCAGTTTGGATGGCCGTAAACTTCTCGGCGGCAGCCATTACCAAGAACTGGTTCATGCTGGTGCCGTCGGCCTCGGCCATGCGCTCGATCGCAGCCTTCAGCGAAACGGGCAACCGCAACGAAAATGTCGATACCCTGGGTGTCATATCCTTATCCTCCGTAATACTTCCGCTGGTTTCAAAACGTCGATTCCAAATCTTCCAGGCGCGCTGCCGAAATGCGCCCGGTTGAATGTCACAATGGCGTCGGCCCGACCGTTGACCGCAGCCTCCAAGACCATCTCATCCGTAGAATCCGACAATTGGGGCCGCCACTGGTAATGCACCTCGACAGGCTCGATGACGTCGACTATCGTTTCGATCAGGTTCTGCACATCCCGTTCAGTGGCGTTGGCCGCTAGCCGGTGATCCGCCAGCATGCAAATGGACTCATATTCGAGGGCCATCGCTACACTCAACAGCCAAACCGAGCCACCTTGGATCAAAAGGGACAGCAAGGCCGCCGATGCCCCGCTGGGACTGCGCATCGCTGCTACAACTACGTCGGTGTCAACAATCAGCCTCAAAGCACCGATAGTATCACATCACGGGCAACGTTATCAATCTGCGAAGTGGTAGCCGTCGGAGCTGGGCTGACGCGGGCTACTTCGAAACCGAGATCTCCTTGAACACCACGACCGACCTCCCGTCGTGGTTCTGCAGTCCGATGTACCCCACATCCGGCCTCGGACCGCGCACAGGCTCGAACCATTGCTTCCGCTCGGGGACGGGCTGGCCTTCCTTATAGTCGTTGATCTGCTCGCCGTTCAGCTTCACCAGCGTTTCGGAGCCCTTCAGGACGATCTCCATCGTGTTCCACTCGCCCGCAGGTTTCTGGACGCGCTTTTCGATCTTCGAAAGCGAGTAGATCGCGCCGGTGGCGTGCCAGTCGTCGGCCTGACCGTCGATCTGCACTTCTTCGCCGAAGTGGACGCCGTACCAAGGGTCCTTGGGCTGCTCCTCCATGCGGATGTAAACGCCGGAATTCGCGCCGGGGGTCGAGACGGTCTTGAAGACCACCTTGACGGTGCAGTTGCCGAATCGCTCGCCCTTGTACCAGAGCAGGCCCATGCCGCCCTCGGTCTTGATGGTGCCGTCCTCAAGGGTGAACCGGCCGGGGCCGACGTGCTCCCAGCCGTTCAGATCCTTGCCGTTGAAGAGTTGCTTCGACTGGGCGGGGAGCTGGAGCGGGAGCAGCAGGGATGTGGCGAGTAGGGCTTGGAGGATGCGGGTCATTAGACAAATGATATCGGATTTGGGACGCCGATGGCGGCTCGGTGCCAAGGACCGGAGTTTGCCGAGCGCGAAATCGCGCCGGGCAACACCCTGCGAGATCTTTGCGTCTGCGACGCTGTTCCGTTCGCTATACAATGCCTATAGAGGTCCAAAATCATGCCCGCTGTCTTGACGCACAGGGACACAGTCCTGTCGGGGCTTGCCTTGCCTGTGGAGCTTGATGAAACGATAGTCAGAATTGCCGAAGCGCGACATGTAAGCCGGGATCGGGCCTTGGCCGACTTGCTCCGCGACGGGATTGCCTTGTACGAACGCGACCGCGCGAAGTTCTTCGCGGTGGCGAATCAATACCAGCAATCCGGCGATCCAACCGAAACTGCGCGGTTGGAGGACGAACTTGACCGCTTGATCTTTGGGGTCTGATGCCAGAAATCCAGTGGGTGCATCTGCCGGAGGCACTCCGGAAGCACCTCATTTTGCGGGCGAAGGAACGCCGCATCAGGATGGAAGACCTGTTCGCGCTGGAACAGTGGCGACTCCACAATCCGGACGTTCCAGACGGGCCTTGGTTCAAGGACTTCGGATCATTCAAGCTGTGCGGCGAGGGCCGGTATCCGAAGACCTTTCTGCTCCGGGGCCAAGTCGCTTTCGGGGAAGAGGTGGAGTAACGAGCTCCGACTGCTTCTTGTTCCGAGTGCGTTCGTGGCGGGTGACGGCGCATCGTACGCCAAAATCGCTCCCAATCTATCAACTCAAACATCGGCGGTGCGAGAATCCCGCGATGCCAGCGCGCCCCGGGGGCTGGCAAGTCTCATTTTCTTCCGACTTTTTCCCCACCCCGAGCGTCTCCATTTTCGGAGCGGAAATTTGATCTTCCGGACCGTCGAAGACGCTGACCTGATAGCACGCGCCCGCAAAGGCGACGTCGAGGCGTTCAACCACCTCGTGTCGCGATGGGAGAAGCGCGTCTACAACTATCTGCTGCGCCTCACGTCGCGTTCGGAGGACTCGATGGACCTCGCCCAGGACGTGTTCCTGAAGGCTTGGCAAAATATCCGCAAGTTGGACGACGCGACGCGGTTCGGGCCCTGGTTGTTCCGGATTGCGCACAACGAGGCCTACTCGATGTTCCGCAAACGCCGGCCCGAAACCGACATCGGGGACCCGGAGTTTGCGGATCGCGAAATCGCGCCGGGGGCGTCGCCGGATGTCGCGATCGCCGTTGGGTCGGCGCTGGCGCGGCTCTCGGCGGAACAGCGCGAGGCCGTCGTCCTCAAGGTGTACGAGGGCTTCAAGTTCGAGGAAATGGCGGAGATTCTGGGGTGCCCGGTTTCGACTATCAAGTCGCGCGTGTATTCGGCGATGGAGTTGATGAAGGCGGAACTGGCACCAGTTGGCGGTAGGCGTCTGAGATGAGAGGCATGCGATGACGATTTGCGACAAGGCCATGTGTGACTGGATTGGGGCGGTTCGGGACTACGCGTTCGGTGAACTTCCCGCAGCGGATCGCGCGGGGGTCGAGCGGCACGTGGCCGGGTGCGCCGAGTGCGCGGCGGAATTTGACGGGTTTCGGTTGACCGTCGCGTCGTTGAGGGCGCTGCCGGATGTCGAAATCCCGCAGCGGATCGCGTTCGTGTCGGACAAGGTGTTCGAGGCGTCGGGCTGGTCGCGGTTCTGGGCCGGGTTCTGGAATTCGTCGGCGCGGCTGGGATTTGCCTCGGCGGTGTTGGTGGCGGTGGCGGCGATTGCGGTTTCGTCTCGGCCAGTGGCGGTCGCGCCGCTGGTCGCGCAGGTGAAGGCCCCGGTGGCCAACACACCCGTGGATCTCGATGGTGCGGTGGCGAAGGCCGTGGCACAGGCGCGCGCCGAGGACAATGCCCAGTTCCAGACCATCCTGGCGTCGGTCGAGGCGCGGCATAAGAAGGAACATCAAGAACTGTTGGTCGCAGTCCAGGAAAATCTGGACGTGATGCAGAAGCGGATGGGGGCGTACACGTCGCTGGCGTCGCTCGACGTGCCAAGGGAGAACGGGGGGCAATGAGGATGGGAAACCGGAGTTTGCGACTGGCTGGAGTGTTGATGCTGGCGGTGTGCGTCTCGGCGTCGGAGCCAGCGGTGAATCTGGCCAGTTTGAAGGCAGTCGAGGCCTCGATCAACGACAGGCTGAGGTCCAACATCGCCGACCCCTATGATCTTCTCGGCCCCGCCCGCGGCACATACGCCGAGGGCTACGGTGCCATTTTCTCGGTCGAAGTCAACTTGACCATGCTGCCGGCGCTTGCGATCTCGCCGTTCAACCCCACTTTGAAGGATTCCGACATCGCGAAGCTGCACGAGAAGAAGCTCCAGAAGATGGTTTCCCTGCGCGGCACCATGCGGGAATTGGTGGCCGGGGCGGGGAAGTCGCTGACGGGCATGCCCGGCAACGAAAGAATCGTGGTGGAAGCCTTCCTGTTCAGCTACCGTTGGGAGGACCGCCGGGGCCTGCCGCACCGGTTGATTCTGTCCGCACCGAAACAAGTCCTGCTCGACGCCGTGAACCGGCATGCGACCAACGCCGAAATCGCGGCGCTGATCGAGGAGCAGGAACTTTAAGATGCAGCTGGGGCAACTCCTCATCACCAAGGGCCTGATCGCGCAGGAGGATCTGGACCGGGCGCTCGAACTGCAGCGCGAGCGCGGCGACAAGATCGGCAAAATTCTGGTCGACATGGGCTACCTAGCCCAGCGCGACCTCCTGACGGCGCTTGCCGAGCAACTGGAACTGCCGATCGCGCAGATCGCCGCACCGCCGACGGGGCCCGAAGTCGACGGCTTGTCGGCGCGTTTCCTCCGGCAGTCGCTCGTGTTCCCGCTGGCCATCGACGGCGGGTCTCTCACGCTCGCCATGGCCGATCCGCTGGACTTCGAGACCATCAACGCCGTCCAAGGCTTCTCGAAACTGGAAATCGTTCCCCAACTTGCCTCGCCGCAGGACATCCTCGACGCTATCGACCGGCACTACGAGGAGGGTGAGCGGCGGTCCGAAATCGCCGGATTCGCGGGCGGCGACGAGGAAGACCTTGAACACCTCCGCGACATGGCCAGCGAGGCGCCGGTCATCCGCTTGGTCAACGCCATGATCGCCCAAGCTGTGGAGCGGCGGGCCAGCGACATCCACATCGAGCCCTTCGAGAAGGAATTCCGCGTGCGGTTCCGCATCGACGGCGTGCTCGCCAACCAGGAGCAACCGCCCAAGGAGATGAAGGCCGCCATCATCTCGCGCCTGAAGCTGATGGCGAAGTTGAACATCGCCGAACGCCGTCTTCCGCAGGACGGTCGCATCAAGCTGCGCATCCTCGGGCGCGAGGTGGACTTGCGCGTATCGACGCTGCCCACCCTGTTCGGCGAGAGCGTCGTGATGCGTCTGCTCGACCGCTCGGCGGGGGATTTCTACGACCTCCGACGGCTGGGCTTCGACGACTACATGTTGCAGCGCATGGAGTACTACACCTCGCTGCCGCACGGGATATTCCTGGTCACCGGGCCGACGGGCAGCGGCAAGTCGACGACCCTGTACTCGGCGCTCAAACGTATCAACTTGCCGGACAAGAAGATCATAACGATCGAGGACCCGGTCGAGTACCAGATGGACGGGATCAACCAGATCCATGTCAATCCGGCGATCGGGCTGACCTTCGCGGCGGGCATCCGGCACATCGTGCGCCAGGATCCGGACGTGATCATGATCGGCGAAATCCGCGACCGCGAGACGGCGGACATCGCGATCCGGTCGGCGCTGACCGGCCACTTCGTGTATTCAACGCTGCACACGAACGACGCCCCGTCGGCGGTGACGCGGTTGACCGACATGGGCGTGGAGAACTACCTGATTTCGTCGTCCGTGGTGGCGGTCCTGGCGCAGCGGCTGGTACGGCTGATCTGCAGCCAGTGCAAGGAACCGGCGGGGCCGGTGCTGGCACCGGACGGATCGACCGTGGAGACGTTCCGCGGAGCCGGGTGCGCCAATTGCGGCGGGTCGGGGTTCCGGGGCCGGGCGGGCATCTTCGAATTGATGGAGATGAACGACGAGTTGCGGGGGCTGATCATGCAGAACGCGGACGCGAGCAAGCTGACGGCGGCGGCACGGCGGCACGGCATGCGGAATTTGCGGGAAGACGGTTGGATGAAGGTGGGCCTGGGCGTGACCACGGCGTCCGAAGTGACCCGCGTCACGCAGGAGTTGTAGTTTGATGGCGGAGGCTACCTTTCATTACCGGGCGGTGGGGGCGGACGGGAAGGCGCGGAACGGCGTCATCTCGGCTGCGGACTCGCGGACCGCTGCGCGCGAATTGCGTCGGCAGGGGCTGACGCCTTTGCACGTCGGGGCCGAGGCGCAGAAGGCAACGCTTTCGTTCGAACTCCCGTCATTCGGCGGCAGTCGGCGTAAGGACGTCCTCTTCTTCACCCAGGAGCTCTCCACGCTGCTCAATTCCGGCGTGCCGCTGGACCGCGCGCTTTCCATCACCTCAGAGCTCACGGCGAGCCCGAAGTTCCGCTCGGTGTCGGGAGAAATCCTGCGCGCCATCAAAGGCGGCAAGTCGTTGGCGGATTCGCTGAAAGTCCACACCACCTATTTCTCGGACCTGTACGTCAACATGGTCCGCGCCGGCGAGGCCTCGGGAAGCCTGGGGCAGGTCTTCGAACGGCTTTCAGGTTTCGAGCGTTCGCGCGACGAACTGCGCAGCTACATCGCGACGTCGATGGCGTACCCGGCGGTGCTGGCGGCGGTCGGCGCCGGATCGATCTTTGTTTTGCTGGACTTCGTCGTTCCGCGCTTCGCCAGCGTCTTCAATGACGGACGAATGAAAATCCCGACGCCCACGCTGATCATGCTGGAGGCCAGCAAGATCGTGCAGGACTGGGCATGGCTGGTGGGCTTGGTGCTGGTCGGATCGGTGGTGTTATTCCGGATGTACACTTCGACGCCTGCGGGCAGGTTGTGGTGGGACCGGACGCGGCTGGCGATTCCAGTCCTCGGCGATGCGATGCGGAAGGCCGAGACGTCGCGTTTCGCGCGGGCGATGTCGACGTTGGTCGGAAACACGGTGCCGCTGGTGCAGTCTCTGGACATTGCGGCGGGGATTCTCAACAACAAGGTGATGGCGAACTCCCTGAAGGACGTGGCGCAGGGGGTGAAACGCGGCGAAGGGATTTCGCAGCCGCTGGCCAGGACAAAGATGTTCCCGCCCCTTGCCGCGCACTTGCTGACGGTGGGCGAGGAGACCGGCAAGCTCGACGTGATGTTCGGCCGGATGGCGGACATCTACGAGGAGGAGACGCGGGCTGCGGTGAAACGCTTCACCTCGATTTTCGAGCCCCTTGTGATCCTCGCGATGGGCCTGATTGTGGGTGCGCTGGTGCTGAGCATGCTGATCGCGATCACGAGCATAAACGATGTTGCGATATAGGTAGGAGATATGAACAAGAAAACAAATTCCCGGGCCGGTGTCACGCTGATTGAAATGCTGGTGGTGGTCACCATCATCGCGCTCTTCGCCGCGATTGTCGGACCCCGCTTGCTGCACCGTGGCGACCAAGCGCGTGTTGTGGCCGCGCGGCAGCAGATTTCGGACATCCAACTGGCGCTGGGGCAGTACAAGCTGGATACGGGGACGTTTCCGACCCAGGAGCAGGGACTGGGCGCGCTTCGGCAGCAGCCGGCCGGAATGGAACAGTGGCATGGACCCTACTTGGTGAAGGATCTGGGGAACGATCCGTGGGGGCATCCGTACGCCTACAAGTTTCCGGGAGACCACGGGGATGAGCCCGACATCGTCAGCTTCGGAGCCGATGGACAGCCCGGCGGGACGGACTTGAACGCCGATGTCGTCAGCTGGAAATAGGGCCTTCGACCAAGACCGCGCCTTGATGGCGCGTGGCCGTGTCGGCGACCCGGCCGCAGGTTGCCAACCTGCTTCACAAAGCGGTGTGACCCTGCTGGAGATGATGGTCGTCGTCACCATCATCGGCATCATCGCCAGCATTTCTTTTCCCGCCATGTCAGCCGGCCTATCCGGCGTCCGCCTCTCCTCGGCAGCCGGATCGGTGGCCAGCTTCCTTGAATCCACCATGAACCAAGTCGACCGTCGCGAGCGGGCGGCGGAGATCGTCATCGTCCCCAAGGAGCGGATGCTTGTGGTCTACACGGCGGAATCCAAGGCTGCGGACCATTCGGCGGGCAAGCTGGTAATGCCGGACGGCATCGGAATCGAAGGCGACGAGCCACGCCGCTTCTTCCTATTTCCGGGAGGCGCCTTCCCGCACATCACTGTGTCCTTGAAAAGCGACCGCGGAGCACGCCGCGATGTTGAAATCGATCCGGTAACCGCCGTGCCCAAAATCACCCGCGGCGGCGAAGCGAAATGACCCGTCGCCGGGCGGGGTTCTCGTTGCTCGAAGTCCTGGTGGCGACCCTCATCATGGGCATCGCCGTTACGGGTCTAATCGTGGGTCTTTCGCAGTCGGTCAAGAACGCCGCCCGCCTCGCCGACTACGAACGGGCCGTGATGGTGTCGCGCACCAAAATGAACGACCTTCGCCTGGACGAAATGCTGCCTGTCGAGGGATATGTCGAAGGCACGTTCCCGGCCTCGGATTGGGGCGGGCTCAAGAGCGGCTGGCGTGCCACCATGCGCCCGTTCGACCTGCCTGAAAACCCAGGTCCCGGTTCCGCCTATCTTCAGCAGATTCAACTTCAAGTGTGGTGGGAGCCCTTGGCGGGCGGACGCCGGACCGTGGATGTGCAGGGCTACCGCACGTCCCGCCTGCCTACACAGGAATCCAGATGAGAATGCCAAAACGTGCCGGCATCACGTTGATCGAAGTGTTGATCGCGGTGTCCCTGTTGAGCCTGCTTTCCGTGGGGATGCTGGTGGCGATGCGGATCGGCATCAACACCATGGAAAAGACGGACGCGCACCTGGTGAAGGACCGGCGCGTCGCCAACGCGCGCAAGATCGTGGAGCAGGAGCTTCTGGGGATGGTCCCGACCTTGGCGACGTGGCAACCAATCCCGAACGCGCCGCCGAACTCCGCGCCGTTCCTCGAATGGACCGAACAGAGCATGCGCTTCGTCACATCGTACTCGCTAGAAGAGGGGATGCGGGGGCGGATGCAGGCGGTAGTCATGCAAGTGGTTCCTGGGGAAAGGGGCGAGGGTGTGCGGTTGATCGTGAATGAGTTGCCGTACACAGGCCCGTTCCAGACGGGGGCGCAGGTGGTCGGGGTGGACGAGCACGGGATGCCGCATTTTTCGGCGTCGCCAGCCGGGCCTCGGTCGTTTGTGCTTGCGGATCGCCTGGCGTGGTGCCGATTCGCATACCAGCAGAAGATCTACGAACCTCCATTCATGATTTGGCGGCCGGATTGGATCCTGCCGGGTACGATTCCCACCGGAGTGAGGATCGACATGGCGCCGCTCGACGTGGTGCCGTCCGAGCTGCACGTAAGCTCCATCACGGTTGCGATACCGATCAACCGGATCCCGTGGGGGTATTACCGTGATGAAAACTAACCGACAAGGTTCCGCCTTGCTCACCGTGCTCTGGCTGACGGCCGCGCTGTCCGCGATCGGCCTCGCGGTTGCCAGCAACGTTCGCGGCGAGACCGACCGCACCACCACCGGGCTCGACGACCTCCGCACCTATTTCATTGCGCGCGGGGCGATCGAACGCACCTTGCTGTACATGCAGCGAGGGCAGAATTTTTACCGCTACGGCACGCCGAGGCTGGATTTCGCCTTTCCCGGTGCCGTCGCGACCGTCGAGATCATACCGGAAACTTCGAAGCTATCCCTGTTAGGGACGAAACCCGAGGAATTGTTGCGCCTCCTCGAGGTCTTGGGCCTGCCGCAGGACCGGGCGGAGATGATCACTGCCGGCATCGTCGACTGGCGGACCTTCCCGCTGCCGGGAGCTTCCAGCCCGTTCGACGCGTTTTATCTGTCGCAGACTCCGTCTTTTGTGCCGCAGCGCACGTCTCCATTTCTTGAGACCGAGGAATTGCTTCTGGTGCGCGGCGTGACGGCGGATATCTACTATGGAACTTCGCTCGACGGCAGCCGCGCGGGCTTGCGCGATTGCCTGTCGGCGCGAGGATCTTGGGGCACGCTGGACCTCAATACGACGAGGCCCGAGACCATGATTGCAATCGGAATGGATCCGACCGACGCGGCGGCCATCGTCCAACGACGTGCCATACGACCGATTCTGGACCCCGTGGAGATCAACGAAATCCAGAAGGCCGTGGGCCCGGTGGGAGCGCGGTTGGGGGTCGGCGGCGGCTACATGTTTACGCTCCGGGCCACCGTGCGGTTGATCGGGGCCGACGGAAAACCGACTGATTTCCGGCGTACCTCGGCGGCCCTGATCAAGCGCTTCGACCCCAACAACAAGGCGAAACACAATCCCGGGTATGAGTTCGTGAGGTGGTATGACCGCGACTGAGGCGAAGGTTCCCGCTCCCGCATCCCCGGTCGGAAATTCCGGTCGCGCGATGTTCGTGTTCGGCACCGGGCTCGGTGTAGCCGCGGGCGACAAGAATTTGGAAGTGGTCGTGGCGCGGTCGCGGCCCTCCGGTTCGAAGCTGGTGGCGAAGACGACGATAAGGGATTTCAGGACCCGGCCCGCCGCCGAGTGGGGTGCCGAACTCAAGGGCTTCCTCGCCGCTGCGGGCGAGCGCGACCTGATGGCGACGCTCATACTGCCCCGCAACGAGGTCATCGTGCGGACAGTGGCGCTGCCGGGAGTGGCGGCGCAGGACATGGCCGGGGCGATTGAGCTGCAGGTCGAAACGCTGCACCCGTTCGGCGACGAGGACGTGGTCTTCGGTTGGATGGTTGCAGGCGTGGGCCAAGTGTTGGTCGGCGTGGTCCGCAAGACCTTGATGGACCACTACGAAACGCTGTTTTCCGAGGCCGGGGTCGGCCTCGCGGGCGTGAGTTTTTCGGCTGCGGCGATGTACGCGGCGTTGCGGCTCCGCAGTGCGGGCCAAGGCATGCTGCTGGCATATGACGTGACCACTGGCGACGGCGGTATCGAAGTGTACGGCGAGAGTACCGCGAAGGCGGCCTACTCCGCGGGTTTCCGGCTCCCGCCCGAACGGGCGCTGGCAATCGCGCGGTCGGAACTGAGGCTGGAGTCGAATCATCCGGCAGTCACCTGGGCGGAGACCCTGGGATTGCCGGAAACGGACTCGGACAGTTCCGTTGCGTGGGCCGCGGCGCTGGCTGCGTCGGCACCGTTCGCCGCGAAATACGCGAATCTGTTGCCGAAGGAACGTCGGGCGTCGAGCGCGAGGCGGCAGTACCTGGTGCCTGCGATCCTGGCCGTATTGCTAGGAATAGCGGCGGTGGTCGTGTTCCTTGTGATGCCGGCGTTGGACCGCCGGGACTATTTGGCGGCCCTGACAGCGGAAACCAAACGGCTGGAGCCGAGGGCGACGCGGGCGCAGGCGCTGGAGAAGAACGCGGCGACGGCAAAGGTGCGGATCGCGGCGCTCGACGATTTCCGTCGACGACCGCAAGCGGATTTGGATGTGCTGGCGGAGTTGACCAAACTGCTGGCACCGCCGGTGTGGACGAACACCATCGAGATTTATCCCGATTCGGTCGTGGTGGCGGGCGAGGCGGAACAGGCGGCACCGCTGCTGAAGATCCTGGACTCGTCGCCGCTGTTCCAGAACTCGGAGTTTTCGCTCTCGGTGACGCGCAACGGGGCTGTGGAGCAGTTCCGGATCAAGACCATGCGCCGGGGGCGCGCGGGAAGGACGACGCCATGACGATTTCCAGCCGCGAAAGGCGGTTGCTTCTGCTGATCGGGCCAGCCCTGCTGATCGCGGTGGTCTTGCGCTTTACGGTGCTCGACGATTCCGCGCCGGGAACGGCCGCCGGAGTGCCCGGGGCGGATTCCATTGGGCTGGCGGAACAACGCAACGCTCGGTTACGGCAACTGATCGCGACGCTGCCAGGCCGCGAAGCGGTGATGCAGCGGGTCTCGGCGGACATGGCCGACCGCGAGGCGGGTGTGATCCAGGCCGATACCGCGGCGCAGGCCCAGGCGGCGCTGGTGCAGATCGCGCGCAGGGTCGCCAAGGCCGAATCCATCGATGTGCGCGGCGGGGACGTGATGCCTCCCAAGGCGTTCGGCGACTACGGTCTGGTCTACGCCACCATCACCTTCGATTGCCACGTGGAGCAACTTGTGAATTTCCTGGCGAGCCTGCAGAAACAACCGGAACTGGTGTCGCCCGTGGACGAGCGGATGACCTCGGGAAATCCCAAGGAAAAGGTCATGAACGTCAGGATGGTGCTGGCGGGGGTGGTTCCGAAGAAACTCGTGCCGGAGAAGAAAGCGTTGGGTGCGTTTTGAGGCCGAAGCTGGTGGTGCTGAACTTGCTCCTGGTGGGCGCTCTGGCGGCGGTCGGATGGCAGGCGCGCGAGGAAATGCGGCGGTCTGAGGCGGAGCGCAAGGCGCATTTGAATGTGCCGGTGAAGACTCCTGTTCTTGCCCCTGTGCCCGCGGTGCCGAAACCCGCGGCGGCCGCGCCGATCCAGTACGAGGACGTGGCGAAGAAGAACCTGTTCGCCAAGGATCGCACGCCCGACGTAGTGGTGGAAGCCCCCAAGCCCGTCGAAGTGAAGAAGATGCCGCCCCTGCCCGTGGTTTACGGGGTAATGTCGCTCCCCAGCGGAGTGCGGGCGATCATGGCGGAGTCCAAGGGACTGGCCGGGCACGGGACCCGCGAGGGCGACAAGATCGGCGAGTTTCAGGTGGCGTCCTTGGATGCGGAGAAGGTCGCGTTCCTGTGGAACGGCGAACGCATCGAGCGGAAGATCGAGGATTTGATCGACCGTTCAGGACCGACGAGAACCGAAGGTGGTGGTGGCGGGCAGGCGGCGGCATCGAGTCGCGGACCGGCGGCGCCGCCTCCGCCCGCGCCAACTGTTGCGGCTGCGCCGAAAATGGGCGACTCCACCGGGGAAAGCACTCGCGCCTGCGTCCCGGGCGACAAATCGCCTGGCGGCACGGTCTTGGATGGATACCGGAAGGTTGTGGTGCAAACGCCGTTCGGGATTATGGGCTGCCGCTGGGAGAAGTAGCGGCACCCACTAGAGCTGGAATTGGAGATCAAGATGAGAAAAGCGACTTTGACATTCGTTTTGTGCGTTGCGGCTTGGGGCCAGGACGCGCCGACACAGCCGGCAGCCCCTAAAAAGGCATCCGTTGCTGCGACCAAGGCAACCACGAAGAAAGCTGTCCAGACGAAGACGGTCAAAGCGCCAGCCAAAGCTGTTGATCCCGGCCAGCCGCCCAAGACGGCCAAGGACAACGGCGACGGCAGCTTCTCGTGGACCGACCCCAAAGGCAAACGCTGGATTTCGCGCAAGACGCCGTTCGGGTGGATGCGCAGCGAGAACACCGGCCTCGCGTCGGAACCGGGCGTCGGCAGCGTGGATCCATCGGTGAAGGTGTCTGAAGCCGGGGATAACGTACATTTCGAGAAGGCGACCCCGTTCGGCACCACCAAGTGGGATAAGCGGAAGGCTGACTTGACCGATGGGGAGCGCTCGGCGCTGGAACATGCCAATGCGGAGCGCGCCAATGGCGTGAAAGAGGTTGTCGCGAAATGACGAGATTCGGAAAGGCTTTGGCGGGGGCGGTCATACTGGCGGGTTCCGCATGGGCCCAAACGCCACCTGCGCCACCTGCGGCACCTGTCCAGACGGCACCGGTCCAGACGGCTCCGGCAGCGGCGACGGGGAACGTGATCGGGGGCTTCAACCTGAACGACGCCTCGCTGACCGAAGTGATCGAGATCATGGCGCGCGAACTGAAGATCAACTACACGATCGACGCCGCCGTGAAGGGGGGCAGCGTCACCGTGCACACCTACGGCACGGTGCACGATGTCGACCTGCGGCCTTTGTTCGAAACCATCCTCCGCATGAACAACCTGGCTCTGGTGCAGGTGGGGAACATGTACCGGATCGTGCCGATGACCAACCTCACAAGGCAGCCGATCACGCCCATCTCCCAGGCTGATTCGTCGAAGCTTCCCGACGACGAGCGCATCGTCCTCAACCTCGTTTTCCTGCGCTATGCCATCTCCGGGGAGATGGTAAAGGTGCTGACCCCCTTCGTCGGGGATGGCGGCCAACTCATCAGCTATGATCCGGCAAACCTGCTGATCCTGTTGGACAACAGCCGGAACATGCGGCGGACACTGGATCTGGTGACGATGTTCGACAGCGATTCTTTCGCCGGACAGCGTGTGCGCGCCTTCGAAGTAAAGAATGGCCGCCCCAGCGATATCGCGAAGGACTTGGAGGATGTCTTCAAGGCGTATTCCATGACGGGATCGAAGGACAAAGGCGCGATCCAGTTCATGCCGATCGATCGGGTGAACACCATCCTGGCGGTGGCACCGAATCCGGGGGCGTTCGCCGAGGTCGACAAGTGGATTGAGAAGTTCGATGTCGTGCCGAAGGCGACGGCGGGCGGCGTTCAAAACCACCTCTACAAGATGAAGTACGGTCGGTCGGAGATCGTCGCCAGCGTCATCATGCAGTTGTACGGCTGCGGCGGCGGTGGTATGGGCGGGGGTTATGGCTCGACCATGGGCGGTGCCAATGGGATGCCGGGCAACACCGGATTCCCCGGCGGCAGCGTCGGGGGCGGTTACGGCGGCGGTGGATATGGTGGTGGTGGCGGCTATGGGGGCGGAGGCGGTGGCGGTGGTGCCTATTCCTCTCCATACGGGGGGGCGCCATCCTATGGTGGCGGCGGGGGTGCTGGCGGGTATGGCGGAAATGGATCCCAGTTCGGCGGCGGTGGCTACGGCGGGAACTGCGGCGGTTACGGTGGCGGCGGCTACGGTGGTGGCTACGGGGCTGGTGGCGCCGCTGCCGCCCTCCCAACGAGCATCCTGCCGACTGGTTCCGCAGCCTCCGGCACGGCTCAGAAGAACGACAAGACCGGCACCTATGCCGGTAACAGCGGTGATCCCTCCATGGCCATGGGCCCCATGCCTCCCAGGGTCGTGCCGAACTTCTACGACAACTCCCTTGTGATCCAATGCACCGGCGAGGTCTGGGAGCAGATCCGCAAACTGATTGACGAGATCGATGTTTCCCCCAGGCAAGTCCTGATCGACGCCAAGATCTACGAGGTCGACCTTTCCGGCGCATTTGAAGCCGGGGTGCAAGCGTACCTGCAGAAGAAAGGTGCGACGGCATCGGGGATTTCCGGACGCCAGTTGGTCGCTTCGAGCGCCGCCGGTGTCCTCGGAATGTCGGCGGGGGCGCTGGTAGGCCAGAGCCGGGAACTGCTCGCGGCCCTCCAAGCCAGCGAAACCAAGAGCAAGACCAAGGTACTGTCGGCACCCAGTGTGATCGCCACGGACAACATCCCGGCCTCGATCACGGTCGGCGACTCCATCCCGACACTGACATCGCAGGCGGTCAACGCCGGCGTCACGTCGGGGGGCAATTCGCTCTTCACACAGACCATTTCCAACACGTCCACCGGCATCGGACTCAATATCTTGGCACGGGTCAACGCCAGCGGCATCGTGACCATGATCATCAACCAGGCGGTCACGGCCCCCGAGGCCAGTCCCGCAGGTTCGAGCATCGGGTCGCCCTCGTTTTCGCAGCGCAACGTGAGCACCCAAGTGACGGTACAGGACGGGGACACGGTGGCGATCGGCGGCATCATCAACGAATCGACCACGGAGTCGTCGGGCGGAATACCGGTGTTGGACAAGCTTCCCTATATCGGAGCGATCTTCGGATCCCACTCCACGTCGAAGAAACGGACGGAATTGATCGTGTTCCTGACACCGCGCGTGATCTACGACACCAACCAGATCACCGACGCGACCCAGGAATTGAAGGAACGGATGAAGAGCGTGCGCAAGATCATGCCCCGCGAGTGACAAAACCCGCAGCCAAGTCGTCTATAATCAAGAACACTTGAATCACGCGAATGCGGAAGCGGGATCCACCGAGAAGTGGGTCTTGATACGCAGGGCGCGGCAACTGCTAACGTTGCGCGGTCCCAGCGGTCCCCGGCGCGGGTCCGCACTGAAGGAATTGGGCATCATAGCGGACGGCGCGGTGCTGATACGCAACGGCTTGGTCGTTGACGTCGGGCCATCGCGCAGGGTCGAAAACCTGGCTGGCGCAAAGAGCGCACGGGTGATTGACGCGAGCGGCAAGATCCTCATGCCCGCTTTCGTGGACCCGGACGCCGTTCTAATCTTTCCGCAGCCAGGCTTCAAGCCCGGGCCGAATGCCCGCAGCGACCACCCGGCCGAGGCGTCGCTCAAGACGGTTTCGACGAAAGTTCTGGAGGGGCGAGGCTCCGCCGCTGCGGCCGACTTGGCGAGGCACGGGGTGCTGTCAGTCGGTGCCCATTCCGGCCATGCCTTGGAACTGCGGGAGGCCCTGAAGACATTGCGGGTCCACGGGGTCTTGCAGGCCAAGCCCCTGAGGATACGATCCATTCTTGCGCTACGAATGCCCCCCGGACTGCATCGGGACCGGACTGTCCTGCTGAACCAAGTGGTGGAGAAATGGCTGCCCACGGTCCAGGCACGCAAACTTGCGTCGATTCTGGAAGTTACCGCCGACGACGAAGGCTGCGCTCTCGGTTTCGAAGGGGCCCGGGTCGCCTTGGTGGCGGCCGCTAAGTTGGGGTTTTCCATTGGGCTCCGCTGCACGTCCATGCCGACCCGATCCGCCTTGGAGCTGGCTCGCGAGGCCGGAGCCCTGTCCGTGGTCGGGCCGATGTTGGAACCTTTCGCCACCGCCGCGTCGGACTGCCTGCACGTATTGACCGCCGTGCATGGTTGCGGGGGAAGGGATTGGGACACCAGTGGAGTCCGCCGGGCCATCGATGGCGGATGTCTCCTCGCGTTGGGCTCCGGGTACAGGCCGCTGGAACCATCGTCGCTGAATCCGCAGTTCACCATTCATTCGGCGACGGTGCGGCTCGGGATGGAGGTGGAGGAGGCAATCACCGCTTCCACTTGGAACGCGGCCTGCGCGTTGAGGATGTCCCAATCGGCGGGGTCGATCGAGCCCGGCAAGCCGGCGGACGTGTTGTTGCTGGATGCTCCCGACTATCGGGAGTTGAGCCGCCGCGTCGGCCACAACGATGTCGCAGCGGTTATGAGGGCAGGACATGTCGTGCACAAACGGGGGACGGTGGGGTAACGACCGTTTCTTGTCACTCCCTTGAATCAACATGTTGCCGAGCGGCGACCGCAAGGGAGTGTTTGTTCGAGCCATGCCACCGTTCTCAGCCGAAGCGCAGTCAACTGCCGTTTCCAGGTTGTAAGATGGGCTTGCAGTGATTGCCCTCCTACTGGCGGCCGCGGCGGCTGCTTCCATTCCCGCCCATCCGACGTTTTCCCGCGACGTTGCTCCCGTCATTTTCAAAAACTGCTCGGGATGCCACCACGACGGCGAGGTGGCGCCCTTCCCTTTGGTCACCTACGCCGACGTGCGAGGCAAGGCGAAATTGATCGCCGATGTGACGCGGAGCCGGTTGATGCCGCCATGGCAGCCGGTTGCCGGATACGGGCATTTCGCGGGCGAACGGCGGCTGTCGGAGCCGCAGATCGAGTTGATCCGGCGGTGGGTCGCACAAGGGGCGGTCGAGGGCGACGCCCGGCAGTTGCCCCGGCCACCGGCGTTTCGCGACGACTGGGAACTGGGCAAGCCCGACTTGGTCGTGGAAGTGCCGGAGCCGATGGACGTTCCCGCCGAAGGCCCGGACGTCTACCAGTGCTTTGTGGTGCCCATGGATGTGCCCCGCGAGCGATATATCCGGGCTGTCGAGTTCTTTCCGTCCAACCGCCGGGTCGTGCACCACGCCCTGCTGTTCGCCGATTCCAGTCGTATCGCGCGGGAGCCCCGGTATCCGTGCTTCGGGACCATCGGCTTGCTGCCGTCTCTCGGCATAGGCGGCTGGTCGCCGGGCAACGGTGCCATCCGAATGCTGGACGGGGCGGCTCCGCCCTTGCAGGCCGGGTCGAGGCTGGTGGCGCAGATCCACTACCACCCCGACGGCAAGCCGGAGCAGGACAAATGGAGGGTGGGCTTCTACTTCACCGACCAAGCGCCGGTCCGTCGGGTGGTGGACGTTGGGCTCGCCACACGGGCCATCGATATTCCTGCGGGCGAATCGCACTACGTCGTACGCCAGCACTTCACCGTTCCCATCGCCGTGGACGCGGTGGGGGTGATCCCGCACGCCCATTTGATCTGCAAGGAGATGCGGGCTTGGGCCATTGTCCCCGGCGGACGCAAGCAGTGGCTGCTCAACATCGCCGACTGGAATTTCAACTGGCAAGACCAGTACCGCTACGCGGCACCCATCCGCCTGCCCGCGGATTCCCTCATCGAAATGGAGTTCGTCTACGACAATTCGGCGGCGAACCCGAGGAATCCCCATTCGCCCCCGCAGCGGGTGGTCTGGGGGCCGGGAACCGACGACGAAATGGCCGGCGTCCACATCCAGTCGATTCCCGTGCACATGGACGAACTCCCCGAATTGGGCCGGGCCCTGTGGGGGGCCGTCATGCGGTCGGTCGGTGGACGGTTCTACACCGGCGCTCCGCCGCAGTAGCGCGCCCGCTCAATTCAGATTCAGCGACTTCTTCAGCCACGCCGTCAAGCCGGTCTTCCATCCGTTCGGGTCCGCGGTCTTTTCCCAACTGGACATCCCGTGCTTGCCGCCTTCCACCGTGATCAGGTCGCAACCTACAGACACCTTCTTCATCGCCGCGCACATGGCGGGAGAGAGTTCGTAGGCGACCTGGTCGTCGGCTGTGCCGTGGATGATCAGGAACGGGGCCATGCCCTTGTGGACGGCGTTGATCGGGGAGGCCTGTCGCAATTTCTCCATGCCGCCCGGTTCGTCCAACGATTTCAGGCCGAAGAATGCAATGCCGCCACCGTTCGCGAGATGGCGGTTGGCGGAGGTCATCTCGAAGCGCTCGGGGTGGTCCCGGCGCAGCAGCGCCAGCCGCGCGTAATCCGTGGGGCCGTAGAATTCGACGGTCACGGCCAGCCGCGTCTCGGGCGTTTCATGGGTGGCGGCGTACGTCACAAGGAAGGCACCGGCTGATTCGCCCACCAAGGCGATCTTGGCTGGATTCACGTGGTACTCGGTCGTTCTGGCCTTGACCCAGCGGATCGCGTTGTTGACGTCGTCGACGGGTTGGGGGAAATGCGCCAGCGGGGCCAACCGGTAGTCGATGGAAAACCATGCGAAACCGGCCTTGGTCAGGACGTCGAGAACCGGCCCGACATAGCTGCGCTGGTTGCCCTGGTCGAACCCGCCCCCGTGGACGACGATGGCGGCGGGGAAGGGCCCGGGGCCGTCTGGAACGTGGATGTCGAGCAGGAGGGGCTTGCCGTCTGGACGGGAATACTCAACGTCCTTTTGGTCGAGTGCCCATGCCGGGATGGCGGCAAGCAGGGCGCAGAGGAGCGCGGTACGGAGGAGCGGGCGGGACATGCACGGATTGTATCGCAAGGCCGGAACGCCTGTGATAGATTCGGTGGTCGATGAAGCTTTTCATGAGGATTGGAACGGCGGTTGCTGGTTTCGCGCTGGCGGTGTCGGCGCCCGCTGTGGCTGCGGAACGCGGGGAGGAGATCCGGCTTTGGCCGGGCGGGGCTCCGGGGTCGGAGGGCGTCACGGCGGACGAGGTTTCGAAGCCCTCCGTCGATCCGAAGAATGCGAAATTGCCCGGCAACTTCACCGTGACGCACTACCCGTCAATCTACGTGTTCCTGCCCAAGGGCAAGGCAACCGGCGCGGCCATGATCGTCGGGCCGGGCGGCGGGCACAGCCAACTCGTCATCGAGAAGGAGGGCTGGGAGATCGCCGACTGGCTGAATTCCCAGGGGATCGCTGCGTTTGTGCTGAAGTACCGCTTGGCGAAGGCTCCGGGAGGGTCGAAGTACACGCTGCCCAACGAGGTCTACGCGGACGCGGCGAGGTCGATGCGCTTGGTGCGCAGTCGGGCCAAGGAATGGGGCGTGGATCCGGGGCGCATCGGGTTCATCGGGTTTTCCGCCGGCGGCGAGGTCGGCGGCATGATCGGGACGAAGTTTGATGCGGGGAAGCCGGATGCGGCGGACCCCGTGGAGCGCGTCAGTTCGCGCCCGGATTTCAATATTCTGATCTATCCCTACTACCGGCCGGGGTCCGTGTCGCGCCCGACCGCGGCGGGAGGCCAGCAGCCGATTGCCATCGAGCCGAACGCCACATTCCCGATCCCCGACGACGCGCCCCAGACGTTCCTGGTCTGCACCGACGAGGACCGGTCCCATGTGGAGCCGACCGTGAAGTTCTATTTGGAACTGGAGGCGCACCACATCCCGACGGAAATGCATATCTACAGCTTCGGGCCGCACGGGTACGCGCTCAGGCCGAGCAAGCGGCCGGGGGCTCCGGTGGAGTCGTGGCCGGAACGGTTGAAGGAGTGGCTGGCGGACCGGGGAATTTCGAAGTAGAGAGCAGACTTCCCTGGAACTCTTCCGAGATGGAATGAGAAGGCCGGTCTCCGAGCGGGATGCAGTAAGATCCCGAATGGAAAAGGCACCAGAGGTGCAAAGGAGACCGGCATGAAGAACGATATCAAAGCAGGGGCGAAAAGGAAAGCGCCAAAGGAATTCGGG